>JAIPCE010000074.1 GCA_021738345.1 Rhodoferax sp. | reverse complement strand
GGGGTTTGTCGGGCTCATACAAAAACTCGTGAAACCCGCTCACCGTGGCGTAGCCTGTGTGCTCGCTCATCCAGGCCTCGACCTGCTCATAAATGCCGCGGTCTATGGGGTCCATCTTGCTGTCGGGCTTGTCACCCAGCGGTCGGATCAGCACGCCGCCAAAGGTGTGCAGATTGAGCCAGGTGAAGATGTTGGGATGGCGGGTGGCAAACTCCATGACCGCGCGCGTTTCGGGTGCACTGCCCGGAAAGTCGCCAGCGCCGGCCTGTGCCGGCTCAGGAGCCCAAGAAAACGGAAAATTGCGGTTGAAGTCGTACTGGTTGTCCGACAGAAAATAGGGGTCGGGGATGCGCTTGCCATCAAAGTTGGCGATCAGCCCCTCGGGGTACATCTTGTAGAACGGGCCGCTGTCCTCGGGCATGCGGGCGACCAGCACCGGGGGATCCAGCGGCGTGCCGGTCGCGTCGCGCAGCTCCACCAGGTCGCCGTTGGGGTCTTGCCGGCGCATATAGCCCGCGACTCCATCGCCATTGATGTCCTGTGCCTGCCAATGGGCATGGCCCTGGTTGGCGCGTTCGTCCTGCGGGCTCGAGCGCACATAGCGCCCCGTGGTCAGCACCGCCTCGGCACCGTCCGGGGAAATGCGGGGCACGATGTAAAACAAGGCCTCGGTCAAGGCCTTGGCCATATGCACGGGCAAACCCTTGGCAACACCTGTGGCCACACCTGCGTGCAAGCTGATGAGGTCTTCCGCAATGGCCAGTGCCACGCTGCTGCCACAGACCTCGGAGGCGTGCATATTGCCGTCAACCCAGACCGCAGGGCGGACCTCATCGGGCCGGCGGCCAATGGTCAGCAAGGGTATGGCGCGGCCCTGCGCCGACTGCCCCAAGGTGCCCAGGCGCACAAAGTCGGGGTACTCGCTGGCCCAGGCACTGAGCTGAGCACTCAAGGCGGCGTAGTCAAGGTATGAGGTGCGAAACATGAAGGTCCTTTAGTGTGAAATGCATGATGCTACTTTTTCGGTTGACCGCCAACTTTTTCCCTTAGGGCGCCTGCAGCACACTACGGCATTCGGGTGGCAGCCTGACCAAGGTCAGCGGGGGCGGTGGTGTGCCCGCTGGTTTGGGGTGCAGGGCCTCGTCGCTAAACCACCAGTCCAGTGTGGCGTCGCAACCATCGCCCTCGGGGGTGGGGTCTTGTGCGCTGCACTTGCCGCTGCCCTGGGGACAGTGCAGGCGCACATGAAAGTGGTAGTCGTGGCCACGTTCAGGGCGCAATTTGCGCAGCCAGGGCTCACCTTTGGCGCTGCGGCAGGCGGCCCGCTTGATGGCCGCATTAACGAAAATGCGCTGCACATCGGCATCGAGCGCGGCCGTGCGCAGCACTGCCAGGTGGCCTTCAGTCCAGGTTGTGGGCTCGACGTCGAGGCGATCGGGTCGCACCACGGAGATGGCCGAGGTTTCTTCACGTTCAGCGCGTGTCAGGGTGTGGGCGGGCATGGGTCTGAGCCAGATGTCGGCATCGAGCCCGAGCTGGTGCGACGCGTGCCCGGTCAGCATCGGCCCCCCGCGCGGCTGCGCCAGGTCACCGACCAAAATGCCGGGCCAGCCGCTGGCCTGTGCGGCGGCGCTCGCAAATCTTTGCACAAAGCGAATCAGCGACGGATGCCCCCAGTTGCGGTTGCGCGAGGGCCGCATGGTTTGCCAATGGGTTCCGTCGGCCGGCAGGGGCTGTGCGCCGGCCAGACAGCCCCTGGAGTAAAACCCGATCGGTTCGGGCGTGAGTGCAGCCGCGCCCGAGGCACGTCCAAAAAGCTCCTTGGCCGGGGTGTTGGCGTCCTGCGTGGCCGGCAGGGCTGCCACAGGCTGCGGCGCGAGCGGGTAGCGGTCTTGTGCCGTGCAAACGCTGCCCCAAAGGGTGAATGCGAGTACCACGCCAAGAAATCGGGCACCAGTCCGCGAACAAGGCCGCGCTGTCAATAGCTGGTCCATGGGGATCATCGAAGGCACTCCAAGCGCAAACAGGGTGAGGGTGCGTCCATTATGGGTCAATAAGTCGGTGCAAAATCGACTGCTGCAGGGCGCTTCGCAGTCGCCACCCCTGCCGTTCGACAGCCCCTTGTTCTTGAGAGAAAGCGCCTATGACCTACACCACATCCCAATTCAGGATGCACCAGTTTGCTGCTCTGCAGCCCGCCCCGCGCTTGGTGGTGCCGGGTGCCGTGCGCGGCAACGAGGGGTTTTACTTTGCCCAGCCAAGTAAAAGGGACAACATGGGTCCGTCAACGCAGGCTTGAGATCAACCACAAAGAGAGCCACCATGCAACGACGACAACTACTGGCGGCCTGTGCTGCGGCTGGCGGCGTGGCCTGCCTGGGCGGCTGCACGGCGCTGCCGACAGCGGGTGGACTGGTGCTGCGAGAGGCGCCAGATTTGACCGACCAGGCGCCTGCCGCACCACGCGAATTTCGCGCGGCCTGGGTCGCCACCGTGTCCAATATCGACTGGCCCAGTCGCAAGGGTCTGAGTACCGCAGAGCAGCAGACCGAAATGCGTGCCATTCTTGACCAGGCGGTGGCGCTCAGACTCAACGCCATCATTTTGCAGATCCGCACCAGTGCCGACGCGCTCTATGCCTCGGCGCTAGAGCCCTGGAGCGAGGTTCTGACCGGTACACAAGATGCAGCACCAGCCCCCTTTTACGACCCGCTGGCGCTCTGGATCGAAGAGGCGCACGCGCGCGCCCTGGAGCTGCATGCCTGGCTCAATCCCTTTCGCGCGCGCCCGGGCAAGGCGGGCGCGCCGCTGTCGGCACGGCACCTGAGCCAGTCGCGGCCCGAGTGGGTCAGGAGCTACGGCGATCAATTGTGGATTGATCCCGGCGAGCCGGCCGCAGTCGAGCACACGGTGGCGGTCTTCATGGATGTGCTGCGCCGCTATGACGTGGACGCCATCCATATCGACGATTACTTTTATCCGTATCCGGTCATGCAGTCTGAGGCGTCCCGGGTCGAGCTGGATTTTCCGGACCAGCCCGCGTGGCAGCGCTATCTGGAGGCCAGTGGCACGCTCTCTCGCAGCGACTGGCGACGCAGCAACGTGGACAAGCTGGTCGAGCGACTGCACCGCAGCATTCGCCAGACCAAGCCCTGGGTGCGGTTTGGCATCAGTCCGTTCGGGCTGGGGCGGCCGGACCGGCGCCCGCCGGGAATTCGCGGTTTTAGCCAGTACGACAAGCTCTACGCCAACGTTGAACGCTGGCTGGAAGAGGGTTGGCTGGACTACCTGGTGCCCCAGCTGTATTGGGCGATAGCCCCGCCGGAACAGGCGTTTGGCACGCTGCTGCACTACTGGCACGCGCAAAACCGCCACGGTCGGCACATCTGGCCCGGGCTCTTTACGAGCCGTCTGGCGACGCTCCCCGATACGGTCAAGCCCGGCTGGTCTGCGCGCGAGCTTCTGGACCAGATTGGCCTGGTGCGCCAGCGCGCGCCCGGCTCCGGCCACGCACATTTCAGCATGGTGGCCTTGACCGGCAACCGCCAGCGTATCAGCGAGCAATTGCAATCGGGCCACTACGCCCACGCTGCGCTGGTGCCCGCCACACCCTGGCTGCCTGCCGAGCCCCATCCCGCCTTCGTCGCACACCTGAGCCCCATGCGGCTTGGGGATTACCGCCTGCAACTGGTGGTGAAAGGCGACCCGGCGCCGACCGTGCGCTGGGTCGTGTGGCTGCGCTACGGTGCGCGTTGGGAATTGCGTCTGTGCGCGCAGGTGCCGCTGGAATTGCTCACCCGGACCGCCGAGGGCGACCTGCTCAATGCGGTGGTCGTATCCCTGATGGACCGCGTGGGCAATGAGGGACCGCGCCAGGGCTTTCGGATTGTGGAACCTATTGCCCCAAGCGCCAGCTAGCAAACGGCTTCAGCCCACCTGCACTTCGATCTTGCGCGGTTTGACGTGCTCGACCTTGGGGATGTGCAGGCGCAAGACACCTTGCTTGAACTCGGCTGCCACCTTGTCTCTGTCGAGTTCTTGGCCCAGCGTAAAAGCGCGCTGGTAGCGCGGGTAGGGCACCTCTACATGGTTGGCTTGCAGGTCCTTGATCCAGGGCAGGCTCAGTGCACCTTCAATCGATAAAGTGTCTGATTCCACCCGCACCCGCAAGTTTTCCTTGGACACGCCAGGCAAATCGGCATACAGGGTGATGCCAGAAGCATCCTCGACCACATCCACCATCGGCGACATGTAGCTGTCTTCGGCCGGGGCGGTGCTGGGCTTTTTGTCGGTGTTGTTTTCAATCATGGTCTTCTCCTCTGGAATTACTGAACTTCGACCTGGCGGCGTTTGGCGGACTCGCGGCGCTTGACGCTGATGCACAGAATGCCGTCGGTGTAGCGGGCACTGACCTGCGCCGGGTCTGCGTCGTCGGGCAAACTCACCGCCCGCCTGAAGGGTCCAGAAAAACGCTCGTTGACGTGGATTGCTGCACCCTTTTCCGAGTTGACAGCCAAGGGAGTACGCTCACCGGCGAGCGTCAGCACGCCCCGCTCTATCGTCACATCGATGGATGCGGGGTCCAGGCCGGGCGCAAAGGCATAAATTTCAACCGAGTCAGGTGTGCCACCAATGTTCATGGCGGGAAACTCGCTGCGCCCATAACCCCGGATGTTGGACGTGGGGTTGGAATACCTCTGGTATTGACGTTGTAGGCGGCTCAGTTCGCTGAACAGGTCACCTGGCGGGAAAATTCGATACATCGCTAGCCTCCATAAGTACCTCCGGACTATCCGGTGGTGTAGAGGAAAAGTAGGGACGTCGATGCCCTTTTTCAAGAGGTCGCCGCGTGACCTGCGTTTCAGTTGCTCAGACCTTATGCTTCAAGCCGCCGGATGCGGGCACCCAGTCCGGTCAGTTTTTGTTCCAGTCGTTCGTAGCCACGCTCAATCATGTTGGCGTTTTGGACCGTGGACTTTCCGCTGGCGCACAGCGCAGCGCCTAACAGGGCCATGCCGGCCCGAATGTCGGGTGAACTCAGGGTAGTGCCGCGCAGTTGCGAGCGCCCGCTGATCACCACCCGGTGCGGATCACAGACCACGGCATTGGCCCCCATGGCAATTAGCTTGTCAACAAAATACAGGCGCGACTCGAACATCTTCTCGAAAAACAGCACGTTGCCCTCGACCTGGGTCGCCAGCGTGATCATGCAACTCATCTGGTCACTGGCAAACTGTGGCCACGGTCCGTCGGCAATGACCGGGATCGAGCCATCAAAGTCCCGTGTGACGCTCAGACGCTGGCTCTGCGGAAGATAGATATGGTCTTTGTGCAACTCGATCTTGACCCCTAGCGTCTCAAACACGCGGTGGCACATCCAGTAGGCATGCAGGTCGGTGCCCTCGACGCGTATTTCGCCACCGGTTGCGGCGGCCAGGGCCAGGTAGGAAGCGGCTTCGACGTGGTCGTGGCACACCCTGTAGGTGGTCCCCTGGAGCGATGGCACGCCCTCGACCAGCAAATGGTTAGTGCCAATGCCGCTGATGCGGGCACCCATCGCGTTAAGCATGTGGGCCAAATCCTGCACATGGGGCTCACAGGCGGCGTTGCGGATCAGGGTCTGTCCGTCGCTGACCACGGCCGCCATCAAAATATGCTCGGTCCCGGTAACCGAGGGTTCGTCAAAAAAAAGCTCTGCGCCAGTCAGCCGTCCGGCCAGTGAAAATTCGTAACTGCCATTGAGCTTGACGCTGGCACCGAGCTTTTGCAGACCATAAAAATGCGTATCAAGGCGCCGTCGCCCGATCACGTCACCGCCAGGCGGGTGCAGCGTCGCCCGCCCGAGCCGGTGCAAGAGCGGCGCGACACACAAGATGGAGGTCCGCACCTTGTTGCACAATGCCCGACTGAGTTCGTGGGTCGCGACCTGCTTGACATGGATACTCACACGCTCACCGCTGCGCTGGACCTTGCCCCCGAGTTCGCTAATCGCTTCGAGCATGTGCCGCACATCAATAATGTCGGGCACATTGTCCAGAATCACCTCCTGGTCCGTCAGGATGCAGGCCGCGATCATCGGCAAAATGGCATTCTTGTTGCCAGAGGCACGCACGGTACCGCGCAAGGCGACACCGCCTTCAATTTCAAAAGTAGACATAGGCGGCGATGGTACCTGCAAGACTTGGGTTCTTAAGAATTCCCTAAGAAGCGCTTGTCATGATTGCGGCCAAGGAGTCACCATGCAAGCACTTAACTTTTTACCTAGCCGCCATCGCGTTTTTACCACCGCCTGCGCATTGACCATCGCAATGGCGGGCCTGACCGGTTCGGTTCAGGCCGCGACACCCACAGAATTGTCGACGGCCTACGCGACCCAGGCCGGTGCCGCAGCGCAGGCCGAACGGGGCCGGCAGTTTTTTACCACGACGCACGGCAAGGAATGGAGTTGCGCCAGTTGCCACACGGCACTTGCGACCCAGGTCGGAAAGCATGCGTCAACCGGCAAGCCGATTGCCGCCATGGCACCCGCCGTCAATGCCGAACGTTTGACCGACCCGGCCAAAGTCGAAAAGTGGTTTCGCCGCAACTGCAACGACGTGGTGGGCCGCGAATGCAGCGCGCTGGAGAAGGCCGATGTGATGAGTTGGCTCATTACGCTCAAGCCCTGACATACCGCCCTTACCCTGACCGAAGTTCCAAATATGAATTATTCCCACCGCTCTCTTTTCCAGTGTGTGTCTGGCCTACTGTGCGCCACTGCTCTGGTGAGCGCCGCCCACGCAGACGGCAACGGCCGCAGCATCAGCTTATTGCCCAAGTACGTGCAGGAGTGCGGGGCTTGCCACGTCGCTTACCCGCCGACCTTGATGCCTGCCGCGTCCTGGGTGCGCACCATGAACCACTTGCCGCAGCACTTTGGCACCGACGCCTCACTCGATGAGGCCACACGCAAAGAGCTGAGTGCCTGGATCGCCGCGAACGCGGGGTCCTACAAGCGCGTCAAGGAAGAGCCGCCGCAAGACCGTATTACCCGAACTGCCTGGTTTGCGCGCAAGCACGACGAGGTATCTGCCGCTACCTGGAAATTGCCCGCCGTGAAAAGCGCTGCCAACTGCAATGCCTGCCATACCACCGCCGAACAAGGAGATTTCAATGAACGCAAAATCCGCATCCCCCGCTGAATCCGCGCGCTCGGTGCTGGTATGGGATGCCCCGGTGCGCGTCTTTCACTGGCTGATGGTGCTGTGCTTTGCCGGGTCCTACCTCACATCCGAGAGCGAAGGTTTTCGTCTGCTGCATGTCACCCTGGGCTACACCATGCTGGGCTTGGTGGTTTTCAGGCTGCTGTGGGGCCTGATGGGCACACGCTACGCGCGCTTTGGCGCATTCATCCGCGGCCCGCAGGTGGTGAAACAGTACCTTCAGAGCATGCTCCAGGGCAAGCCCGTGCACCATACTGGTCACAACCCTCTCGGCGCGCTGTCGATAGTGGCGGTGCTGGCGCTGACCTTGCTGATCGGTTCTACCGGCTGGATATTCTTCAACGATCTCGCGGGTGAGTGGGTGGCCGAGGTGCATGAGGCTGCGGCCAATGGCCTGTTGCTGGTGGTGATCGTGCATATTGCCGGGGTGCTGGCAGCTAGCTTGCTGCACAGGGAAAACCTGGCACGTGCGATGGTGACCGGGCGTAAGTGGGCTACATCGGACCAAGGCATCAAGAGCGCATGGCGCAGCGTGGCAGCAGTGATGGTGCTGGCGGTGTCAGGTTTTTGGTGGCTGCAGTGGCAATCTGCCCCGGTCACAGGAGCCAATTTGGGCGACGCGGGGGCACAGTTGGGCGCGAAACCGCACGATGACGACGATTGAGCTGCCATCTCCGACGACAATTTAGAGCATGAGAATCCTGTTAGCCGAAGACGATGCCCTGCTGGGCGATGGTTTGCGCGCCGGACTGCGCCAGCTCGGCTTTCAGGTCGACTGGGTGCGTGATGGTGAAGCGGCCGAGCGCGAGCTGCGTGCCCAAGCCTATGCTGCAGCGGTACTCGACCTGGGCTTGCCGCGCAAAGACGGCTTGGCCGTGCTGGCATCGATTCGCCAGGCGCGCATTGCGACCCCGGTGCTGGTGCTAACCGCCCGTGACACCGTGCCGGATCGGATTCGGGGTCTTGATGGTGGCGCGGACGACTATGTCGTCAAGCCGGTCGACCTGCATGAGCTTGCAGCACGGTTGCGCGCGCTGGTACGCCGTTCAAATGGCCAGCCGCAAGAAGTGTTGACGGCGCAAGGGGTGGTGCTGGACCCTGCCGCGCGCACCGTCATGCAGGCAGGCGCCGCGGTGATTTTGTCGGCGCGCGAGTTTGATCTGCTGCAGGCCTTTATGCTGGGCGCAGGCCGGGTGCTGACGCGTCAGCAACTTGAACAACAGCTTTACAGTTGGGGGCAGGAGGTCGACAGCAACGCCATTGAGGTGCATATCCACAACATCAGGCGCAAACTGGGCAGCAGCCTGATCCACACCGTGCGCGGTGTCGGGTACATGCTGCTGCGTGATGTGCCAACGCCATGACGTTGCGCTTGCACTCACTGCAAGGCCGCCTGTTGGCCGTGGTCATTGGCGTGGTGACGAGTGTCTGGCTGGCCGCTGCGCTGCTCACCTGGCGCGATGTTCGCCACGAACTCGATGAATTGCTCGACGGGCACCTGGCGCAGGCGGCCGCAATTTTGGTGGTGCAGCAGGCCTCCGACATCGACGACGACGGCCCGGAGGTCGACGCACCCTCATTGCACCGTTATGCACCCAAGGTCGCTTTCCAGGTGTTTCATGAAGGTCGCCTGAGCATGCGCTCGGCCAACGCACCGGCTGCGCCCCTGCTGGGCGCTGGCCGAAAGTTCAGTACCGGTTTCGAGACGGTAGAGATCGACCACACCACCTGGCGGGTATTTGCCGCCCATGGGGCCGAACGCGATGTGCAGGTGTTCGTCGCCGAAGAAGTTCGCTCGCGTAACAGCATTATGTGGGCCGTGTTGCGTGGCACCTTGCTGCCTATGGCGGTTGCACTGCCGGTCTTGGCGCTGGCGCTGTGGTGGGCGATTCACCGCAGCATGGCACCCTTGCGGCACCTGGGCCGCACCCTGGCTGTGCGCAAACCCGACGCGCTGGAAGCTTTGGCGCAGAGCGGCGTGCCCACGGAGATGCGCCCGATGGTGGACTCGCTCAATGGCTTGTTTGAACGTATTGCCACATTGCTCGAATCAGAGCGGCGCTTTACCGCAGATGCGTCCCATGAACTGCGCACACCGATTGCGGCGATTCGAGCCCAGGCGCAAGTCGCTCTGGGCGAAACCGACGATGCATTGCGCCGCCATGCCTTGCAAAATACCTTGTTGGGCTGCGACCGGGCGATCCATCTGGTGGAGCAATTGTTGACCCTGTCACGGCTGGAAGCAGCCGCAGCCCCGACGTTGGCGCTGGTGGATATGCAGGGTTTGGCGCGCCAGGTGGTGGCGGATATGGCCGCCAGGGCCATTGGCAAGGGTCAGACGCTGGAGTTTGAATCGGACGATCAGCCGTGCCAAGTGTCAGGTAACGCGACCTTGCTGTCGGTGCTGCTTCGCAATCTGGTGGACAACGCGGTGCGCTACAGCCCCACTGCAGCCCGCATCAGGGTCACGGTGGCCCGTGTGGACGACTCGGTGCGATTGTGTGTGGAAGACAGCGGGCCGGGCTTGCCGGGGTCAGCCCGCGCCCGCCTGGGGGAGCGCTTCTTCCGGGTGCAGGGAACGCTGGAAGATGGCAGCGGCTTGGGTTGGTCCATCGTGCGCCGGATTGCGGTGGCACACCACATGCAGCTACGGGTAGAGCAATCAGCGGACCTTGGTGGTTTGGCGGTAGAGTTGGTGGCCTGAGGCAGATCGCCTAATGGGCGTGGATCTTGCCGTGAAAAACGCCGGACAACCAATTTCCCAAGCCGTGCCCCATGTGGCCCCATGCCATTGCAATGAGCTGACCTAAATCTTTGCTGCGCTGTTCGTTGGCTTGGCGGATACGGGCCTGGATGGTGGTGTAGCTGGGTTGCATGGTGGTGACCTTTTCGTAAGTAACGCTCTTTTCAGAGCACGGTGCTACGATAGCCGCCATCTTGCAGTGCAGCAAACGATCAATTCTCAGCCGACGGATTAGAAATATTCATCCATGACCTACCGCCTACCGCCCTTGAACGCGCTACGCGCCTTTGAGGCGGCTGCCCGCCATCTGAGTTTCAAGAATGCAGCGCTGGAGCTGTCGGTCACCCCCACGGCCGTCAGCCACCAGATCAAGCAGCTTGAAGTATTTCTGGGACTGGAACTGTTTCGCCGCTTGACCCGTGCGCTCGAACTCACGCCGCAGGGGGAAGCCATGCTGCCCAAGGTGCGTGAGGGTCTGGAGTGCTTTGCGGCGGCGGTCGAATCGGTCCATGATCGGGTGAACCTTGGGCGCTTGATTGTGGTCTTGCCGCCCTCTTTTGCCACCCGCTGGCTGGTGCCGCGCTTGCGGCGATTTGCCACCACCGAGCCGACGCTCAACCTGCACGTCATTCGGTCGCTCAGCACCATCGACGGCGACCAAAGCCTGGCCCCGCACGCCATTGAAAGCGTCGATCTGCGCGAAGAAGATTCGATGCTGGTGATTCGGTTTGGCACCGGGGCGTACCCGGGCTTTCATGTGGACCGCATGTTTGGCTCCGACTACATTGCGGTGTGCAGCCCCAAATTGCTCGACTCCGACCCGCCACTGCGCGTGCCCGACGATATCCGCCACCAGGTCTTGTTGCACGACGATGCACTGGCCTCCGAACATGCCGGTCCAGGCTGGGATGAGTGGCTGCGCCTGGCGGGTGTCAACGGCGTGGACACCCATGCGGGGCCCCATTTCAGCGACTCCGGTCTGGCCTATGTGGCGGCGCTCGACGGGCTGGGGGTGGCGCTAGCGTCCAAGCCACTGGTCGCCACCGCCATCGCCCAGGGACGACTGGTCTCCCCGTTTGACATTGCGGTGGGCCAGCACTATGCCTATTACCTGGTCATTCCTGAGGCCATCACGCAGCGGCCGGCTGTTCTGACGTTTCGGCAGTGGCTCCTGGACGAAGCCAAAGCCGAGGTATCCGGTCGACTGAGCTAAGGGATGCGGAAATAGCTGATGTACCGTTTCGCCGATGGCGCGCATGCCGAGTGCAGGCAGGTGCAAGCCACGGGTGTGACGTTCCTAAACCTCGACTCAGTGCGGTTTCAGACAATGGCAGTAAACAAAGTGCTGAACCGAGCCCCACGGGGTGGTGTGCGCTTCGCTCACGTGTTGCAGCAGCTCAAACGCGGGACCAAACTCGCCGTGGAGCTGGTCAGGCGCATAGCGCGCCACCGGCAATCCGCTGCATTGCTCCGGCCCGTCGGGTGCGAATGTTGCCACAATCACATGGCCACCCGGTTTGACCGACCGAATGACCTGCTGCACATAGGCAGCCCGCTGGGCCGGATCGGTCAGGAAGTGAAACACCGCGCGGTCATGCCAGATGTCATAGCTGCATTCCGGCAGGGGGGCATTGCAGATATCGCCCGCGATCCAGATCACGCCGCCGCCTGCGGTGCCCAGCCGTTGGCGCGCAAGCTGCAAGGCACTGGCTGAAAGGTCAAGCACCGTGACATGGTGGAAACCCATGCCCAGCAGATCATCCACCAGGGTCGATGCACCGCCACCCACATCAATGAGGCTGGCGTTCAGCGATGGTCCCACCGATCGGATCAGTTCCAGTGACCGGGCTGCATGTTCCTGAAACCAGCTCACCGCATCCGGTTGCTTGGTCTGGTACACCTGTTCCCAGTGCGCTTGTGGATTTTGCATGAGTTGTCTCCTTGCTGAGAGTAGAGTTGGGAAGCAATTGGCCTCATCCAGCTAGCCCCGCGCCGCTCAGGTGTCGTCAGTCATCCCGCCTGGGCAACGTGTGCGCAATGCCTTTGTGGCACTCGATACAGGTCTGACCTGCCTTACGCCCCTCGGCCATCTTCTCTTGCGCGCGTTGGGTTTGCTTGTGCGGGTCCATGGCTTCCCAGCTATGGCAGTTGCGGCACTCATGGGAGTCGTTGGCCATCATGCTGGCCCAGACCCGCTCTGCCATCTCGCCACGTTTTGCCTCAAATTTGTCGGGCGTGTCGATGCTGCCGCGGAAATGGTGGTAGAGCTCGGTCGTTGCCTGAATTTTTCGGACCAGCTTGGGACCCCACTCTTTGGGCACATGGCAGTCCGGGCACCCGGCACGCACGCCGGATCGGTTGGTGTAGTGAATGGTTTTTTGGTACTCCCCATACACCGTACTCTGCATCTCGTGGCACGAAATGCAAAACGCCGTCGTGTTGGTGGACTCCATGAACATATTGAAGCCCCCCCAAGCCAGCACGCCCGCTAATGCGCTCGCGAGAACCAGTGCGAGCAGTCCCCAGCGCCCCCCTCTCATTTAGGCAATTTGGTCAGGTGCACCGCCACGTCGGCAGAGACCTGGTGGTCGAGTGCGCGCAGCGCAGGCATGCTCTCGCCCGGGTGACCGTTCAATATCTTGTGCATCATCTCAGCACCGTTGTCCGCCACGGAACCGAGAGCCGGGCCGTCCTTGACCTTCTTGCCGTCAACGCCATGGCAACCTGCGCAAATGGTGTTGTAGTAGGCCTCGCCCTTGGCGCCATCGCCCTTGGACTTGTTGGCTGCATCGAGGTATTTGGCCAGATTGCCCTGGCCCTTTGACACAAACATGGCCAGGTCTTCCGCGTCCTTGGCGCTCAATTGCGCCTCGGTGTAGGCATGCACCTTGTCACGCAACTGGGCGGCAATGGCGGCCACGTCCTTGCCGGCCGCGCCGTTGATGCCCTTGATGCCTGTCATGTGGCCTCCTTTGGCATAGGCGCCGTCCTTGCCTTTGTAGTCCCAGCCGTGGCATTCCTTGCAGCGCCAGGAGTTGTCCTTGCCATACTTGCCGTCCTTGATATAGGAAGGATGGTCTGTGGTCGGCTTTGCGGTCTTGTTCTCGGCAAAATACTTGTCGTACAAGCGGCCGCCGCGGGCGATCGACGACTCGGTCTCTGCCGCCAGGGCAGAAACGCTGATCAGGGATGCAAGCGTGGCAGCGGCTGCGGCCGTAACAAAACGAGGGAATGAAAGCATGGTGTCTCCGTTAAACATTTAATTGATAGCGCCGGAACGAACCTTAACACAGGCAATCTAAAGGGCTTTTTGGGTTCGCGAGGGCCTGCCCCATTACACCTTGTCGCGCTCACAGCGGGCCAATGGGCCAGTCCCGCAAAGTATGTGAGCCAGGTGCTGCTGCCAGCAGCGCGTTGGCTGCGCTGCTACTTCTGCGCTTGCTCAGCCGCAAGCTTGTCTTGGGTGCGCAGGTCGAAATCGCTGCGATCATGGCGCTCACGCAGCTGGGTTTCGGGCGGTCCTTGAACACGGTTGACCATTCGCCCCCTTTGCGCCGCCGGACGCTTGGCGATTTCCTCTGCCCACCGAAGTACATGTGTGTATTCACGCACCTGGAGAAATTCTCCCGCTTCATACAGTTGGCCCTTGGCCAGGCCACCGTACCAGGGCCAGATGGCAATGTCGGCAATGGTGTATTCATCACCACCGACATAGGGGCATTGCGCCAGCCGCTGGTTCAGTACATCCATTTGCCGCTTGACTTCCATCGCGAAGCGATCGATCGCGTATTCGATCCGGGTCGGCGCGTAGGCGTAAAAATGGCCAAAACCACCGCCCAGATACGGCGCGCTCCCCATTTGCCAGAATAGCCAGGACAGACATTCGGCACGGCGCGCCGGTTCGGTGGGTACTAGTGCACCGAACTTTTCCGCCAGATAGAGAAGAATTGCGCCTGATTCAAACACCCTGATCGGCTGGGCCCTGCTGTAGTCGAGCAGGGCAGGAATTTTGGAGTTGGGATTGACGCCCACAAAGCCGCTGCCAAACTGGTCTCCTTCGTGAATCCGGATCAGCCAGGCGTCGTATTCGGCACCCGCATACCCCAGCGCAAGCAGCTCCTCCAGCATCACCGTGACCTTTACGCCGTTCGGTGTGGCAAGTGAATACAACTGAAGTGGGTGCGTCCCGCGGGGAAGTTCCTTGTCATGCGTCGCGCCTGACACGGGACGATTTATATTGGCAAATCGGCCTCCGTTTGACTTGTTCCAGGTCCAGACTTTGGGTGGGGTGTAAGGTGTCGAATCAGGCATGGGGAGCGTCAGAATGGGTGCGGTTTAAAACCACCATCGTAGTGCAAAAGCGCTTCTGACGCGCAAAAAAACACCCTGCCCGGGACTACAGCATTCTGGCTGTGGACAGATCGCCGGCCTGTACTCTTGGTGTATTCAGCAGATGGTCCAGCGAAACGGCAGCGTAAACCTCTGGCTTTTCAGAGCTGCGGCTGTCTTGCAGGCACTGCTCCAACGTTGCAATCACAGTGTCGACCTTTGCGAGAAACTCTTCTTTGGAAACGCAAGGGTTTTCAGTGAACATGCGTGTCGCACCATCGGCGATATCGTGCTTTCCCGCGCGCCGAGCCCAGTTTCTGACTTCACAATAGGTCAACAACGCAAGCCTGCCGAGTTGGTTTTCTCTGCGTGCATGTTGCAGATCTGCAAGCAAGTCTTCCAGTCCGAGTTGAATTGCGCGAGCCATATTCATGATGCGGTGCAGCATAGGTTTTTGATCTGACAAGACTCTGACGTGCCACCATGTGCGCGACACACTGTGGGCGTCGCCACCGAGAATTGACCTTGTCGTGACCAGTTTATTCCGAACTGATGGGCACGCCACAGGTCATTCATGTCGCCAACGCGACTAACAACATCGCATGCCGACCCCGCTTCGCCCCACGCGAATGACCAGTTGCGTCTGTTTTCCCGCAAGGAGTGGCCCGCCCTCCCATTCCATGCCGAAGACGTGGCAAAGGCGCGTGTTGGCGAAGTGCTGTCCTTGACGTGGCCCCAGTAAAGTTGTCGGGTAGTTGCCGAAGGAACGATGGGCGATCTGCCGCCGGCCGCGTGTGAGTTAGGTGCCGCCAGATCTTTTGGAGGGTTTTGCCTTCGTGGTTCTTTCTGGGTCGCGTGTAGATCGCCTGTGGTAAAACCACTTTTGTGCGGGCAGGCTGCAAAACAGCGTGCGCCGTCACTTGGGCACAAATTCATCGTTCTTGGGAGCGGATCATAAATTCTCACGGTCTAAAGAGATCGACCCATGCTGACCATGGGGTTTGCGGCTCTTTTGCTGATGCTTGCGCTGATGGCGGTTTTTAGGCTGCTACAGCAAGACCAGGCATTCCACCGATACGATTTACAAGGACCGCGTGATTCCGCTGCAGCACCTCAGCGCAATTGCCGATATTTACGCGATCAATGTGGTGGATGGTGCGAGCGCCCTCAAGTTGTTTGAACCTGGATCCCTCCGTCAGACCACAACCTTGGATGACCTGTGGACAGAGGAATCTAGGTTCAGTAGTCCTCTGGCACCCGCACGACGTTCAATCCGGCAGCCTGGAGTTCGTCACAAAAGGCCTGCGGGGTCATCCAGTCGGTCACCAGCAAGTCAACGCGGGTCAGGGGGCAGGTCAGAAAACTTGAGACGCAGTTCATCTTGCTATGGTCCGCCACCAAGATCACTTTGCCGCTCGAGTTCTCTAGCATGGCTTTGTTGACACTGGTTTCCAATTGCACCGCCGTGGTGCAGCCACGCTTGATGCTGACGCCGTTGATGCCCAGCACCGTGATGCTGGAATAGATGCTTTGCAGGCCTGCAATGGTCAGACCGCCCACCAGCGACCTCGATTGCACGCGGTAGTCGCCACCTAACAGGATCATCTCGGTGTGTGGGTTCAGGTCGAGCAAGAGGCAGGCGGCGTTGTTTGTGACGATGCGCACTTTCTTGTCCTCGAGGTGGCGCACCACTTCCAGCGTGGTGGACCCGGCGTTCAGAAATACGGTCTCGTTCTCCGAGATCAGCGACACCACGTACTTTCCGATCAAACTTTTTTCCTTGGTGGACAGGTGGTTTTTGGCCTCGAAGATTTCCTCAAAACCTAGGTCGGAAATAGACACCGCGCCACCCCGGGTACGCTCCAACAGTTTGTCGAGTGCCAGGGTATCGAGGTCGCGGCGGATGGTGATTTTCGAGACACCAAACTCGGCCGCCAATTCGTCGGCAGAAATTGACTTGCGCTGGTACACCAGCTCCAGAATTTTCTTGTGCCGGTAGTTTGATACCGACATGATTGAGCGTTGAGCCAATTCCTTCATCCTGCTTGCCCTGTTATTTGAAAAGTTCCCGAATCTCCGGCTGTGCCATGGCCTGGTAGATGGCGCGTGCGCGTTGCCGTTGGCGCTGGTAGACCGGGTGCTTGGACGGATCGGGTGTAAACACAAGGGTAGCATCGCTGGACGTGGACTGCTTGAATGCGTGCGCGTAACCCGACGCCATGCCGGTGCTTACGGCTGCTGCGATCCAGGCACCGCGCGAGCTGGCCTCGTCGCTCGACAAACGCCGCAGCGGGCGCTCAAACACATCACTCTGAATCTGGTTAAACAGCGCCGATTTGCTCATGCCACCTGACACACTGACAGACCCGACGGCACCGCAAAGTGCCTCCACCAGGGCCAGACTCTCTTTGAGCTCGATGGCGATGCCCTCAAAAATCGCTCTCGCCATCTCGCCGCGCGTGGTGCTCAGGCTCAGGTTGTAGAAGATGCCTTTGGCGTCCGGGTCCCAGTAGGGCGAACCACAGCCTTGGAAATGCGGCACCAGCAGCAGCCCGTTGGCACCCGGTGCGACCAGACTGGCTTCGTGGTTCAATGCCTCCAGCGGGACCGTGGCATCGCCCGACGCACCGCCCAGCAACTCAGTAAACCAGCGGTAAATAGCCCCCGAGGTCAGCACGGCGGCCTCGACAATATAGGCACCGGGGATGGCCGACACATTGCAAGACACCCGCATGGCCGCATCGCTCACTGGGGCGTTGCTGTGGCCAATGATGTACGAACCGGTACCGGTGTTGCTAACCGCCTGCGCGCTGGAAAACAGGCCCAGCCCCAAGGCAGCGCATTGTTGGTCACCGCCCGCAGATACCACCGGCAGACCGGCGGGCAAACCGGTGACAGACGCACAGGGGGTGGTCAGGCTCCCCGCAATCGCACCCGGATCGATAAGGTCGCACAGCAGGTGCTGGGGAACTTCAAACAGATTCAGCAGCTCCGCGTCCCAGGTTCTGGTCGCCAGATTCAGCAAATTGGTCCGGCTGCCCAGGCTCTGGTCGGTGACAAAGCGCCCGGTCAACAGCCAGATGACCCAGTCTTGCACACCGATCAGCTTGAAGGTTTTTTGCCAGATGTCCGGACAGTTCCGGCGCAACCAGGTCATCTTGAGGGCCGAGAAAACTGGCGAGATCTTGAGCCCGGTCTTGCCGTACACCAGGGCATTGCTGTTAGCCATCTGGTGGGCCAGCTCGGCACAGCGCGTGTCTTGCCACATGATCGCGGGATGCAGCGGCGTACCCGCTCTGTCCACCGCAATCACCGAAGAGCGCTGTGCGGTGACGGAAATGCACTGGACATCTATGCCCTTGGAGTGGGCTACTGCGTGGCAATTGGCAAGAATCGAGAGCAGCAAGCGTTGCCAGGACAGGGGGTCTTGCTCGACCCGGCCGTCGCCGAAAAAAGTCGGCAAGTTCTGCCGCTGGTCCATGGTGAGGGCTTGCCCCGCTGCGTCATAGACAATGCCACGCAGGCTGGTGGTGCCGATATCTAGCGTGACAATGCCCTTCATGGCACGACTTTAACCCTTGACCGCTCCGGCGGTCAGGCCGGTGATGATTTGCCGGGCCGCAACAAAGGTGAAGATCAGCGGTGGAATCGCGATCAGACTGCCCAGCGCCATGATCTTGCCCCAGTCCACTCCAATGTCGGTGATGTACAGCGAAGCCGCCACCGGCAAGGTGCGTGTGGCCCGGTCGGTGAGCACCAGCGCCAAGATAAATTCATTCCAGGCAATCCGAAAGGTGAATATCGAGGCCGCTGCCAGCCCCGGTTTGATCAGCGGCAACACCACCTTGTAAAACACCTTGATCGGGCCGCAACCGTCAATCGCGGCAGCCTCTTCGAGTTCTGGCGGCACCTGCAAAATGAAGCCATACAGCAACCAAATGGTAAATGGCAGGTTCACCGCAACATACAGCAACACCAAACCCGGTAGCGAGTTGATCAGGCCCGCCTGGCTCCAGACCATGAACACCGGTACCGCCAATACGGCCAGCGGTACGGTGCGCAGCAACAGCGTGGTGTAGGCAATGGTCTTGCGGCCAGCAAACCGAAACCGCGCCAGCCCATAGGCCGCCATGCAGCCCAGCACCAGCGTGGTTGCGGTGGAAATGACACCGACGATCAAGCTGTTGGTCAGATAGCGTGTGAAGCTGCCTTCGCCCAATACTTCGCGGTAGTTTTCTAGCGTGGGGGTGAACAGGAAGTTGATGCCGGTTGTAAATATCTGCGTCTGCAGCTTGAGCGAGGTGGCAAACATCAGCATGATGGGTGCCACGCAGGCAATCGCCAGAAACACCAGCGCGGCGTAATGCGCGGTCACCAGGGCAGGATGGCGTTTCATGACCGTTCCTCGTCTTTCAGCGGATTGGACAGGCTGAGTGCCGCCCAGGACAGGCAGGCCACCACCAGCAACAGCAGCACCGATATAGCAGCCGCGCTGCCCAGGCGCTGACTGACAAAGGCGGTCTTGTAAATGTGCAGCGACAAAATCTCGGTACTGTCGCCAGGGCCGCCAAAGGTAAGGATATAGATCACCTCCAGCACCCTGAAGGCATCAATCAGGCGCATCAAAAGCGTAATGGCAATCACGTGCATGATCATCGGCAGCTTGACCCGCATCGTGGTTTGCCACCAAGTGGCCCCATCCATACGCGCCGCCTCCAGCACAGCGCTGTCCACATTGGCCAGGGCCGCAATCATCATGATGAAGACAAACGGTGTCCATTGCCAGATGTCGGCAATGATGATGGCGATAAACGCCGTGTGCTCCTGCGCCAACCAGGCCACCGGAGCCGCCCCCAACACGCCCAGTATGGCGTTGAGCAAACCGAACTGGGCGTCAAACAAATAGCGCCAGGTCAAGCCGACCGCAATCGGGGCAATCATCATGGGCAAAATGAACAGCGTCCTGAAAAATGCCATGCCACGCACATCGCCTTCCAGGGAAAGTGCCAGCGCAATGCCCAGCACCATCTCGGCGATGACACAGACCGCCGCAAACATCAGCGTGGTGACGAGCGAGCGCCATACCGCCGCATCCTTGAAGGCGGCCACAAAGGCCTCCACCCCAACCCACTTGGCCTCGGCCCAGGGGGTGCCCATGCTCCAGTCATAAAAACCCAGTTGCAGGGCGGACAGCAGGGGGTAAAGGCAGGCAACC
>JAIPCE010000073.1 GCA_021738345.1 Rhodoferax sp. | reverse complement strand
ATCTCGGAACTGGAGTCGTTACCACCCGATGGGCCACGCATTTTGTTGGCCACTGGGAAACTGGTGGGCGAAGGCTTTGACCACCTACCCCTTGACACCTTGGTGCTTGCCATGCCGGTGTCATGGAAGGGCACGCTGCAACAGTACGCTGGCCGATTGCACCGTGAGCACGCCACCAAGACCGATGTGCGCATTGTTGATTTCGTGGATACCGGTCACCCGGCGCTGCTGAAAATGTGGGACAAACGGCAGCGCGGTTACCGGGCGATGGGTTACCGAATTGCGTCTTCGATCACGTAGATTTGATCCAAATACGCAATAGCCCGCAGCGTTACTCTTCATCGCTATTTGGCTCAGAAATTTGCGGCTGAGACAGCCAACCGTCCGCCACCACCGTAGGCGACAAGGGCCGCCAAGGACAATCACTTGACGGCCTTTTTCATTGGTGAATCAATCTCAGCGACCTACAAGGAGCGACAAGGAGCGACAAGGAGCGACAAGGAGCGACACCTGCACCCAGGCCGTGATCGGGGAATAAACCGGGGAACAGACCGGCTAAAAGTGTTCCCCACTCGGATTTGTTCCCCGGTTTCATTGTTCCCCGCTTGGAGAATTCACCATGCTCACTGGTGCCAAATGCCGAAACGCCACATGGCAACCGGGTAAGAAACGGCAACGATTGACCGACTCAATCGGGCTTTACCTGGAAATCAGCACAGCGGGTTCAAAACGACGGTTTTTGAAAATCTACGCCAACGGCAAGGAGGAACGACCCCGGGCGCGTTGTCAGCGGGTCAGTCGGTCAGGTAGCGATCTTGCCCATAAGGCGATGCCATTCAAAGCCAGAATAATGAATGTTCATAAGGAGTTACTGCAAAAAATAGGCGGTCAACTGAGGAGGTGGGCTTAAAGCCTGGGCCGTCTCGGCGTGGCGATGCCAAATACGTTAATTTGCCATCCGCGATTCCTGCACGCCCTTTGCGGCGTCCGCGCAATGGTGCGACGTACTGGCCCGCGAACGGAGCAGACCTTTGATCTATGTCATAGCGTTTGCAGTCTTTTTTGGACCTCAAAAGCTAGAAGTTACACTCCACCGACTCATATCAGGAGACGCATCCATGCGAATTTCGCAATCAGCCCTAAGGGCGCTACTGGTCAGCTTTTGTGTTTTGCTGTCAACACTACCCGTCTTAGCGCAAACCAAGTTGGATAACGCCACCTGTCTGACCTGCCATGATGGCAAAAAAGGCAAGTTGAACGTTCCCGGGACCGATGACGAACCACGCGTGCTGCGCAGCATTGCGCCTGAACCCTACGCAAAAAGCGTGCATGCCAAGATGGAGTGTGTGGCCTGCCACACTGACATCACCGACAACGCCAATAAGGACAATGCGCACCAGAAGAATACCGGCCAGCCGCTGAAAAAGGTGGACTGTGCCGATTGCCACCAGGAGCTCTGGGCCGCTGTGCAAAAGGATGGCAAGGCGGTAGATAAACCCAGACTCGGTGTGGTGGTTCAAAATATCGAAGAGTACAAGAAGTCTTTCCACGCCAAGCCCAGTTCCGACGACAAGACCAAACCCAACGCGTCGTGCGACAGCTGCCACGACACGCACAGCTTTAATGCACCGCCTGCCGATTCGAAAGACCGCGCAGCGTGGCGTCTGGGCATATCCGAGGCCTGCGGCAAGAGTTGCCATGCCGACCAGCTAGAAACCTATGCCGAATCGGTGCACGGCAAGGAGTCCATAGAGAAGAAAAACGCCAAGGCTGCGGTGTGTTCAGACTGTCATAGCGCCCATTCCGTGGCTGGCAGCTCCAGCGATCCCTTCAAGTTGGCGGTGTCCTCCAAGTGCGGCAATTGCCACGAAGCGCAGCTCAAATCCTACAAATCGACCTACCACGGCAAAATCAGCACCCTGGGCTACTCCTACACGGCTAAGTGCTACAACTGCCACGGTTCCCACGACATCGCGCGCACAGATGACCCCGCGTCAACCGTGCACCCTGACAACCGCATGAAGACCTGCCGTAGCTGCCATAACGGCAAAAAGGACGTAGGTCTGGCACCGGCCGGGTACGCCACCTTCCAGCCGCACGGACATGGCGGAGACTTTCAGAAATATCCCCAGATATGGATTGCCTGGCAGATCATGATTCAGTTGCTGGTCGGAACCTTCGGCTTCTTCTGGTTGCACACGCTGCTGTGGTTCTATCGCGAATACAAGGAGCGTCAAGCTAACAAGAGCAAACCGCATATCAAGCCCGACGCAACACTGCTCAAGTACCAGGGCAAGCACGTCCGTCGTTTCAGTCCGATCTGGCGTATCGCGCACATTACCTTTGCCCTGAGCCTGATGGCACTCACCTTCACCGGTATGCCCATGTTTTACCCCGACGCACCTTGGGCATCCGCCATCATGAATGGCCTGGGCGGTCCCCACACGGCTGGCAATATCCACCGGGTGTGCGCGGTCATCTTTGCCGGCGTCTTCTTCTGGCATTTGTTCTACATCCTGTTCCGGATTGGCCGCGATTGGAAGAACTTCAAGGTGTTTGGACCCCATTCCATGGTGCCAAACCTGCAGGATGGCAAGGATATGCTGGGCATGTTCAAGTGGTTCTTTGGCCAGGGACCACGTCCCAAGTTTGACCGTTGGACCTATTGGGAAAAATTTGACTACTGGGCTCCGTTCTGGGGTGTCACCATCATTGGAGTCAGTGGTTTGATGATGTGGCTGCCGGCGTTCTTCGGTTCATTCCTGCCGGGTTGGGTATTCAACGTGGCGGCCATCTTCCATGGCGAAGAAGCGTTCCTTGCGGTGGTGTTCCTGTTTACGGTGCACTTCTTCAACAACCATTTCCGCCCGGACAAGTTCCCGGTTGAGGTGGTCATGTTCACCGGCACCTTCTCACTCGAAGAGTTCAAGCACGAGCACACGGTCGAGTACCAGCGCCTGGTGGATACCGGTGAGCTGGAAAAATATCTGGTCGATGCTCCTTCACCAGGACGTTTGGCAGCTGCCAAAGCGCTGGGTTTCATTCTGATCGCCACGGGGCTGACCCTGCTCACATTGGTTGGAATCGGGTTCTTTACAAGCCTTTGATGGCGTGTTGACCTGGATGCATAGATTTATTTTCACTTCGGTGACTGAAAGGGCGTTATGGAACTTGTTGAAGCAGATGTAGTCATTGTGGGTGCTGGCGGGGCGGGTTTGCGCACGGCCATTGCGCTGGCAGAGACCGATCCCAAGCTGCGCATCGCGCTGATTTCCAAGGTCTATCCGATGCGCAGCCACACCTGCGCGGCAGAAGGCGGGGCGGCAGGCGTTATCAAGAAGGACGATAGCCTGGCACTGCACTTTGACGACACCGTGGGCGGCGGAGACTGGCTGTCGGACCAGGACTGCGTTGAGTACTTTGTCAACGAAGCGCCCAAGGAACTGCTGCAACTTGAGCATTGGGGTTGCCCCTGGAACCGGGAAGAAGACGGTTCGGTGGCGGTACGTCCCTTTGGAGGCATGAAAAAACAGCGCACCTGGTTTGCCGCCGACAAATCGGGTTTCCACATTTTGCACACGCTGTTTCAGACCACCCTGCAGTTTCCGTCGATCGTGCGTTACGACGAGTACTTTGCACTCGACCTGCTGGTCGATGAAGGTCGCTGCCAGGGCCTGACTGCGATGGAAATGCGTAGCGGCATGATCAAGCAGTTCAATGCCAAGTCGGTCATCATTTGTGGCGGTGGGGCCGGCCGCATGTTTCCGTTTACCACCAATGGTGCGATCAAGACTGGCGACGGCATGGCTTTGGCCTACCGGGCCGGGGTGCCGCTGAAGGACATGGAGTTTGTGCAGTACCACCCGACCGGACTGCCCAACACCGGTAGTCTGCTCACCGAGGCCTGTCGCGGTGAAGGTGGCGTGATGCTCAACAAAAATGGGCGCCGATATTTGCAGGATTACGGCATGGGTCCCGAGACCCCGCTGGGCAAGCCCCAACTCAAAACCATGGAGCTCGGACCGCGCGACCGGGTGAGCCAGGCCTACTGGCACGAGGTTCAAAAGGGCAACACGGTCACCACGCCGTGGGGCGAATGTGTGCTGCTCGACATGCGGCACCTGGGCGAGAAGTACATTGACGAGCGTCTGCCGCTGGTGCGCGAATTGGGCATTGCCTATCTCGGAGTGGACATCGTCAAGGACGCGATCCCGATCCGACCCGTCGTGCATTACATGATGGGCGGTATCTCGACCAATACCAAGGCCGCCACGCCATTGTCGGGACTTTTTGCGGCGGGCGAGTGCGCCTGTGTCAGTCTGAATGGTGCGAACCGCCTGGGCTCCAACTCCCTCACCGAACTGCTGGTGTTTGGCAAGGCGGCCGCCATGTCGGCGATTGAGCACATCAAGTCGGTCGGTCCGGCCAACCAGGCCGCTCTCAAGGCGCAGGCGGATGCCTCGCAGGCGCGGATTCGCGAGCTGTTCCTGCGTACCGATGGCAAGGAGTCCATGTCCGGTCTGCGCAAGGAAATGATGGACACCATGGAGAAAAACTGTGGGCTCTATCGCACCGAGGAAGGCCTCAAAGAAGCGGTCGACAAGATTGTGGAGCTGCGCCAGCGTTACCACAAAGTGGTGCTACACGACAAGAGCAATGTGTTCAACACGGACTTGTTCCAGGTGCTGGAATTGGGTTCGATGCTCGACTGCGCCTCGGCCTTGACGGTGGGTGCTTTGGCGCGCAAAGAGTCGCGCGGAGCGCACCAGCGGCTGGATTACGTTGAGCGTGATGACAAGAACTTCTTGCGTCACAGCATGGCCTACTACCAGGGCCAGGACACGGCGCGCATCGATTACCTCGATGTGGTGATTACCAAGTCCCCTCCGGGTGTACGTGACTATTCGGGAGACCATAAATGACACCCTTGAAACAGCGTCTGGTCCAGTTGGAGGTGCTTCGCTACAACCCCGAGAAGGACACCGAGCCGCATTTTCAAAAGTATGAAGTGATGTGCCCGGAAGAGTGGGTGGTACTTGATGCGCTGAATGCGGTCAAGGAGACGATCGACCCCACATTGTCGTACCGATGGTCGTGTCACATGGCGGTGTGTGGAAGCTGCGGCATGATGGTCAACGGCGAGCCCAAGCTTTCCTGTCATGCCTTCCTGCGCGACTACGAAGGCGTCATTCGGGTCGAGCCCTTGGCCAACTTCCCGATCGAGCGTGACCTGGTCACGGTGGCGGATGACTTCATCGACAAGCTCAAGCGCGTCAAACCCTACATCATCCCCAAAGAGAAGAAGCCAATCTCGGAAGGCGAGTACAAGCAGACGCCGGCGCAACTCATGAAGTTCCGGCAGTTTTCCATGTGCATCAATTGCATGTTGTGCTACGCGGCGTGCCCTGAGTACGCTTTGCAGCCCAAGTTCATTGGGCCGGCAGCGATTACCCTCGCGCACCGCTACAACCTTGATTCACGCGATGCCGGTCGGGACCAGCGCCAGGAAGTCATTGCGACGAATGAAGGAGTATGGGAATGCTCGTTTGTGGGTGCCTGCTCGGAAGTGTGTCCCAAGGCAGTGGATCCGGCGGGCGCGTTGCAGCAAGTTAAGGTTGCCAGCACCTTGGACTGGTTCAAGGAACACCTGTTGCCAGGAGGTAAATCATGAGCCGCAAACCCTATGTTCGCCCGGTGTCGAAGACCAGTTGGTACCTGAACCATCCGCGCTATATGCGCTACATGTCGCGTGAAATCACCTGCATATTCATTGGCGCATTTGCGCTGTTGCTGGTGCGCATGCTCGACCGGCTGGCGGCCGGCCCAGCCGCATTTGACGCGTTCATGGCCAACCTTCAGGGCCCTGGTGGCTTTGTTGGCATGCTGCTCATTTTTTTGTTTGCCACCTACAACGCC
Source organism: Rhodoferax sp. (assembly GCA_021738345.1). Taxonomy (GTDB): domain Bacteria; phylum Pseudomonadota; class Gammaproteobacteria; order Burkholderiales; family Burkholderiaceae_C; genus Allorhodoferax. The sequence goes on along the minus strand of JAIPCE010000073.1, from coordinate 13,771 downwards.
ACCAATTGGTTCAATGTAACGCCCAAAGCCATGCCGGTGCAAATCGGTGAAGAGTTTTTGGCAGGAAAATACATTGTCGGCGCGCACTACGCGGTGTGGGCTGTAGCGTCGCTGGTGGTGCTGTTCTTTGCGGGAGTGCTCTGACCATGGCTAAATCAAATAAGCCCATTTTTTGGAGTCTGTTTGCGGCCGGTGGCACGCTGGCAGCCTTTTTGGCTCCGGTCTTGGCGCTGCTCTTCATTTTGGCATCTTTGGGCCACGCACCGGGCCTGCTGACCTACGCCGGGTTGCATGCGTTTGCGGCATCCTGGTTTGGCAAGTTGTTCTTGCTCGCTGTGATTACGCTGTTCCTGTGGCACGCGGCGCACCGCTTGCGTGTAACCCTGCATGATTTTGGACTGCGCCAGGACTCGATCGTCGCGATCGTGGTGTATGTGACCGCAGCAATAGGCACGGGACTTACCCTAGTATACTTGCTGCAAATTTGAGATGGACTTCGCTTGGGACGCTCACTTATTGTTGAGTGAGCGTCCTTTGTTTTTGAAACTTCTAAGGTCAATTTGTGCGTCCAAACGAATCTTCGGCGGTAGCCAAGGCAGAGTCGCTGCATGCTATCGCTCCGGTACCTGTTCCTGAGTATTTGCAAACCACCTATTGGTGGGCCTATCTCCATCCGCGCGCTGTCCACATTTTTGAGCGCCAATGGCTGGTCAATCTGATTTTGTGGGGTAACTTTTCCAAACTGCGTGATGCTGCCCTGCAGGAAATGGGCGAAGTCATCAACGGCCGGGTGCTGCAGGTTGCCTGCGTCTATGGCGACTTCACCGAGCATCTGGTACGTCGTCTCGGACCGACCGGCAGTCTCGATGTGGTCGATGTGGCACCCATTCAGATCAATAACCTGCGCTCCAAGCTGACTAACCCCGAGCATGTGACGGCGTCACTGCAGGATTCCACGGCCCTGCAGTTCAAGGATGGCAGCCATGATGCAGTGGTGGTGTTTTTCTTGTTGCATGAACAACCCGCAGAAGTACGTGTCAAAACGATTGCCGAGGCACTGCGGGTTACCCGGCCCGGTGGCAAGCTGATTTTTGTGGACTACCACAAGCCGGTTGCTTTCAATCCGTTCCGCTACATCATGGTGCCCATTCTGAGCACGCTAGAGCCCTTTGCGATGGATGTCTGGCGCGGTGAGATCGTTGACTGGCTGCCCGCTGACGTGCGGCCCGCCAAGGTCGAAAAACAGACCTACTTTGGCGGTTTGTACCAAAAAGTGGTGATTACCCGCTAACCCCTTCGACCAGAAAGCGGACCCGACGCGTCCCGTTCCAAGTGTCCACATCAAGCCGAAACGCCATGTGAACCTTGGCCGGCAATGGCTCGACGTGGTTAAACCAGATGCCATCGACCGCATCACCCCGATGCCTGAGTTTGAGCGACAGGTGCTTTTCTCCTACCAGTCGCTGCGAAATCACTTCAATGTCTTCGCTGAAGGTAGGCGCGGCAAACCCTTGCCCCCAGACCTGCTGGTGCAGGGTGTCGACCAGATCGACACGCCGGTACTCGGCCAGCAGTGGACCATCGGTCTCGATACGGCGGGTCAGGGTGGCGGCGTCCAGGCCTTCCTGTGCGACTTCGATCAGGGCCTGTTCGAAGGTGTCGAGTCCATCTTCGTGAATGGTGCAGCCGGCAGCCATGGCATGGCCACCAAAGCGAAGCAGGACGCCAGGGTGGCGTTTGGCCACCACGTCGAGTGCGTCGCGCAAGTGAAAACCCGGGATCGAGCGGCCGGAGCCCTTGAGCTCATGCTCCTTGCCCGGTGCGGCGCTGGCCGCAAACACAAACGCTGGCCGGTGCAGCTTGTCCTTGATGCGCGAGGCCACAATGCCGACCACGCCTTCGTGGAAATCAGGATCAAAAACGCAGATAGCCGGGGGTGGTTCGTCGTCCGCATCGAACAGGGATTCGGCGATCAGCATCGCCTGCTCACGCATGCCGCCTTCAATGACCCGTCGCTCGCGGTTGATGCCGTCAAGTGTCTTGGCCAACGCATCGGCACGGTCAGTATCCTCGGTCAGCAGGCATTCAATGCCCAGTGTCATGTCACTGAGCCGCCCGGCCGCATTGATGCGGGGACCGAGCGCGAAACCAAAGTCAAATGTGGTGGCGGTGCTGGCCACCCGACCGGCCGCCACAAACAGGCTGGCAAGTCCCGCCGGCATGGCGTTTGCGCGCACCCGTTTGAGGCCCTGGGACACCAGGCGGCGATTGTTGGCATCTAGCCGGACCACATCGGCCACCGTACCCAGGGCTACCAGGGGCAATAGGGTATCGAGCTTGGGTTGGCTGTGCGGCGTGAATACCCCGCGCTGGCGCAACTCGCTGCGCAGCGCCATCAGCACATAAAACATGACCCCGACTCCGGCGATCGATTTGCTCTCGAAAGGGCAACCCGGCTGGTTAGGGTTGACGATGACATGGGCATCGGGTAGAGGTGGGGTGCCGGTGCCAAGGCTTGCCGCCGGCAGATGGTGGTCGGTGACCAGAACCTTGAGTCCGAGGGCACGCGCATGCGCGACCCCGTCCATGCTGGCGATGCCGTTATCCACGGTAATCAACAGGTCCGCGCCGGCATCTTTGACGCGCTGGGCGATCGGCGCAGTGAGGCCGTAGCCGTCGACAATGCGATCTGGCACGATGTAGCTCACCCGTTGCGCACCCAGCAGTCTGAGGCCACGCAGTGCCACTGCGCAAGCGGTCGCACCGTCGCAATCGTAGTCCGCCACCACACAAAGATGCTGGCCCTGCGCGATGGCCTCGGCGAGCAGCACAGCGGCCTGTGCAAGCCCTTGCATGGTGCTAGGTGGCAAGAGTTTGGCAAGTGCGTCGTCAAGCGCGTCGGTGCCGGTGACACCTCGCGCCGCATACAGGCGCGCCAGCAAGGGGTGAATGCCAGCTTTTTCCAGGGTCCAGACGGAACGGGGTGGAACGTCGCGGGTCACTATGTTCATAAGGAGTGCAGCAATGCTTGGCTTGGGGGCGCCGCGAAGCGCAACTGAAGGCGGCGCAGCACGGAGTGCGGTGTGGGCCCCAGGGTGCTGGCCTTGTTGTCTGCGCACACGCTGATTTTGACGGGTCGGTGGGCCCTGACCCGCTCCAGCGCCTGCGCAAGGGCCGTGCGATCAATGGTCTCCCAGGCCTCAATCCACGCGCTCGCATTGTCGCTGCGCGCCGGGCCCGTCAGTGTGCGCAGACATTCAATGTGGGGTGTGTCAGCGTCTGGCAGTCGGACGCCGGCTGGCAGGCTGCCGGTACCGCTGATCCAGAACGAGTTGACCACCGGCAGCGCGGCACTGGCACGTGCGTCGTTGATCGGGTGGGTATACAGCAGCATCTGCATTTCGTTTTGCAGGCGGCGCAACAGCTGGCTCCCGCTGCTGCGTGGCATCCAGGCATCAACCGCCTGACCCGCCACACGGTCCAGAGACGCGGTGGGAAGGTCGCGCAGCACGTCGCCATGAGCCAACCAGTGTGTCACAGGATGTCCCAGTGCATGTGCAAATAAAGTGATGCCGTCCTCTGCAAAGTAGGCCTGCATGGCCTCGCACAGCGCAACCGACTCTTGCGGCGACAGTGCCAGTTGCAGTGGGTCGGCCATGTCGATGTGGCTGGTATGCAATTTCCAGTGGCACGGTGTGATCCAGGCCCAGCCCGTCTGCCCATAGGTTTCGCACAGGCCGAGCCGCAGCGCATCCCACGCCGCCCAGGGAACCAGTCCGTCGGCCGCTTCCAGTCCCAAAGACTGCGCCCACACACGCTCATGCAATGGCGTCAGATGTTCGCTGCCGCCCAGTAGTGCTGCATCGGCCGAGACCAGGCGAAGCAGTTGGTCGAGGTGGGGCAGCTGGAGCCTGGCAATTGCCTGTCTGCATTCAGGGCCAGGCGGACCGGCGTAGGGAATCAAAAGGTGCATGTTATTAGGTAACAAGCCCTAAGCATCCAGCACATCGGCAAACAACTGCGCAGCACTGATTTCCAGCGCCACACTGGCAAGGGACACGGTTTCGCCCGGTGCAAACGGGTAGAGTACCCACAGGCCATCCGGTCCTTTGCGGTAGCAGTCCGTGGTACGGGTATCGAGGTCTATCAGTGTATATTCTTCCAAGCTTGGCAGGCTGCGATAGTGGCCGAATTTTTGGCCGCGATCATAAGCGGCAGTGCTGGGTGAGAGCACTTCAATCAGCAGTTTGGGCTCAGACTTGAGCAGCGGGCTGGACCGATCGAGCAAGCTGCAGGTCACCAGCACATCGGGGTAAAAATAAGCGTTGGCCGCCGCCACCTGCAAGCGCATATCGCTCATGTAGGTGCGGCAGGGACCGCCGCTGAGGTGCTGTCGCAGAGCAGACGCAATGTTCAATGTGACTGTGACATGGCGATCATCAGCGTCCGCCATAGCAAACACTTCGCCATTCAGATACTCGTGGCGATCGAGTTGCGTGGTTTCCCAGTGCAGGTATTCTTCTGCAGAAAATGCAGTTCTTTGCGCAGCGTGTCCCATGACGTTCTCCTTGCAGACAGGTGTCTGTCAGACCGACAAACTTTCCCAGTAACAAGCTATTATCAATGCTGGTCAGGGGATGCGCGCTTTGGAATGCCACAATTGCGGGCAATGTCATTCCCTTTTTTGCACCACATCCCCTACGAGCTGTTGATCGGCTGGCGTTACACGCGCGCCGGACGGGCGACCCGGCGCAACGGGTTTATCTCGTTTATTTCGGGGGTTTCCATGCTCGGCATTGCGCTTGGCGTGGCGGCACTCATCATCGTGCTGAGCGTCATGAACGGCTTCCAGAAAGAAGTGCGTGACCGTATGCTGGGTGTAGTGTCGCACATCGAGGTCTATGCCACCGGTGGACAGGCGCTGCCCGATGCGCAACAGACCGTGCGACAAGCCAAGGCGCACCCGCAGGTAATGGGCGCGGCACCGTTCATTGCGGCACAGGCCTTGTTGGCACGCGGCGAGGACATGAAGGGCATCATGGTGCGGGGCATCGACCCGGCGTTGGAACATGAGGTGACAGAGCTGGCCCAGGGCGCTCAGTCGCAGGTGCTTGCGCGCTTATTGCCAGGAGGCTTTGGCATCGTGCTCGGCAACGAGCTGGCGCGCTCACTCGGTGTGCGCACCGGCGACAAAGTCACCCTGGTGGCACCCAGTGGCCAGGTTACACCGGCGGGTGTGGTGCCGCGCCTCAAACAGATGACGGTGGTCGGCAGCTTCGATTCCGGGCACTATGAGTACGATTCTGCGATGGCCTTTGTGCATTGGGAAGATGCGGCCAAGGTGTTTAGGCTGGAGGGGCCGTCGGGTGTGCGCCTGAAGCTGCGCGACCTGCACCAGGCCCGACGGGTGGCCGACGAATTGGGACGAAGTTTGACCGGTGACCTGGTTCTGCGCGACTGGACGCGCCAAAACCGCACCTGGTTTGCTGCCGTACAGGTGGAAAAACGGATGATGTTTATTATTTTGACGCTAATCGTCGCGGTCGCCGCCTTCAATTTGGTCAGCACCCTGGTCATGACGGTGACCGACAAACGCGCCGATATTGCCATTTTGCGCACTCTGGGAGCCAGTCCGGCCAGCATCATGGGTATTTTTGTGGTTCAGGGTGCGATGGTTGGGCTGATAGGAACACTGGCCGGGTTGTTGCTGGGCCTGGGCGTTGCGTTCAATATCGATGTGATCGTCCCGGCCCTGGAGCGCGCACTGGGGGCCAGTTTTTTACCCAAGGATATTTATCTGATCAGTCGCATGCCCAGTGACCCGCAGCAGGCAGACATTCTGCCGGTCGCTGTGATTGCGCTGGTGCTGGCGTTTGCCGCCACCTTGTACCCTAGCTGGCGTGCCAGCCGGGTCAATCCTGCCGAGGCATTGCGCTATGAGTAACGGCACCATTGCGAGCACCCAACCGACAGCTGGCACCGGGTCTGGTGTCAGCCTCCGGGCGGAGGTGCTGGGCGCGGCCCATTACCGTAGCGTGGCCGAGCTGGCAGGGACCCGCCCCGCACTGCGCGCAAACGCCGAGCTGGTGCTGCGGGCCCAGGGCTTGAGCAAGCGGTTTGCTGAAGGCAGGTTGGATGTCACGGTGCTGCAAGGGGTAGACCTGCAGGTGTTTCGCGGCGATACGCTGGCGATTGTGGGTGCCTCGGGATCGGGCAAAAGCACCCTGCTGCACTTGCTGGGGGGGCTTGATGCGCCGACCACCGGATCAGTTAGCCTGCGGGGTCGCGACTTGGCCGATCTGCGGGCGGCAGAGCAGGGGCGCTTGCGTAACCTGCACTTGGGCTTTGTCTACCAATTTCACCACTTGCTGCCCGAGTTCACGGCGCAGGACAATGTGGCCATGCCGCTCACGATTCGCCGCCTGGCACCTGCCGAATGTGCGCGACGTGCACAAAAAATGCTGGCGGCAGTTGGCTTGCAACATCGCGCACTGCACCGTCCGGCAGAGCTATCGGGTGGCGAGCGCCAGCGCGTGGCCATTGCTCGGGCGCTGGTGACGCAGCCTGATTGTGTATTGGCCGATGAGCCCACCGGCAACCTGGACCGCAGTACCGCCCATGGGGTGTTTGATTTGATGCTGGAGCTGTCGCGCGAGCAGGGAACCGCGTTTGTGCTGGTGACCCATGACGCGACCTTGGCGGCCCGGTGCAGCCGACAGCTGCGCCTCGATCAAGGGCGTTTGAGTGAACGTATCTGAAGCGGCATCTGTGTGGATCGACACCCATTGCCATCTGGATGCCCCCGAGTTTGCGCACGACCGGTCGCTGTTGCGCGAATCGGCGCGCCAGCTCGGTGTGGCGCATTGCATCATACCTGCGGTGGCGGCGGCAAATTTTGACACCGTTCGCCTACTTGCCCACGCCGAGCGCGACAGTTACTGTCTTGGATTACACCCCCTATTCGTGGCGCAATCGAGCGAACAGGATTTGGTGCAGCTCGATGCGCAGTTGGCGCTCCATCGGCACGATCCGCGCTTGGTGGCAGTTGGAGAAATTGGGCTCGATTTCTTTGTTCCGGAGTTGAACCATGGCCCGTTGCGGGAACGGCAGGAGCACTTTTTTAGCCAGCAGCTGAAATTGGCCAAAAAGCATGGCTTACCCGTGGTGTTGCATGTGCGGCGCTCAGTCGACCGCGTACTCAAATACTTGCGCGCAGAGGGGCGCGGTGGGCATGTCTGGTCTGGCATTGCCCACGCCTTCAACGGCAGCGAAGTGCAGGCGCTGCAGTTCATTGCGCTGGGCTTCAGGTTGGGCTTTGGCGGCGCGGTGACGTTCGAGCGCGCAAGCCAATTACGCCACCTTGCGCAGACACTGCCACTGCAGGCGCTGGTGCTAGAGACGGACGCCCCCGACATCCCCCCACATTGGCTCTACGCTACCGCACAGCAGCGCGAGTTTGGCGCAGCGCAAGGTCGCAACGTACCCGGCGAGTTGCCCCGCATCGCAGCGGTCACTGCCGAGCTGCGCGGCATATCGACAGCGGCGCTGGCACAGGCAAACCGGGCCAACGCATGTCTGGCCTTGCCGGGCCTGGCCGCGCTGCTGGTATAAAGGCATGGACCGCTTGTGGCGCACGCAACACTGGTTTTCTGATTCAACTCCCATGGCACGCAAAGAACATACAGATTTTCCAGAAGTCAATTTCTCTGAGGAGGGTCCAATCCGCCATCTGCATCTGGGTAGCATCTGGATTCAGGGTTCGATGCTGGTGGATGCCCCCACGTCCCTGGTGCATGAGTACATTCAGCGCATGATGGTCTGGCTGCTGTTTGTCGATCCTGCCAGTGTCACCCGACGCCGGGCCCTGCAATTGGGGCTGGGCGCCGGGTCCCTGACCAAGTTTTGCCACAAGGAGCTGCGCATGAAAACCACGGCCATTGAACTTAACCCGCAAGTCCTTCACGCCTGCCGAGGCTGGTTCAAGTTGCCAGCCGACAACGCGCGCATGCAGGTGGTGCTGGGTGATGCGGCACAGCAGATTCGGCTGCCACGCTGGCAGGGCACGGTGGATGCCCTGCAAGTCGATCTCTATGATGAGGATGCGGCCGCGCCGGTCCTTGACAGCGAGCACTTTTACGCCGACTGCCGCAGGGTCTTGACGGACGAGGGTTGCATGACCGTCAATTTGTTTGGACGTACCTCCAGCTTTCACCAGAGTGTCGAAAAAATGGCCGTTGCCTTTGGACGTGATGCGCTGTGGGCCTTCAAGGCCACGCGCGAAGGTAACACCGTCGTGCTGGCCCAACGTACACCCGGCAGACCCTCCCGCGCGTTGCTGGCCGAGCGTGCCGATTTCATTAAGGCGCACTGGGGTTTGCCCGCCGACAAGTGGGTTCGGGTGTTCAAGCCGGTGACAGCATGAGTACAAGCCCGCGCAAAACCCCTGTCTTACCTCCGCGTCACCACGGCCCCATCGATTGGCGACGTCTGGTCGAGTGGCTGCAACAAGATGCCATGATTTCTCAGGAGGAGGCTGAACGTACCATTTCGCGTTGCGCGCAGGCCGAGAGCGCGCAGCACCCTTTGGTCCGTCTGGCGAGTGTGTCGATGCGCCGCAAGTCGGACCAGAAACCGCTGGATATCGAGATGTTGACACAGTGGCTCGCGGGCCATGTCGGTATGGATTACTTGCGGATTGATCCATTGAAAGTCGATGTCGCAAAGGTCGCCGACGCCATGAGTGCGGCCTATGCCGAGCGACACCGGATATTGCCGGTACTGGTGACGGGTGCAGAGGTCACGGTAGCCACTTCCGAACCTTTTGTAACCGAGTGGATTGCCGAGTTGGAGCGTCAGTCCCGGCGTAGCGTGCGGCGCTTGCTAGCCAGTCCACAGGAGATATTGCGCTACACCGCCGAGTTTTATGCACTGGCCAAATCGGTACGCGCGGCCAGCAAGTCGGGGGCCAATACGGGCTCCAGTTTTGAGCAACTGGTCGAGTTGGGCAAGACCAACAAGCAACTCGATGCCAACGACCAGGGTGTGGTGCAGGTGGTCGATTGGTTATGGCAATATGCCTTTGATCAACGGGCCAGTGATATTCACCTGGAGCCTCGGCGCGAGCAGGGCGTCATCCGTTTTCGCATTGATGGCGTGTTGCACCCGGTGTACCAGATGCCTATGGGCGTGCTCAATGCCATGACAGCGCGGATCAAGTTGCTGGGTCGCATGGATGTCATCGAGAAGCGCAGACCCCAGGATGGACGTATCAAGACGCGCAACCCGCGCGGTGACGAAATTGAAATGCGCATCTCGACGCTGCCGACAGCGTTTGGCGAAAAAATGGTCATGCGCATCTTTGACCCCGACAATGCGGTGAAAGACTTGGACGCCCTGGGCTTCTCCAGCCACGATGCCCAGCGCTGGGAGGCGCTGGTCCAGCGACCGCACGGCATCATTCTGGTGACCGGCCCGACCGGGTCGGGCAAGACCACGACGCTCTACTCCACGCTCAAGCGCGTGGCCACCGAAGAAGTCAATGTCAGCACGGTCGAGGATCCGATCGAAATGATTGAGCCGGCTTTTAATCAGACCCAGGTTCAGGCCCATCTCGACTTCGGTTTTCCGCAGGGCTTGCGCGCCCTGATGCGGCAGGACCCTGACATCATCATGGTGGGCGAGATTCGGGATCTGGAAACTGCCGAGATGGCAGTGCAGGCGGCGCTAACCGGACACCTGGTGTTCTCAAGCCTGCATACCAATGATGCACCCTCCGCGATCACCCGTTTGATGGAGTTGGGTATTCCTGCTTACCTCATCAATGCAACCCTGTTGGGCGTGCTGGCGCAACGCCTGGTGCGCACACTGTGCCAAAAATGTCGTGCTCGTGACGAAATTTCCAGCCGGGACGCACTGGCCGAGCTCATCAGTCCCTGGCAACTCAATGGCAGCTACAAGCCTTTCAAGGCGGTGGGCTGCGTGGATTGCCGTATGACCGGTTTTATGGGTCGCATGGGGTTGTATGAGCTGCTGGTGGTGACTGAAGGTTTCAAGGCCAAAGTCAGTGCCGACCACAGCATGGAAACCTTGCGGCGTCAGGCGGTTGCCGATGGCATGCGTCCGCTGCGTCTGGCGGGTGCCTTGCGCGTCGCTGAGGGGCAAACCGTGATGTCGGAGGTATTGATCGCTACGCCGCCTTTGCGTTAGCTTTTTCGGGGCAGTTCCCGCGATTCAAGGCAAAATGGCATTTCCTTTGGAATTTCAGGAGACACGTAGTGAATATAAAAAGTCAAAAGGATTTTTTTTCGGGGCTCATGTTCATGTGCATTGGTGTGGCGTTTGCATGGGGCGCTAGTGCCTACACCATTGGCAACGGTGCGCGCATGGGGCCTGGGTACTTTCCGCTGGCGCTGGGCGTGCTGTTGGCTGTTTTGGGCGGCATCATCACCTTCAAGGCGCTGGTGGTCGAAACCATGGATGGCGACAAGATTGGAAAGTTTGCCTGGAAGCCCCTGTTTTTCATCATACTTGCCAACCTGGTATTTGGTGCGATGATCGGCGGTTTGCCACGTTTCAATCTGCCGCCCATGGGCTTGATCATAGGTATTTACGCGCTGACCTTTATTGCCAGCTTTGCCGGAGATGAGTTCAAGTTCAAGGAAGTCGCAATTCTGGCGACGATATTGGCCGTGCTGAGTTACTTGGCATTCATCAAGTTGCTGAATCTTCAGTTTCCCGTCTGGCCGCTTGTGTTTAGCCGTTGATCAGGATTGCACCATGGACTTGTTCAGTAATCTTGCGCTGGGTTTTGGCGTTGCCTTCACCGGACAAAACCTGATTTATGCCTTTGTCGGCTGTTTGCTCGGTACCTTGATCGGCGTGCTGCCGGGTATCGGACCGCTTGCCACCATCGCCATGCTTTTGCCTGCAACCTATGCCTTGCCTCCGGTAGCCGCGCTCATCATGCTGGCTGGCATTTACTACGGGGCCCAATATGGCGGATCCACCACCGCCATTTTGGTCAACCTCCCCGGTGAAGCGTCTTCAGTCGTCACAGTGATCGACGGTTACCAGATGGCACGCCAGGGTAGGGCGGGGCCGGCCTTGGCCGCTGCCGGTCTGGGCTCGTTCTTTGCCGGCTGTGTGGGAACCCTGATCCTGGCCGCCTTCGCTGCGCCGCTGACCGAGCTTGCTTTCAAGTTCGGTCCGGCAGAGTACTTCTCACTCATGATCCTGGGTTTGATTGGCGCAGTAGTGTTGGCATCCGGCGCACTGCTGAAGGCGATTGCAATGATCATTCTTGGCCTGCTGATGGGCATGATCGGTACCGACGTCAATTCCGGCGTGGCAAGGTTCAGCCTAGATATTCCCGAGTTGACCGATGGCATTGGCTTCATTGTCATCGCCATGGGTGTCTTTGGTTACGGGGAAATCATCAGTAACCTGTCCAAACATGAAAGCGAGCGTGAGGTGTTTACCGCACGTGTGACCGGATTGATGCCCACTCGCGAGGACTTCAGGAACATGATTCCTGCAGTTTTTCGCGGTACCGCCCTGGGTTCCCTGCTCGGAATATTGCCTGGCGGCGGGGCAACCATGGCCGCCTTTGCCGCCTACACGATCGAAAAAAAGACCCGTTTGCGTGCTGGAGAAGTGCCCTTCGGCAAAGGCAACATTCGCGGTGTTGCTGCTCCTGAGGCGGCTAACAATGCGGGTTCGCAAACTTCGTTCATCCCGCTGCTTACCCTCGGCATTCCGCCCAATGCGGTCATGGCGCTGATGGTAGGCGCCATGACGATTCACAATATCCAGCCCGGTCCGCAAGTCATGACCAGCAATCCTGAGCTGTTCTGGGGCTTGATCGCATCAATGTGGATCGGTAACCTGATGCTGGTGATTCTGAATCTGCCCCTGATCGGCATCTGGATCAAGTTGCTGACGGTCCCGTACCGGTGGTTATATCCGTCGATCGTGCTGTTCTGTGCCATCGGGGTGTACTCAACCAATAACAATACCTTCGACATCTGGATGGTCGGTATCTTTGGTGTCATTGGGTACCTGTTCATCAAGTTGGGCGCTGAACCTGCGCCGCTATTGCTGGGGTTTATTTTGGGCCCCATGATGGAGGAATATCTGCGCCGTGCCCTGCTTTTGTCGCGCGGGGACTGGAGCGTGTTTATCACCCGTCCCTTATCTGCAAGCCTGCTGGCTGCTGCAGTGGCCTTGCTGGTGATAGTCGTCATGCCCTCGGTCAAGTCGAAGCGGGAAGAGGCGTTTGTTGAGGACTAGCCGCCCGGTTGCATGGTCGCCGCACAGTAAAAGACTGTTCCAATGACGATCTTGCTGGCCCCTATGGAGGGCCTGCTTGATTGTGTATTGCGCGACATTCTCACGCGCACCGGAGGAATTGACCGGTGTGTGTCCGAATTCATTCGCGTCACTGGCACGCTGTTGCCTGAACGCGCTTTCTTGCGCATTGTTCCTGAACTTTCCCATGGTGGTTTTACCCCGGCAGGTACACCGGTGCGGGCACAGTTGTTGGGGTCGGACGCGATGTGTCTGGCAGAAAATGCAGCGCGGCTGGCTGAGATGGGCTCCCACGGTATCGATTTGAATTTTGGCTGTCCGGCCAAAATCGTCAATCGGCATGGCGGCGGTGCCGCCTTGCTGCAGGAGCCCGAAACATTGCACAGAATCGTGTCAGCGGTGCGACGCGCGGTACCCCGCCACGTGCCAGTTTCGGCCAAGATGCGGCTGGGCTACCACGACGACAGTCTGGCGGTCGCATGCGCGCAGGCGATGGCCGCAGGCGGGGCCTCGGAGCTGGTGGTGCATGCACGCACGCGCGCAGATGCCTACAGGCCTCCGGCGTATTGGGAACGAGTCAACGACGTTCGGCTTGGTGTGTCGATCCCGGTGATTGCCAATGGCGAGATTTGGACACCAGAAGATGCACGCCGCTGCCGTGCTGCATCGGGTTGCCAGATGTTGATGCTGGGACGCGGGATGGTGGTCGACCCAGGGCTGGCGCTTGCCATACAACGAGAATCCGCAGAGGGCTTGCTGGCGCCGCCAGGTGAACCATCACTTGCCTGGGAAAAGTTGTTGCCCTTGCTGGGGCAGTTCTGGTCTTTGGTACGTGCGCGTCTGACACGTAAACAACAGGCCGGACGACTCAAGCAATGGCTCAATTTTCTGCGTCGGCGCCATGTGCAGGCCCAAACCGCCTACCTCAGCTTACGCACTGTCAGCGACCCACTGGTCATTACGCAGTGGCTACAAGCCCAGGGGGTTTTACTTGAACAGTGATTCAAATCCGTCCAGCGGTTCAAATCGGCGATTGCGATACAGCAGTCGCGTCGGGCCAGGAAGTGCCCGCACCGCGACCGAATGTGCGGGGTCTCCGGGGTAGCACAGGACCCGGCTGCCTTCCAGATCAAATGTTTCCGGGAAAACCAGCGGCGGGGGACCACTGCGTGCACTTTCCATCACACTGTGCACATCGGCATGGTGCGCCAGGTGCGCCAGGCTCATGATCTGTGGCGGCGCCAGCTCGATTTGGCGGTTCCAGTAACGTGTGAGCGCGTCCCGGGGACGCAGCCAGACGCTTTCGGTGGTTTCAAAATCGTCATGACGTGCCACCTGGTCTGTTGGAACTGCCGCGACAAAAAATCGCGTGTCGAAACGTTTGCTGCTGACAGAAGGCATGCGTGGGGTAATCCAGCGCGACCAGGGGGCAAGATTGCGCGTCTGCAGGCGCATCGACAGTGCC
>JAIPCE010000072.1 GCA_021738345.1 Rhodoferax sp. | reverse complement strand
CGGCCGATCTGACCCGTGACGACGCTTCGTATACCAAAATCTGCCAGGCACGATGCGACATTGATGCCTTTGCCGCCCACATCGATCTGCATGCGCCGTGCGCGATTGACTTCACCGGAGCGCAAATGGTCCACCTCGATGGTGTGGTCGAGCGCGGGATTCAGTGCCACGCAGACCACACGTGGCGAGGTACTGCCGAGCGGGCTCATAGGGCGCGCACCGCCTCGTCCTTGTCGCTGGCCTGGGCATTTATTTGTACGCAGGCGGTGGTCATGGTTTCCATGGGTGTCTGCTGGTGGGGTGGTCACGGGTTGTGCGTGATTTGCGAGAGTTTACGCAATCGATTACGTTGTCTGCCAAACCACCGTTGCAGGCTTCGATGCCTTCCGTGGACCCGCCTGGTCACGTCGGACATTACCGTGATCCGTCAAGCCCACCTATGGACCTACTTTCCTCAGTTGATCGCTTACTTGGGTAACTAATTCTTTATGAACACTTACTTTTTTGGCTTTGAAGGGCATCACCATGTGGGTGACAGCGCTACGCACCCGATTGACCCGGGCGCGATTCAAAGTGATGTGGCGATTCGGTTTTGCCCCCTCGCCTCAGCGGGGAGAGGGCTGGGGTGAGGGGCTGCCACAGGCTCCAGATTTCTTTCAATAATGCAAAACATCCACCCCTCACCCTAACCCTCTCCCAGCTAGGGCGAGGGAATGAGAGACCCCATCACTTTGAATCGCACCCGATTGACCCGGGCGCGTCCAACTGAGGGAAGCAGGATGTAATCGGCCAGGCCGCGCTCAAACTCCTGCTCGAACGCGTGGCCCAGCCAGACCGGTCGGTGCGCTGCGTGGAACTGCGCGGTGAACTATCGCAGAGGGGATCGACCCGGCGGAGGGAATGAGTACGGAGGACTGAGTGCTGAGTGCTTAGGTGCGACAATTTCGTGCGAAGTCCTCTGGTATCCTGCCCACTTTGCGCGTTTGGTCCATACCCTTTTCTCTTTGTATCCATGTCCTCCAGCGTTCACCCCATACGGCTGCTAGCTGAGATTTTGTTGGTCGTGGCAGCGGCAGAGACGGTGGTAATGCTTGCCTTGCCCGTGTTGGTGCCAAGCCTTGGCATCTGGGAGGCGGGTTTTCTCGATGTCATGCTGTTGCTGCTGCTGTGCGGGCCGGCAACCTACTGGCGTTGCATGGTGGCGTTTCAGCGCAGGCCGGTCGAGGGAGCGCGCAAGGATGCGACCCCGTTTGGGCTCGGAGCCGCCATTGGCATGACGGCAATAAGCCAATTGCTGGGCCTGGCCATCACGGCGGCCGGAGTCGCATGGCAAAAAGACGCGGTCGACGCGGCAGCTAACGCCAAGTTTGAGCGCGGGGTGGAACGTATCCGGGCCGAAGTCGTGCGGCGCATGAACCTTCCGCTGTACGGTTTGCGCGGTGCGCGAGGAGCCTATGCCGCCAATGGCAATTTCACCCGAGATGGCTTTCGTGACTACGTGGCATCGCGCGCGTCCCAGTCGGAGTTCCTGGGGATCGGGGGCTTGGGGCTGATTGAACGGGTCGAACGCGTCAATCTGGCACGCTTTGAGGCCCGCGAGCGCGCCGACGGCGCCCCTGATTTTGCGGTGCATACGGCGGGCAATGCGACCGATCTTTACATCTCGAAATACATTGAACCGCTGAACGAAAACCGGCAGGCGTGGGGCTACGACCTAGGACAGGATGCGGTTGCCCGCGAGGCCGCAGAGCGCGCGCTTGCCACCGGTGAAGCCGCACTTTCCGGGCGCATCAATCTGGTCAAGATCGGCAAGACGGGGCCAGGATTTTTCTATTTTTTACCGGTCTATCGCAGAGGTGCCGAGCCGGTGACCCTGGAGCAGCGGCGTGCTGCCCTGGTCGGCTTGCTCTACACCCCCATCATTGTCGAAGAGATGATGGGTGGTGTGGCGCATTCTGCCGAAGGTCTGTTTGATTTCGAGCTGTTCGAACACGACGCAAAACAGGCTGCCAACCTTATTTTTGACGCAGATCACCACCTGAACGGGGTGCAAGGCACGCTCACTGCCGAGCATTTCGCAGGGCGCTCGTTTGAGTCCACCGGGACCCTGGAGGTCGGTGGTCGCACTTTACTGTTGCGAGTGAGCACCACACCGGCCTTTGACGCGAGCCTGGACCGATCCAATCTGGCTTTGGTGGGTATCGGCGGCGCCTTGGGAAGTTTCTTGCTGGCGTTGGCAGTGTGGCTGTTGGCAGTGGGGCGTGTCCGTGCGCAGCGGCGTGCCCAGCGCATGACTGCCGACCTGGATCGCCTGGCGCGCGTGGTGCAGCACACCACCAATGCCGTGACGATTGCCGATGCCCAGATGCGCATCACCTGGGTCAACGAGGGCTTTATTCAGGTGTCTGGATTTACCATGGCCGAAGCCATCGGCAAAACCCCCTCCGAATTGCTGCGCAGTGAAAGGTCCGATCCGGCGGCCCTGAAAACCTTGTCAGATGCCATCGCCTGCGGCGAGGCCTGCCGGGTCGAAGTGATCAACCGTGCCAAGAACGGCCGCGAATACTGGATGGACACCGAGGTGCAGCCCACCCGCGATGCCCATGGAATGCTGAACGGCTTCATGGAAATCGGAACCGATATCACGGTGCAAAAACGCACCCAGCAACGCTTGGAAGCCGCCATGCGGGACTCGGATGCGCTCCTTACCACGTTGCATGTTCATGCGATCGTTTCCGTGGCGGACAAGCATGGCCGCCTGGTCGAGGTAAACGACGCGTTTTGCGATATCAGTGGGTATAGCCGCGAAGAGTTGCTGGGCCAGGACCATTCGATCGTCAATTCGCGGGTACACACCGACGCCTTCTGGGCGGACATGTGGCGCACTATCGGCATTGGAATGTCGTGGCGCGGTGATATCTGCAACCGTGCCAAAGACGGCAGCCTGTATTGGGTGGACAGCATGATTGCGCCCTTTATCGGCGACGACGGCAAGGTGGAGAAATTTGTCTCGATCCGAACCGACATCACTGCCAACAAGGCAGATCAACTGCACATGACGGCAATGACAGACCGTCTGACGCTGGCCATTGAGGGCGGCAGCGACGGCTTGTGGGACTGGATCGATATCCACTCGGACCTGCAATGGTGGTCACCGAGCTACTATGCGCTGATTGGCTACACCCCCGAAGAACTGCCAGCCAGCCTGCAAAGCTTCAATTCAGTCATCCATCCAGACCACATTGCCCTGTGCCAGCAAATGGCACAGGACGCGCTGGACGGTGTTCGGGACTATGACGAAGAACATTTGTTGTTGACCAAAACCCAGGGCTACCGCTGGTTTCGTTCGCGCGCCAAGGTCTACCGCGACGCGCAGGGTCGGCCGGTTCGCATGGCGGGCGCATCACAAGACATTCACGACCGCAAGCTCGCCGAAGCTCAGCTCAAAGACGCTCTGGTGCATGCACAGGAGGCAAGCGTTGCCAAGAGCCAGTTTCTGGCCAACATGAGCCACGAAATTCGCACCCCCATGAATGCCATTCTGGGCATGCTGAAATTGTTGCAAAACACCGACCTCAGTACGCGGCAGCTCGATTACGCCCTCAAGACCGAAGGCGCGGCGCGCTCGCTGCTGGGTTTGCTCAACGATATTCTGGATTTTTCCAAGGTCGAAGCCGGGAAAATGGCGCTCGATCCGCGTCCGTTCCGAGTCGATCGGCTGATGCGCGATCTGTCGGTCATTTTGTCCGCCAACGTGGGCAGCAAGGATATTGAAGTCCTGTTTGACCTTGACCCGACGTTGCCCAAGTGCCTGCTCGGTGATGATATGCGCTTGCAGCAGGTGCTCATCAATTTGGGCGGCAACGCCATCAAGTTCACCAGCGCGGGCGAGGTGGTGCTTCGGTTGCGCGTGCTGGAGCAGACGCAAGCCGACGTTTTGCTTGAATTTGCCATGTGCGACAGCGGAATTGGCATCGCACCCCAGAACCAGGCGCACATCTTCAGCGGTTTTTCTCAGGCCGAGGCCTCGACCACCCGCCGTTTTGGCGGTACCGGTCTGGGTCTGGCGATTTCCAGCCGCTTGGTGGCGCTGCTGGGTGGTGAGCTCCGGCTGGAAAGTGCTCTGGGGCAAGGCAGCAAGTTCTATTTCCAGTTGCGTTTGCCGATTGCCCATCTGCCAATTCCGGCTGCAGCGCCCGAGCTCGGGAAAATGGAGCTTGGCACGGTGCGCACTCTGGTGGTCGACGATAACGCCGTCGCACGCGAGTTGATGGTGGCGATGGTTCGCTCGCTGGGATGGCCGGTGGACGCCGCTGCGAGCGGCGCCCAGGCCATCGCCATGGTCCAGCGTGCGCTTGCGGCAGACGTGCCGTACCAGGCAATATTCATGGACTGGCAAATGCCCGACGTGGATGGATGGCGCGCTACGCAGCGCATTCGGGAACTGGTCAAGGCCGAGGTGAACCCACCGATGCTGTTGATGGTGACCGCCCATGGCCGAGAAAACCTGTCCCAACGCAGCGCCGAAGACCAGGCCTTGCTCAATGGTTTCCTGGTCAAGCCGGTAACCGCGTCGATGCTGCTCGATGCGGTGCTGGATGCCAGGGCGGCCCATGCCGCAGCCGCAGCCGGACAGAATCCGGCTGCACCAAAGAGCGCAGTGAAATCCAAGCGCTTGCAGGGTTTGCGCTTGTTGGTGGTGGAGGACAACAAGATCAACCAACTGGTGGCCAAAGGTCTGTTGGCGCAAGAGGGGGCAGAGATCAGCTTGGCCGATGACGGGCAACTAGGCGTGCAGGCCGTTGCCAATGCCAGTACCCCGTTTGACGCAGTGTTGATGGACGTGCAAATGCCGGTCATGGACGGTTACGAAGCGACCCGGGCCATCCGCACCCAGCTCGGACAGACCCAGCTTCCGATCATTGCCATGACCGCCAACGCCATGGCCTCAGACCGGGCTGCCTGCCTGGCCGCCGGTATGAACGACCATGTCGGCAAACCGTTTGAACTTGACCATCTGGTGGGCTTGCTGCTCTCTTTTACCGGACGCCCCGCCGGCAGTGCGGTGCACGTACCCGCTGCGTCCCCGCTTGTGGCTGAAGTACTTTTTCCCGAGGGCGACCTCGACGAGGTAGCAGCGTTGCAGCGCATGGGGGGCGATGCGGCCATGTTCGGCAGTGTGCTGCGCACGTTTGCCCAGGACCTGGCTAAAGTGCCAGACCAGTTGTCCAGCGACCTTGCGGCCGGAGCTACTACGGCCGCCACCCGGGCGCTGCATACGCTCAAGGGCCTTGCGGCAACGGTCGGTGCGCGCCATCTGGCCCAGGTCGCGGCGCAGCAGGAGCGGCGCCTGAAGGAAGGGCTGGCTTCCGATGCGCATGCGGCTTTGGTGCAAATCATAAGGAGCGCCATCGCAAGCACCGTGCAGGCGCTCGCACCGGTCATGGAGCGTTATGCCACGGCCCCAAGCGGTGCACAGGCGGTGGCGGCACCCCAGGGCAGCGACCACGCCGCGCTGCTGCAAGACCTGCGCGCGTTGCACGCCATGCTGGAGCACTCGGACATGGATGCCCTCGAAGCCTACGCACGCCTGCGCCAGAACCATGGCGCGCACCTGGCAGAGCAACTTGATCCGCTCGATGAAGCCATGGCCGCACTGGAGTTCACCCAGGCTGCAGAAATCTGCAGCGCACTGCTGCGCTGAAACCGCCTGCCTGACGCACCCCTTAGTTCATGACCCGACGAGAAAACAGGGCAGTCAGGCCAATTTGCGCCACACACTGTCCGGAAAGTGCCCGAACAAGGGGCGCAGCCATTTCCAGGGGTAGGCCGGCACCACGCCGAAGGGCTTGTTTTTCTCGATCAGAGTGACCATCTCACGCGCCGCTTGCTCCGCAGTCACGACAAACGGAAACTTTTCCATCCTGGGCATGATGTCGGTTTGAATAAAGCCCGGCAAAATTGTGGTGACCGACACATTTTTGCGTTTGAGTTCCAGGCGCGCGGCGTCGAGGTACATCGAAAATGCCGCCTTGCTGGCGCAGTAGGCGGCCTGCTTGGGCATGGCCTGCAGCGACGCGAGCGAAGAAATACCCACGATCTGTCCCGATCCGCGCCCGATCAGATGTTCGGCCGCTGCCTCCACCGTGGCAATGGCCCCGACGACGTTGGTCTGAATCAGTTGCAGCGACTCGGGCAAGTGCCCTTTGCCAATGCCGGTAAAGCGGTTGATGCCGGCATTGACCACCACGATATCTACACCGCCCAGAGTGTTGAACAAGGCGCCCAAGGTGGGTCCTACGGCCGCCGCGTCATCCACATCGAGTGCTGCAATCTCGACTCGCCGCTCGGCGCCGTTTGGTGCTGCCAACAGGTCCGTGCGCAAGGTTTGCAGCCGGTCCAGACGGCGCGCAGTCAGTCCCAGGTGGTAGCCGCGCCGGGCAAACTCGATGGCCAGCGCGCGGCCAATGCCGGCAGAGGCGCCGGTGATGACGGCGGTTTTGGTGGGTGTCATGGGTGTTTTCCTTTAGAGTGAGACCGCTGGCGATGCGGCTCCGAAGGTCGAACCATCCAGGGCACCGCACCGGTCGCAGCATGATAGCTGGGTGCGCTCGCCCTGCATCCGCGCGCTCTACCGGTCACGCAGCGAGCGGCCATAATATTCGGCTCTGCAAGCGCAATCGGCTGAATGCTGGCCTGTTTTGCGTCAGAATGCCGTTCTAACCTCTTTAACCACCCAAGAGAATAGCCAAAGTGAAACAAAGCGATCGGCGCAATTTTTTACAGACAGTCCTGTGCGCCCTTCTCGGCAGCGCCACCTTGCCGAGCGCCTGGGCGCAGAACATAGGCACTTACCGATTTTCTCCGGTCAACCAGTACGGCATTGAACTGACTGCGAGTTACTGGAACCCGATCATTGACTACGTGAGTGCCAAGAGCGGCGTCAAGCTGCAGCTCAAGATCGGCCGCACCTCGGCAGACACCACGGCTTACGTGTTGGCCAATGAAGTCGAGTTTGTCTTTTCGAACCACCTGTTCAGCCCGGATCGCGACCATTTGGGCTGGAAAGTGATAGGACGGCGCCAAACGCCGCCGATTTTCAGCCAGATCGTGGTGCTTGCCGATTCGCCCCTGCAGCGGCTGGAGCAACTGACCGATCTGTCGGTCGGCTTTCCTGGTCCCGAGGCTCTGGTGGCGTACAAGTTTGCCTATGCCCAGTTGCTGAATCGCAAGATACCGGTGCAGGTGGTGTTTGGCGGCAATATGGACGGTGCCTTTGCCCAGCTCGCCAGTGGCAAGGTCAAAGCGGTAGGGGCCAATTCGCAGCTCACCGACGGCTGGAGCAAGCGCGAAAACAAGCCCGTGCGGGTGCTCTGGCAGTCAGAACCCCTGCATGACCTAGCTCTGATGGTATCGAAGAAGGTGCCAGAGAACGATGTGCAGGCGGTCAGCAAGGCACTGTTGGAGATGGCCTCCGATCCGCAAGGCCAACGCATACTGGCCAAGTCCTCCGAGTTGGTCAAGCTGCCTGCTGCGACTGCGTTTGTGGCATCGAATGGCTCCGAGTACAGCGCGTATCGGAATTTTTACAAAAATGCACCCACCGCTCTGCGTTAGGTCACGTAACGTGACTGCGTTTCGCATGCGTCAAGGGCCGGTTGAAAAATGACATGCACCCAGCCCTGAGCCGCACGGGTACGCTGTGTCGTACTCCATGATGACCCTGCGTCGTTTTTTTGTAGGCTGCTTGCCGGCATCGCTGACCGACCGGGTGTTTGCCCTGTATAGCCTGACCTTGTTGCTCCTGATGGTGCTCGGCATGGGCCTGTTTCTGCGTCACCAGTACCAGCAGCAGGTGGAGGAAGCACAGCAGGCGTCCGTCATGCTGGTCGAAGTGGTGGCGCAAGCGCTGCAAGACAGTGTGGTGATCGGCGACTATGACACCGTGCGCAAGACCCTGGACAAGGCAGTGATGGGCCCGACCTTCGCCAGCGCCGCGTTTATTGACGTGGCAGGCGGCAAAATCCTCGCGCTGAACTACGAAAAAGGTACACACCAGGCGCCCCAATGGCTGGTGCAGCGCGTGCAAACTACGCTCTATGACGTCAATCGCAACGTGGCGGTTGGTGGCAAGGACTATGGCGTGTTGCGTTTGCAATTCGACGCCGCGCACGTGGCGGCAGACCTGTGGTGGGTATCGCTGCTGGCGCTGGGTCTGGGTGCACTGAGTCTGGTGGCCGGACTGGTGTTGATCCGTTTGCCCTTGGCGCGCTGGCTGGGCAGCCTGGACCAGCTGCGCACCCTGGTCGAGGCACTGGGCAAAGGAACACTCGATGCTGCCAACCTGGTGCCGCAGGACGCGCCGACCGAAATCCGGCGCGTAGTGGACATGTTCAACCAGACTGCCGTACTGGTGCAAGAGCGCGAAGCCAGCCGCCGCGCCCTCGGCGACCAGATGTTTGCCCTCGACCAGCACGCGATTGTGAGCATTACCGATCGCCAGGGGGTGATTACCTATGCGAACGACCGGTTTTGCCAGATCAGCGGCTACCGGCGCGAGGAACTCGTAGGCCAAAACCACCGTACCGTGAAGTCGGGGGTTCACCCGGCCGAGTTTTACGATACCTTGTGGCGCACCATCAGCGCCGGCGAGGTTTGGCACGGAGAGATCTGTAACCGCAATCAGTCGGGCGCGCATTATTGGGTCAATGCCAGCATCGTGCCGTTACTGGGGCCGGATGGGCTGCCAGACCACTACATTGCCATTCGCACCGACATCACTGACCGCAAGGCCATTGAGCATGCCCTGCAGGCCGCCAAGAGTGCCGCCGAAGAAGCGAGTGTGGCCAAGGGTCAGTTCCTGGCCAATATGAGCCACGAGTTGCGCACCCCGATGAACGCCATTTTGGGCATGCTCAAGCTGCTGCAGTCCACCGAAATGACAGCGCAGCAACTCGGCTATGCCAACAAGACCGAAGGTGCCGCGCGGTCACTGCTGGGCTTGCTCAACGACATTCTTGATTTTTCCAAGGTCGAAGCCGGCAAGATGACGCTGGACCCGCAGCCGTTTCGACTCGACCGCCTGTTGCGCGATTTGTCGGTCATTGTGTCAGCCAATATTGGCGATCGGGGCATCGATGTGCTGTTTGATGTCGACCCGGTGGTGCCAAAAAACCTGGTGGGTGATGACATGCGCTTGCGACAGATTCTTATCAATCTGTGCGGCAACGCGATCAAATTTACCGACCACGGCGAAGTGGTGCTGCGCCTGCGTGTGGCTGAGCGCAGTGCAGAGCAGGTGCTGCTGGAGTTTTCCGTGCGCGACAGCGGGATCGGCATCGCACCGGAACATCAGGCCCATATTTTCAGTGGCTTTTCGCAGGCCGAGTCAAGCACTACGCGCCGCTTTGGCGGTACCGGTCTGGGGCTGGCGATTTGCCAGCGCCTGGTGCGCCTGATGGGCGGCGAACTGCAGCTTGACAGCGCGATCGGGCGGGGTAGCATTTTCTTCTTTCGCATTCCCCTGGCTTTGGGGCCAGAGTTGGCGGGTACGCCGTCGAGCAAGCATCCGATGGCGGCCTTGCGAACCCTGGTGGTCGACGACAACGCGGTGGCGCGGGAACTGATCTCGGGGATGACGCGCTCGCTGGGCTGGTCGACGGATGTGGCGGCCAGCGGAGCGCAGGCCCTGCTTCTGGCCAAACAAGCGCTTGCCCAGGACGCACCCTACCAACTGGTTTTGGTCGACTGGAAAATGCCGGACATGGACGGCTGGGCGACCAGCCAGCACATCCGCAAGCTGGTTAACAACCGATGTCTGGTGCTGATGGTGAGTGCCCACGGGCGGGACATGGTGGCCCAGCGCAGCGTCGCCGAGCAGGCCATTCTGGACGGCTTTCTGGTCAAGCCGGTGACCGCTTCCATGCTGTTTGACGCCGTGGTGGACGCCGCGGCGGCACGTTCCAAGGCGGCTGCCGGACTGAACCCGGCAGCGCCACAGCCACCTGCCAGCAAGCCCATGCGCCTCGCTGGGCTGCGCCTGCTGGTGGTGGAAGACAACAAGATCAATCAGCTGGTTGCCAAAGGCCTGTTGAGCCAGGAGGGCGCACTCGTGACCCTGGCCGACAACGGTCAGGTGGGAGTGCAGACCCTCGCCAGCAGCAGCGCGTCGTTCGATGCCGTTCTGATGGACGTGCAAATGCCGGTGATGGATGGATACGAAGCGACACGCGCCATTCGCCAAGAGCTAAAGCTCGGTGCGATTCCGATCGTGGCCATGACCGCGAACGCCATGGCATCGGACCGCGAAGCCTGCCTGGCCGCTGGCATGAACGACCATGTCGGCAAACCCTTTGAAATTGACCACCTGGTCACCACTTTGCTACGCAACATCGGCTCCTTGCCGACGCCGCAGCCTCACTGAAGTTCGACGAACCCTTGCAGTTGCGGTACCCTCGGTGCAAACACTTAAAAAAGGAGATCGGGTCATGGAAAAAAAGGCACTGGGCGCTAAGCCCTGGCTTGCTGTGCTCGCCCTTTTTTGCTGCCTGCTGTTGCCCCGGGCTGGAGCCGCCGAGTATTTCGACGCCTACGGCCTGTCTGCGGCGTCGGCCGCACTGGACCTCGGTGGCCAGCCGCTGGGCTATCCGTCAGGCGTGATCAGTGCGGTCATGCAACGCGACCGGGTGCTGCGCGCCGACCTCAATGCCCTGGGGCAGCCCCTCAAGGTACACGCTTTCAAGCGCGGTGCCGATATGGTTGATCTGTTGGCGGCCGACAGACTGGAGGCCGGGTTGCTCGGGGACATGCCAACCTTGCTGGCGGCGTTGGCGCGCAGTGTGGTCGTGGTGGGCCTGGTCAAGCAGACCTCGACCGCGATTGTGGTCAAGGGCGTCTCCCAGGTCCAGGGTCTGGCTGGCAAGCGCATCGGCTACATCCCGCTGTCCAGTGCCCATTCGACACTATTGCAGGGACTCACCGCAGCCGGTCTGACCGAGGCCGACGTGAGCTTGGTGCCCTTGGGAGTCGAGATGATGCCCGAAGCGCTGGCACAGGGCAATATCGACGCGTTTGTGGCCTGGGAGCCCGCCACCTCGCTGGCGTTGGGGCGTAGCAGCCAGAATCGGGTCGTGTTTCGCGGCCTGAGCACCGATTATTTTGTCCTGAGCCGTGCCTTTGTACAGCGGTCGCCCGAGGCCGCAGACCGGGTGGTGGCTGGATTTGTGCGTGCCCTGGAGTGGTTGCGTTTGTCCCAGAAAAACCTCGATACAGCGGCGCGCTGGGTGCTGCTGGATGCGCAGGCCCTGACAGGGACGTCGCCTGCAGCCAATGCGCCGCAAATTGTCGCCATCACGCGCCGCGACATTTTGGGTATTCCCTCGGCCCCGGTCATCTTGCGCAGCCCGGGTGCGCCACACCCGCTCAAGAGCGAGCACGAGTTCTTGCTGCGCCTGGGCAAAATTCCAGCCGGCAGCCAGTGGGATGGTGTCGTGCAGGCCTTCAGCCATGACGGCTTGGCCCGGGTTCTCGCGGGAGCCCGCAAGTACCAGCTTCGGGTCTACGACTACGATCTGTAGCACTGTGGCTGCCCGTCCGGTCTCTTTTTCCAAACGCATCGTCCTGAGTTTCGGGAGCATGGTGCTCGCGGCCGTGGTCGGCATCTATGCGATTTGGTACTTTGGCTTGCCGGTATTGGGGGTGGCGGGGGCCGCCGATCAAAAGCTGGACCAGGTGGCACGCATGCTTGAGCTGGCGGTGGGCCACCAACGCAACCTGATCCAGAACGAGGTCGAGGAGCGCCGTGGAGACACCCTGATCCTGGCCGAGAACCGCCTGATTGCCGAGAAGATGTCACACCCGTCGGCCGACATTCAAGCCGACATTGGGCATGTGTTTGACAGTTTGCAGCGCGCCTACCCAGACGCCTACACCCATGTGCGTTTCATCAACGCCGCAGACTTCCGCATCCGGGGCTCCAACTTTGCGCAAGAGTCTGGCCAGACTTTCAGCGATATTACCCTCTTGCAGCGGGCCATGCAGCCCGGCGTCACCGAACTGGTGGAGCAGTCGACTGAGGCCGGCAAGCCGGTTCTGGTCATTGTGCGCAAGATATTTTTGCCCACCCAGGACGGCGACGCGATGGACCGCCCGCTGGGTTTTGTGGTGAGTTCGGTCGATGTGGCGCCGCTGCTGGAGTTTGGCTTCCGGCAGAACCGCGATGGTGACCGCTTGCCAGGCGTCTCCCTGGTGTTTGGCGCCCAGGGCGAGGTGCTGTCACGCTTTCCGGTCGAGGTGGCGGGCGAGTCTATTTTCCGGGATGACAACCGACTCGCGAGCGGTTTCGAAGGCACCCAGTTGATGCCCGACGGCCAGGGCGGCGAGGTGCTGGCGGTGTTTCGCTACTTGCAGCTCGGCGGCGGGCTCGGCTGGACCATGGTGCACTATCTGGGCAAGGATGAGGCCTTGCGCGCTTTGCGTGACAGTTTCGGCGTGATGGCCGCGGTCGGTTTGCTGTTGTCGGCCTTGGCTTTGCTGGTGATCGCCATGGCGGCACGCCACCTGACCCGGCCGCTCAAACGCCTGTCGCGCATCGCCATCCGGCTCGGCGGCGGCAATTTGTCGGTGCGCGCGTCTTCTGAGCCGACCGATGGCCGAGAAATCATTGAGCTGTCCAGTGCCTTCAACGCCATGGCCGAGAGCGTGGAAAAGTCCTATCTGGTGCTGGAGGCCCGGGTAGAGGAGCGCACGCAGGCGCTGGTCGAGCAGCGCGACACCGCGCAGCGCTACCTTGATATTGCGCGTGTCATGCTGATCGCGCTGGACCGCAATGGTCGCATCACCCTGGTCAACCGCAAGGCCGAGGAGGTGCTGGGTAACACGGAACAAGACTTGCTCGGGCTCGATTGGTTCGACAATTTTCTGCCGGTTCAGCAGCGCGAAAGTGGGCGAACCGTGTTTAACGCCTTGATGGACTCGGAGGGCGAAGGCCTGGAGCGCTTTGAGAACCGCATCGTGACTGCCAATGGTGACGTCCTGGTCGTTGCCTGGAGCAATACGGTGCTGCGCGACGCGCGCGGGCTACCTGCGGGAACCTTGTCCTCGGGCGAGGACGTTACCGAGCGGCAGGCCGCCGAGCGACGCTTGAAACTGGCCGCCAGTGTATTCACCTATGCCCGCGAGGGCATCACCATCACCGATTCCACGGGGCATATCATCGAGGTGAACGACACTTTTACGCGGGTGACCGGCTATAGCCGCGAAGAAGCCATAGGCCAAAACCCGCGCATTCTGCAGTCGGGCCGCCACGGCCCGGAGTTTTACAACACCATGTGGGCCGAGCTTGCCGACAAAGGCCACTGGAGCGGTGAGGTCTGGAACCGACGCAAGAACGGCGAGGTCTATGCCGAACTGCTCACTATCAGCGTGGTGCTGGGCGTCACCGGCAAAGCGCAGAACTATGTGGCGCTGTTCACCGACATCACCCCGATGAAGGACCACCAGCGCCAGCTTGAACACATTGCCCACTTCGACGCGCTGACCAGCTTGCCCAACCGGGTGCTACTGGCAGACCGCCTGGGCCAGGCGCTAGTCCAGAGCCAGCGACGCCAAACGTCCCTGGCCGTGGCGTTTCTAGACCTTGACGGCTTCAAGTCCATCAACGACCACCATGGCCACGATATGGGGGATCACTTGCTGATCAACCTGGCGCAGCGCATGAAGGCGGCCCTGCGCGAGGGGGATACGCTGGCGCGCATCGGGGGCGACGAATTTGTCGCGGTGCTGGTCGATCTCGACGGTGCCATCGCCTGCGAGCCCATTCTCAAGCGTTTGCTCGATGCCGCCTCTGACCCGGTGGTGGTCAAGGACACGGTGTTGCAGGTGTCGGCCAGCATTGGGGTGACGCTGTATCCCCAGGACGGCGCCGATGCCGATTTGCTGCTGCGCCATGCCGATCAGGCCATGTACCAGGCCAAGCAGGCCGGCAAAAACCGCTACCACCTGTTTGACATTGCGCACGACGTGGCGAGCAAGTCCTTGCGTGAGAGCCTCGACCATATCCGCGCTGCCCTGGAGCGCCAGGAGTTTGTGTTGTATTACCAGCCCAAGGTGAATATGCGAACCGGTGTCATCATCGGTGCCGAGGCGCTGATTCGCTGGCAGCACCCCGAGCGCGGACTGTTGCCACCCGGCGAGTTTCTCCCCGTCATCGAAGACGATCCCCTGAGCATTGCCCTGGGGGAGTGGGTGATTGCCACCGCGTTACAGCAAATGTGCGACTGGCAGCGCCAAGCTGTTGATTTACCGGTCAGTGTCAACATTGGCGCGCACCAACTGCAGCGCCCCGATTTTGCCGAGCGTTTGGCCGAGCTGTTGCGGGCCTATCCGCAGATTCCGCGGTACAGCCTGGAGCTGGAGATTCTGGAGACCAGTGCGCTCGAAGACATCACCCAGGTGTCTGAAGTCATGGGGCGGTGCCAGGCGCACGGTGTCGCGTTTGCGCTCGACGATTTTGGCACCGGTTATTCGTCCCTTACCTACCTCAAACGTTTACCCGCCGAATTGCTCAAGATTGACCAAAGTTTTGTACGCGACATGCTGACCGATGCCGACAACCTGGCCATCGTGCAGGGGGTCATCGGTCTGGCCAAAGCCTTTGGCCGCAAAGTGATCGCCGAAGGCGTAGAAACCCCTGCACTTGGCGAGCTGCTGTTGTCGCTGGGTTGCGATCTGGCACAGGGCTACGGCATTGCACGCCCCATGCCTGCGGCAGCCATTCCGGGCTGGGTTGCCACCTGGCAACCCGATGTTCGGTGGTCCCGCGCGGGCGTGCCAAAGTTCGGGGTGTGAATGCCAGACCGGTCTTCTTCCCAAGATGCGCCCGAGATGACGGCACAACTCGCCGAGTTGAGTGCCCTCCATGGCGACAAATCTAGGTTGAGAGGGCGGCAAACTTAACAGCAAGTCCAACAGTGGGGCAAACCGCAATGTTGCAAACCGTCCCAGTTGACGCAAAGCGCAAAACACATGTTTCAATCCAGGCCCTTGAAGGGACGATTTTGGATGAGCTTACCCATTCGCAAATGGATTCTGTCCCCCTGAAGGGGAAGTTTCAAACCGGAGTTAGTTTTAGATGAAAAACGAAGTTTTACAAGCAGAGCTCGATACCCTGATTGCCACCCAAGCCGGTTTAATGGCGATTGTCGGTTCGCTCATGGCTACGCATCCCAATTACGACAAGTTTCAGCTGCATTTGACAGGGCTGTTGGAGGTCCTACTGACAGGTGACGCAGGAAAGACGTTTACAAGCCAGCAGCGGCAACAAGCACGCGATTTTGTTCAAACACTGCAAAACCTCCACGAAGCGCCCTCCAAAATTGAACCGCTTGTTTTCGTCGACGGACCCAAGGGATAAGGGATGCGACAGAAGGCGGCTCACGGTCAACGCTCCATGACGCGTTCGCGAGGTTCCCGGTTTTTGCCTTCGGGGCTGCGCCGCTCACGCGAGGGGTCATCGGCCTGGGGGCGCGGGCTGGGTGCGGGACGCTCCAGATTGCGGGGCGGCACCGGGTCTCGCAGCGCGGGGACAGGGGTAAGGGTAGGCGCCTGTTCTGGGCGATGCGCGGGCGACGCGTGGGGCTTTGGGTCGTCCCTGGAACGTCTTTCTTCCCGCGGGTGCTCGCGGTGGGATGGGTTGAAGGTGGGTGGCCTGAAATGCGGCTGGCGCGGGCGATCGGGCTCAAAATAATGCTCGCGCCAGCGTGGTAGTGGTTGCGGGACCACAAGGGGCCGGGGCACCCAGGCCCAGTGGCCGCGCCAGGGTACCCAGTGACCGGAACGTAGCGGCACCCAGGGTCTGAACGGGTTGTAGGGTATCCAGACCCGGCCATAGATGTCCACCTGTTCCCAGTGTCCCCGCTGGTCCAGCGGGACCGCGCCTGGCGGCACCGGAACAAGCCCCGCGTTGCCGCTGACCCCAACCCCATTTTCCAGCCGGTCCTGTGCTACAAACCAGGCATGGAAGCGATCCACCAGCAGGGGCTGTTCGTCGCCGTTGGATGCGGGGGTTGCACCAAAAATGGACTGCTCGCCGTCGCGCAGCCAGGCGCGATGCGGTGCGCGTGCGGGGTCTGCGTCAAAGCGCGCCCGGCCTTGCAATACGGCCAGGCGCGAGCCCTGCTCCAGTTGTCCGACCCGGTACAGGCCATCGCTTTCCGCAGAAATGAGTCCCTCCCGGGTTTGTACGCGGGTCTCGTTGCCATTCGGGACCATGTGCACCCGCAGCGCCATTTCACCTTTGTTCAAGCGAAACAGGGTCTGCTCCTCGGAAAATTGCAGCACCTCCAGCTCACTTCCCTCATCGAGCCAGGCGCTGGTGGAGCCCAGGTGCAGCGCAACCCGCCCCAAGACGTCGGTTCGCAGGTGGTCTCCCTGGGTCACGGCCTGGTTGGGTGCCAGCGGCGCCCACTGCCGGGTCTCGGCGTCATATAGCCAGGCCCCACCCGCCACCGCAGCCACGCGTCCCGCAAGGAGATCGGAATTGGCCCAAACCATGGGTACAGCGCCCAGAAGCAGGCTTGCCACAAGTGCGCACCGCAGGCGCAAGATTTGCAGTACACGGTGGGTCAGGTGGGGAGTTTTGAAAATTTGCATCGTCGTGCCTCAACGCCCGAGGGCGGCAAAAAGCCGACCGGCACACCCAACTTTCTGCCGCCGATACGCCGGTCGATGTGCAACTTCACTTTCGGCGGCACCCGTGGCACAGCAGAAGTCTGCGCGAACCACGACAATGGCGGCTCTGCCAAAAGTTGCCTGCGTCCAATGTTCCGACCTCATCCAAAGCCACTGACTCCCGTAGGGCGGTCGGTCCTCCTGCTAGCCCTATTTTTGCTACCAGCCACCGTGGTGCGGATTGCGCTCTATCTGCAGTACCACAGTGACTTCCAGGTGCTGAGCGCAGTGCAGGTGCTGGAGGCGCTGGTGTCGGGTCTGCGCTTTGATATCTCGATGGCAATGGTCATGGTCGGGCTGCCACTGATGTTCTTGCATTTGCCGTACCGCTGGAGCCAGCATGCCTACTGGCATGGAGTCTGGCACTGGTCGATTTATCTGGCCTTGCTGGTGTTTGTGTTCATGATGCTGATCGACTTTATTTACTTTGGCAACGTACACCGCCATGTGGGCTCCGAGATCAACACCGTGTCGCAGGATATGGACTCCATGGTGGCGCTGGCCTTGCGCCAGTACCACTGGCCTTTGTTGTTGTTTGCCGTGGGTGCGCTAGTCGGGGCTTGGGGATGGCTGCGCTTGTGGCTGGCACCGTCACCGTGGCACAGCAGCCTGTGGTGGCGCATTGTGTATGTTCCGCTGGTGCTGTTTGTGATGCTGGTGGTCGCACGGGGTGGCGTGGGTGGCAAGCCCATCAGTGTCGGCGAGGCCTTTTTCTCGGACCAGCCGGCGCAGGGCTACCTTGCACTGAACGGTGCATTTGCCATGTCGCGCGCATTTTTGGAGTCGCCGCCGCCTCTCAAGACCTTTATGCCGCAGGAGGAAGCCGTCGCCGAGGTTCAGCGCCATCTGGCCGGCACTGAGGCGGTATTTGGCGCGCCAGACTACCCGCTGCTGCAAACACGGCGCGTGCCCCCACGGCCAAGCCAGCCCAATGTGGTGGTGTTGATGCTGGAGAGCTGGGGTGCCCAGCATATTGATGCACTGCGCACGCAAACACAGGCACAGCCCCTGGGAATTACGCCCAATTTTGATGCGCTAGCGCGCCGGGGGCGGCTCTACAGCCGCTTCTATGCCAATGGGCAGCGCTCGATTCTTGGTGCCGAGTCGATTTTGGCCAGTCAGCCGACTTTTTCGGGCATGCCGTTTCTGGGCGAGGGCATAGAGCAAAACCGGCAAAGCTTTATGGGCGAGTTGGCCCGCTCGCAAGGCTATGACACCTACTTTTTGCAAAGCAGTGAACGCGGATCGCTGCGCTTTGATGCGATTGCCGCACGCACGGGGTTTGGCACCTACCGCGGCGCCGAAGACATTCCCAATCTCCACGCGCAACCCAAAGCAGCCAACACTTGGGGCACTTGGGACCACAACACCTTGCAGGCGGCGCATGCGCTGTTTGCACAAGCACGTAAGCCCTTTTTGGGTTTTGTGTTTACCTCCAGCACGCACGCGCCCTGGCTCATTCCCGATGAAAAATTCAAGAAATTCACCGGCGGCAGCGACAAGGAGGCCTTTTTGAACTCGCTGTTGTATGCAGACTGGGCGCTGGGCGAACTCATAGCAGCGGCTAAAAAGGCGGGCTACTTTGACAACACGGTGTTTGTGCTGGTGGCCGACCATGCCGATGAATTTGTGGAGAACGCACAGCACGTGCCCAATCTGTACCAGGTTCCTTTGCTGATCGTCGGGCCAGGCGTGGTGCCGGGCGTGGACCTGCGCCTGGGCAGCCAATTTGACATTCTGCCCACACTGATTGCGCTGTGCGGTTGGCAGGTGGACTATGCGGGCTTTGGGCGTTCGCTGCTGGAAGAGGGCCGTGACGAGGACCGCGCCAGTCTGGGTTTGCGCGGCAACGACTTGGACTGGATCACCACGCGCGGCTGGGTCTCGCACAACCTGGAGCGCTCGCTGGGGCACTCGGCCGACCTGACCGGTCCGGAAGTCGCGCAGATGCAGCGCCGCTTGCTGGCGACCTACCAGGTGGCCAGCCAACTCCAGTCCAGCAACCGCATCTTGCCAGCTACGCGTTAAACTTCCGCTCGCAATACCACCCGGTCTATCGACCCCTCCACACGGCCCCGCAAACCAAGCCCGTTGACACTAACGGACGTTCTGATCGACCCTTGACCGCGCAATGACACTCATCGCAACACCGCAAACCCTGCACTTTGATGCGCCATTGGCCTTGCAAAGTGGTGCGGTGTTGCGTGACTACGACCTGGCTTTTGAAACCTATGGGTCGCTCAATGCAAACCGCTCCAACGCGGTGCTGATCTGCCATGCGCTCAACGCCTCGCACCATGTGGCGGGTGTCTATGCCGGCAAAGAGCATTCCGAGGGCTGGTGGGACAACATGATCGGGCCGGGCAAGCCGCTTGATACCAACCGTTTTTTTGTCATCGGGGTCAACAACCCGGGATCGTGCTTTGGCTCGACCGGCCCGATGCACCGCAATCCCGATGCTTCGGACGGCCAGGTCTACGGCGCAGATTTTCCCGTGGTCACGGTCGAAGACTGGGTCAATGCCCAGGCGCGCTTGCTCGACGCACTTGAAATCGACACCTTGGCCGCCGTGATGGGAGGCAGCTTGGGTGGCATGCAAGCCCTGAGCTGGACCCTCCAATACCCCGAGCGCGTGGCCCACGCGGTGGTGGTGGCAAGCGCACCCAACCTCACCGCCGAGAACATCGCCTTTAACGAAGTGGCCCGCCGTGCCATCGTGACCGACCCCGATTTCCATGGCGGCCACTTTTACCGCCATGGCGTGATCCCCAAGCGCGGCCTGCGCATTGCCCGCATGATCGGACACATCACTTACCTCAGCGACGATGTCATGAACGAGAAATTCGGGCGGCAACTGCGCGATGCTCTGGTGGGTGGTGCGGCGTACAAGTATTCGACGCAGGAAGTCGAATTTCAGATCGAGAGCTACCTGCGTTACCAGGGCGACAAGTTTGCCGAATACTTCGATGCCAATACCTATTTGCTGATCACCCGGGCGCTCGATTACTTTGATCCGGCGCGCGCCTATGACGGGCAATTGCACCGGGCACTGGAGCGCGCGCGGTGCAAGTTTTTATTGGTGAGCTTTACCACTGATTGGCGCTTTAGCCCCAAGCGCAGCCGAGAGATCGTGAAAGCCTTGCTCGACAACCGGCGTGAGGTGACTTATGCCGAGATTGATGCGCCGCATGGACACGACGCGTTCTTGCTCGACGATGCCCGGTACATGGGGGTGGTCAGAGCCTA
>JAIPCE010000071.1 GCA_021738345.1 Rhodoferax sp. | reverse complement strand
AGCTGCTGCGGGCTGATGCGCAAGGCGCTGTGGACGGCACCGGCGGCCGGTAGCACTTCATCAAAATCCTGCAGCGAGCGGTCCAGGTAAATCGGCAACGGCTGGGCCAGCCCAAACGGGCAGACGCCACCGACCGGATGGCCGGTCAGAACCTCGACCTCGTGCTGGGGCAGCATTTTTCCCTTGCCCAAGGCAGCCTTGAATTTCTGGTTGTGGATGCGCGCATCACCGCGCGCCACCAGCAGTACCTGGCGACCATCCCCAAGCCGAAATGCCAAAGTCTTGGCAATGCGCCCAGGCTCCACGCCATGGGCTTGGGCGGCCAGGTCGACCGTGGCGGTGCTGACATCGAGTTCAATGATCGGGATATCGAGACCGTGTGATGCAAAAAAATCGCGTACCGATTGCAGGCTCATATCAGGCGCTCACCCAAACGAACGTGCCTGAGCCAGCGCCCCCAGGCGCGCGGTAATCGCAAAAAACTCGGCAACTGTGTCGTCGATGATTTGCTGGGCTGACTTCACTGCGTCGATCAAGCCCACCGTCTGACCGGCCAGTGCGGGTGCCGCTTCCATATCGCCGCCAAAGTACAGACCCAGAATGCCGCTCAACGCATCGGCCGGCATCAGACCTTGCTCATGGATGGCCTGGGTGCGCTGGGACTTGAGCGCGCGGATGCAGGGGGTGGACTTTTTGTTCAACATCCAGGTGCCGGTTTCTTTGGCCTGCACAATGGCGTTTTTATAGTTGTCATGCACCGGGCTTTCCAGGCAACTGACGAAGCGGGTGCCCATTTGCACCGCCTCGGCACCGAGCGCAAACGCAGCCGCCATGCCACGACCATCGCAAATACCACCCGCTGCAACCAGCGGAACATCGGTGCGGGCACGAATCGCCTGCAGCAGCACCAGGGTCGACACTTCTTCGGGGTTCTTGAAGCCCCCGCCCTCGGCACCCTCCACCACCAGTCCGTCAATGCCTGCGTCGACGCATTTCAGCGCGGCATCCACGGTTGGAACCGCATGGTAGACCGTGATGCCGGCGTCCTTGAGCGGCGCAATGAACTTGGCCGGGCTGCCCGCCGAGGTGGTGACAAACTTGACACCCGAGGCGCAGACAAATCTGAGCATCTGCTCGTCTTTGAGAAAGCGTATCGGCAAATTCACACCAAACGGCAGCCCGAGCGCGCGCATTTTTCTGATCTCGGCCTGGCAATTATCGGTCTCGCCCGACGAGGTCTCGATAATGCCCAAGCCACCGGCGCGCGACACCGCCGATGCCAGCGGAAAGCGCGCAATCCAGCCCATAGGGGCTTGAATAATGGGAAATTTGGCACCGGTATGGGCCAGAACACGGTTCATGTTTTCAATCCAAGCCCCCGAAGGGGCGAGTTCAGAAGAGACTAGCCCTCCCACAAGCGAATTCTATCGCCCTGTAGGGAGAGATTTCAAACCGAATTTGGTCTTTGATGAGAGCTTGTCAAAGCCTTTTTGGCACGTCGACAAGATCAGGGGTCGAAATTGCACGACGAACTAAGCCAAGGCCACGCGTTGATTTGAATTCTTCCCATGACTTGAAACGACTTGACTGATTAGCGCCTGGCGTTGTTGCAAGCCCTGCCATTAGCCACCAGTGGCAATTTGTGAATACCATGGCGTAGGCAGCCATTGCCTGGCTGCGAGTACGGTGTCAGTGGACGACCCGCGTCGCCGGGTCTGCGCAGAGTTCGTCCAGCACCAGTGCATCAGGCTCGTGACCAAAACTCCAGTACACCATCAAGATGATGATCTTGAGGTCCTCCAAAGACACCGGCGCACCGGGAGCAGCCATGGCGCGGTCGACGACCACTTCACGCATGGCAGCGGGTAACACACCGGCTGTCTCGAGAAAACTGATAAAGCCCAGGCATCGCAGGCCAAGATGACGCTGTTCCGCAGGCGGATAAATCCGCACGCTTTGCGGTGATGGTCTTATCAACCAGGGTTCGGGTGGTTCCGGTTGAGACATGCCAGTGCGGCCACTCGAACCCTGGGCCGCAGCACGAAGACCCTTCAGCCAGATCATGGCATCATCGATCTCGTCAGATTCAAATCCCACGGCGTTGAGTTTGCGCTCCAGATGCTCTGGCTCTGGGTAACTATGGCCGGCGTAGTAGTTTTCGTAGACGAATACAAGCACTTCAAACATGGCTGGAAATATAGCGCAGAAAGTGCATGGAAGCCCTTGACTGCAGACTTACCCCCGCTTTTCACCGCTTTCGATTTCCATGAGCCGGCGACCACAAGGTGTTACGGAATTGCCCAAGGGCCATGCGGTGTCAGGCCTGGACCAGGCGTTGAAACAGACCGCCCGGCAAACGTGTGACCTCGCCTGCTAGTTCCAGTTGCATCAATTGGCCCTGCAGGCTTGCCGTGTCGAGCCCGGTGCGTGCCTGCAAGGCATCGAGACCTGTGGGGTCAAAGCCCAGCGCCAGCAGCACAGGGTCCTGGGTCGCCGTGTCATCTGCACCCACACCATCGGCGCCGGCCCGCTCTGCCGCAGCGGCTGGTGCCAGATTGCTGTGCCACTGCAGCTCTTCCAGAATATCCTGCACACTTTCCACCAGTTTTGCCCCTTGCTTGATCAGTGCGTGACAGCCACGCGACTGGGTGGAGTGGATGGAGCCGGGAATGGCAAAGACCTCCTTGCCCTGCTCTGAAGCGAGTCTGGCTGTGATCAGCGAGCCCGACTGCAACGCTGCCTCAACCACCAGCGCACCCTGGGCCAGACCGGCGATGATGCGATTGCGCCGGGGAAAGTTGCTTGTCGAGGGCGCGGTACCGAGTGGAAATTCGCTGAGCAGCAGTCCGTTTTGGCTAATTCGATGCGCCAGTTGGTGGTGTTGCCGGGGGTACACGCGGTCCAGCCCGGTGCCGACTACCGCAATGGTTGCCCACGCGCCCGCTGGTGCACCCTCCAATGCGCCTTCATGCGCGGCACCATCGACACCCAAAGCCAGGCCTGAGACGACGGTCTTGCCGTTTTGCGCCAGGGTCCGGGCAAACCGGCGCGCATTGGCCAAGCCCTGTGGCGTTGGATTGCGGCTTCCCACGATTGCCAGGCAGCGATTGCTCTCTGGAACCAAGAACGTGTCGGGTGTGGAACTTGCACCGCCCAGTGCATATAGCATCAGTGGAGGATCTTCGATCTGCAGCAATCCGGACGGGTAAGCCGGATCGCCCAACACCAGCACTCGGCGCTGCACCGGATCGGTAATCAGCCAATTCCAGGTGGTTTGCAACAGCGTCGGCAACTCGGGGGACTCCGCCCGCAATGCCATCGCCTGGGCCTGAGACACGACCTGCTCCAGCGTCCGGGCCGATTGGGTGAAGATGTCGCAAGGCAGGCCAAATGTCGCAAGCAAGCGCCTGGCACCCACGTTGCCCACGCCAGGGGTCAAATACAGGCGTAGCCAGCAGGAAAGTTCTTCATGCTCCATGCAGGGTATCCGGCAGGCACAGCGCAGGCCGAACCAAGGCCTGTGGCTTAGCGCGGATTGGTAAGCCGGTCACCGACGCGCACCCCGTCGGTAATTTCCAGGATCAGGGCATAGGATGCGCGCTCAAAAGTGCGAAACACCATCAGCAAGCCGTTTCGTTCATCCGGGAGTTTCAGTAGCGGGCGGGTTGGATCGGTTTTGTCAACCATCCGCGCACCGTCCTTGAGAATCGCCAGCACATGGCCGGGCTCCATACCGTCGCGCTTGCCGCGGTTGATGGCCACGACCTGATTTTGTGCAGCATTGACCACTGCACTGCCGTAGACCGACACAATGCGGCCCTCGGTTGGTGTATTGGGCGTCCGCGGTGTGTAGGTGCGCAGCTCGCGCGCAGGCTCGGGCAACATGCGGTCGCCCACGCGCATTTCTTCTTTGGCCGCCACAATGTCGATGGTGGCGGGCACCAGGGCGGTAGTCAGGCTGCCGTCCTTGTTTTGAACTTCTGCCGTGGTTTCACCGCGGACCAGCGTGGCCTTGCCGACATACTGGGCCTCGAAGCCAAGCACTTCTCCGCTAACTGGGTCTTTGAGCGCAGTAGCGTCACGAAAAATGCGGTATTGCTTTTGCAGCCGCGCATCGTCGAGCAGTGGGGTATCTACCGGTCCGCGGGCATACGCACGGTCTCCGCGGGTGAGTAGCACGCGCCCTTCCTGGGCCGACACAATGCGTGGAGCAGCGCGCAGACCGGCCTCGTCGACCACCACGGGCTCGGCCAAA
This sequence comes from Rhodoferax sp., assembly GCA_021738345.1. GTDB lineage: Bacteria > Pseudomonadota > Gammaproteobacteria > Burkholderiales > Burkholderiaceae_C > Allorhodoferax. The sequence continues at coordinate 15,903 of JAIPCE010000071.1, read as the reverse complement.
AAAGCCTCGATCACGCTACTCTTGAGCGTGGGCAGTGCGGCGTCGCCCAGCGTTTCGATGCGGTTGCGTGGCGACACCCGCACCGTGTTGGCGGCAAGGGCATCCTCGGCCAATCGCAGCGTTGCCAAGCCATCTTTGCGCTCCAGCAGCAACACCTGACCTGGATAGATGCGGTGCGGGTTCTGGATGCCAGTGAGGTTCATACCCCACAAGGCGGGCCATCGCCAGGGGCTTTTGAGGAACAGTCTTGAAATATCCCATAAGGTGTCACCGTTTTTTACGGTGTACTGGGCGGGGGCATCCGTTGCCAGTTCACCCTGCGCTACCCCTTGTTGCGCAACCTGATTGGCTACTTCACGCTGCGCAGCGGTCACGGGAAAGGTCTGCGCCGACACAGGAATGGCGACCAAGGAGCCGGCCAGCGCCCCCCAAGCCACGGCCGAAGTCATATTCAATGGAATCGTCATAGGATGCAAAAGTCGCATGGTAACTTAATAGATTACGCGCGATTTTGCGCTCAAGCCCTTGATTCGGCAACGTTTTTACTCTCTCACCACTGCCAGTTTCTTGAAAAGTGGCGAAAATAGCGAATTGGCAAAACCCTGCAGGACCGACGGCGGCAATATGCAGCCTGGCCGCTCCGTCCCCGATGAATCAAGATATGGCCTTACTTTCAATTCTCTGTTATCCCGATCCCCGGCTGCACACCGTCGCCAAACCTGTGGCAGTGGTTGACGCACGCATGCAGACCCTGGTGGCGGATATGCTGGAGACCATGTACGCAGCCAAAGGCATCGGTTTGGCCGCGACCCAGGTCGACATCCATGAGCGACTGATCGTGATCGATGTTTCCGAGGAGCGTGACCAAGCCTTGGTCCTGATTAACCCGGAACTGGTCTGGACCAGTCCAACCACACACCGCAATGAAGAGGGCTGCCTGTCCGTGCCCGGGATTTACGACGGCGTCGAGCGCTTTGACGCCGTACACGTGCGCGCCCTCGACCAGCACGGACAATCGCGCACCTTGCAGGCCGAGGCGTTGCTGTCGGTCTGTATACAGCACGAAATGGACCACTTGATGGGCAAAGTGTTTGTAGAGTACCTGTCCCCGCTCAAGCGCAACCGGATCAAGACCAAGATGCGCAAGGCCCAACGCGAGGACGCACGGTGAGAATCATCTTTGCAGGCACGCCCGAATTTGCCCGCGTGGCGCTGGAACGGCTGCACCACAGTGACCACACCATTGCGCTGACGCTGACCCAGCCAGACCGACCCGCCGGACGCGGCATGAAGCTGCAGGCGTCGCCCGTCAAGCAATTCGCGCTCGACCACGGAATGGCGCTGATCCAGCCCCGCAGCCTCAGGCTAGACGGCAAATACCCCGCAGACGCCCAAGCCGCCCGCACGGCCATAGAACATGCCCAGGCCGACGCCATGGTCGTCGCCGCCTACGGCCTGATCCTGCCCCAGTGGCTACTCGACACCATGTCAGGGGTGGGGTTAGGCTGCCTCAATATCCACGCCTCGCTGTTGCCGCGCTGGCGCGGCGCGGCACCGATTCATCGGGCGATTGAGGCGGGAGATACCGAAACGGGTGTCACCATCATGCAAATGGATGCCGAGCTTGATACCGGCGACATGCTCATGATGCACACCGTGCCAATCACACCGACCGACACCACCGGATCATTGCACGACAGACTTGCCGATCTGGGCGGCAAACTGATCGTGCTCGCACTCGAGGTGGCTGCCCAGGGACGACTCAAGCCCATACGGCAACCTGAGGAAGGCATCAGTTACGCGTCCAAAGTTGAAAAACACGAGGCCGTGGTGAATTGGCACGAGGATGCAACAACGATTTGCCGCCGCATCCGCGCCTTTAATCCTTTCCCGGGCGCTAGCGCCACCCTGGGCAACGAGGTCATCAAAGTCTGGGCTGCGCGCGCCGTCGACGCTGCACACCCCATGGCACTGCCGGGCACCGTGCTATCAGCGGAACCGGCTGGCATTGCGGTGGCAGCCCGCGACTCGGTCGTGCTGCTGACGGAACTGCAGCGCGCTGGCGGCAAACGTCTCGGCGCATCTGACTTTCTACGCGGCTTTGCACTGCATCCCAGCATGCGCTTTGATACGCCAGCCTGATTGCGCTGCATGTTTTTTCTTCCTGCACACTACCGCCATCCCGAATTTCGCCGTGGCTTCCTTGACATGGTCGGCGTGACACCCGGTATTTCTGCCTGGGGTCTGATGACCGGCGTGGCCATGGTGAAGTCTGACATGAGCACAGTGGAGGCCTTGTTCATGGCGACCATCGTGTTTGCTGGCAGCTCCCAGTTGGCCGCGATTCCGCTGATATTGGCAGGTGCCCCCATGTGGGTGATTCTGGCCACGGGCATGTGCGTGAATCTGCGTTTTGTGGTGTTCAGCGCCCATTTGCGTCCCTATGTGATGCATTTACCGCGATGGCAAAGACTGGTAAGCGGCTACCTGACGACCGATTTGACCTATGTGCTGTTTGTCAAGCGCTTTCCCAAGCCAGGGCAGAGCCCGCCGGAACAGGTCGCTCAGATGGCTTATCTTGCAGGTAACGCCAGTATCAACTGGTTTGGCTGGACCTTTTGCAGCGTGCTTGGCGTGGTGCTGGCCAATTTTGTGGCCCCGCAATGGGGGCTGGGTTTTGCCGGCATTCTTGCATTGCTGGGCATGATGTTTTCTCTGGCGTCCAGCCGCTTGCGCTGGGTTTCTGCTGCCGTTGCGGGGGCTACGGCTGTCGCTGCCTACGCGTTGCCGCTCAAACTGAACATTCTGGTGGCCATTGCGGCTGCTGTGGCCATTTGCCTGTTGCTGGAGCGTGCCCCATTGTTCGCGCCGGCCTCAGCGCCCCCCGAAGATCAATAAATCTAATCGCCGGTATGGGTAACTTCTTTGTCGGTGAAACGGACCTTTGGACCCTGACCACCATTGCCGCGCTAGCCTGCATTACCGTACTGGCGCGCTCTTTTTTCTTCATTTCTGAAAAAGATTGGGCGCTGCCCCATTGGGCTCAGAAGGGTCTGCAATATGCGCCGATTGCGGCCCTGTCGGCGGTCATCGTCCCCGAGATCGTCATGACCCAGGATCAACTGATACAAAACCTGCAAGATGCCCGGCTCTACGCAGCGGCTGCGGCGGTGGCCTATTTTTTCTGGCGCCGCAATTCCGGTCAGGTGGTACTGGGAACCATTGTCATCGGCATGGCAGTTTACCTGCCGCTGCATGTCGGTTGGGGGTGGTAAGTTGGCCCTGGTCGCTTCTACAATAGCACCTATCCAACTGAGGGCTATTACCATGAATGTGATCCGATTTTCCGATTTGTGTGCCAACGGCCAGGTGGCTGGCAAGCGCGTTTTCATTCGCGCCGATCTGAATGTGCCCCAGGACGATGCGGGCAACATCACCGAAGACACCCGCATCCGCGCCAGCATTCCCTGCATTCGGCTGGCACTCGACGCGGGAGCATCGGTGATGGTCACCTCGCACCTGGGTCGCCCGACCGAAGGCACCTTGACCGCCGCAGACTCCCTGGCACCCGTGGCTCGGCGCATGCAGGAGCTCTTGGGTTGCGACGTAGCTTTGGTGGCCAATTGGGTCGACGGCGTTCAGGTCCAGGGTCAGCCGGTGGCCGCTGGGCAGGTGGTGCTGCTGGAAAATTGCCGCGTCAACAAGGGCGAAAAGAAAAATGACGAGACCTTGTCGCGCAAGATGGCCGCCTTGTGCGACATTTTTGTCCACGATGCCTTTGGTACCGCCCACCGGGCCGAGGCGTCCACCTACGGCATTGCGCAATTTGCACCGATTGCCTGCGCCGGCCCCTTGCTCGCCGCCGAGATGGACGCCATCTCCAAGGCCTTGCTGGCACCCAAACACCCGCTGGTCGCGATTGTCGCGGGCTCCAAGGTCTCGACCAAGCTGACCATTCTCAAAAGCCTGGCCGAAAAGGTCGACCAATTGATCGTAGGGGGTGGCATAGCCAACACCTTCATGCTGGCGGCGGGCCTGACAATCGGCAAGAGCCTGGCCGAGCCAGGCCTGCTCGACGAAGCGCGCGCCGTCATCGAAGCCATGAAGGCACGTGGCGCGGCGGTGCCTATCCCCACCGATGTGGTCACCGCCAAAACCTTTGCAGCAGATGCGCCCGCCACGATCAAGGCCGCCACAGACGTGGCCGACGACGACCTGATTCTGGACATTGGCCCTGACACCGCGCAAACCCTCGCCAATCAACTCAAACTCGCCGGCACCATCGTCTGGAATGGGCCGGTCGGCGTGTTCGAGTTTGCCGCGTTCGAGAACGGCACCAAGACCATTGCGCAGGCCATTGCCGAGTCCAGTGCCTTTTCCATCGCGGGTGGCGGCGACACCCTGGCCGCCATAGCCAAATACGGCATTGACAAGCAGGTCAGCTACATCTCGACCGGCGGTGGCGCGTTTCTGGAGGTGCTGGAGGGCAAAACACTGCCAGCCTTTGAAGTCTTGTCACGCCGCGCGGCGGCCTAAAAACCCCATGCATCACACCTTCCTGGCTCCGGGCAAAAGTCCCCATTGGCTATTGCGGCCGGGCATTGCGATTGCCATGCGGACCAAACTGGGTACGCGCATTTTGCTGCTTACGGTCGTCATGGCGGTGCCCATGGCCTTCCTTTTTTACCAGCAAATGTGCCACCTGGCAGGCGGTTGTCGTGAGCAGCCGGAGCTGATGCTGGTGGTCACTTTGCTGGTGGTGGGTTTATTTGGCCTGCTTGGGGTCTACGGATTGCTGTGTCTGTACGTCAACAACGAGGTCATGGTCGAGAAGCTCAAGCGCGGGGTGCAGAGCTCCGCAGAAGGTGACCTTTCAGCGCGCGGGTATTACAACGGCACGGACAACCTGGGCGAATTGGGCAGCGATTTTGAGCGCATGCTCGACAATCTCTCCGACATGACCGCCCAGGTGCGGGCCGCGTCGGCCCAGTTGGGTGAAAGTGGCCGGGGGTTGGTGGAAGATACGCGGGCGCTCGCCGAGCGGGCCCAGACCCAGGGCATCAATCTGCAGCAAACGGCACTGCACGTGCGCCGCGTCAGCGAAACTGTGGCAAAAAACGCCGAGGCCTCGCAGGAAGTCAGCATGATGACCTCCAGTGTGCACCAGGAGGCCGAGTCGGCCGAGCGGCTCATGCACCAGGCGGTGCGCGGCATGGGCCCCCTGCAGACCACTTCCGGGCGTATGAATGAGATTATTGGCACCATCGATGGCATTGCATTTCAAACCAATTTGCTGGCCCTTAATGCGGCCGTAGAGGCTGCACGTGCGGGCGAACAGGGGCGAGGTTTTGCGGTGGTCGCCGCCGAGGTTCGCGCCCTGGCCAAACGCAGCCAGGTGGCGGCCGCCGAGGTCCGGGCCCTGATCGCAGACTCGTCAGAGCGGGTGGCGACCACGGTCACCGAAATTGCCCAGGTCAACACCTTGATGGAGAGCCTGGTCGCCGGCATCCGCGAGATCGCCATGAACATCAATGTGATGGCCGATGGCAGCGCATCGCAAAGCGCCGCGTTAGCCGAGGTGGTCAACGCCGTGGGCGATCTTGACACCCTGACGCAGCAAAATGCCACACTGGTGGCCCAGGCCTCCGACAAGTCTGACCAGCTTATCAACCAGACTCTGGAGCTCGACAGTGCCGTGGGCTTTATCCGTTTGCGCAACGGCACTGCCGACGAGGCGCGTCAGCTCACGATCGATGCCGCGCTGCATGTCCACAATGTAGGCCTGGAGCGTGCCACCGCAGACTTCCACGATCCGCAGGGCCGTTTTATCGATCGCGACCTGTACCTCTTTGCCTTCGACCGGCAGGGCATTTACCGCATTTATGGCGTCGCACCCCATCGGGTGGGCAGCCGTTTAAGTGAAACCCCAGGGCTTGATGCTGCCGATCTGCTTGAAAAATCCTGGGCGGTGGTGGATGCCGGTGGCGGCTGGGTGACCTACGATATGGTGCATGCCCTGACCGATCAACTGTGCCAAAAGGCCTCGTATGTCGTGGCGTTGGACCGCAATACGCTGATTGGCTGCGGCACATTTCTCATGACCGACATTGCACGGCTTTCGCAAGCTGCACCAACGGCTACGGAAAATTTGCCCTGATGGCGTTTTTGCGCCAGCAATTGGCGCTACCATGGCTTCCCTAATTCGCCTCACACTCTGCCATGCACAAAGGAACATCGCCCGCCACAGATGAAGATCCCACGCTCCGGACGGCGCAGGCGCTGATCGCTTTGAGCGCCGGAGTATTGCCGGTATGGACTCGGCATCTGGCCACTTCGCGGGCGCAGTCTGAAGTCGCAGTCAGCCAGATGTTGCAGGCCTTTGCGGACATTGGTCCCCACATCAACATGGCGCAACGTCAGTCCGAGCAGATCAACGATGCGCTGGCACAAGCGATCGGTGGCGTGCCAGATTTGGCCGGAGCCTGTGAACACTTGCTGCTCCCCTTGCTTGGCGACGACGGCCTTTCAGCGCACGGCAAAGCCGCGATCGCAGACGTGCTGTCGATGGTGCGCAAGACCATGGCTGCGCTGGAGCAGGTGGCACGACCCTTTCAGCACGAAACCCAGATGGTGGCGGCGCAGGTGGAGCGTATGTACATGGGCTTGCAGTACCAGGACCGCATCAGCCAGATGATGGTGCTGCTCGAAGCGGACATGGCTCGGCTACACACTGCATTGGCCGCCGAGCCGGGTTCGGTGCCCGACCTGGGTACCTGGTTGGGGCAGCTCCAGTCCCAATACGCCATGGCCGATCAGCGCCAGAGCCATGGCGGTACGGTGGTCGCGGATGGCGAAACAGACAGCAACGAAACTACTTTTTTTTAACGAGGTCGCAATGGCAAAAACAATTCTGGTGATCGATGACTCCGCAAGCTTGCGCCAGGTGGTGAAAATGGCACTCACCGGAGCGGGCTACAGCGTGATTGAAGCGGGAGATGGCCAGGCCGCACTGGCCTTGCTTGACGGCCGAACGATCAATATGGCGATTTGCGACATCAATATGCCGGTCATGAACGGTATTGAGTTCGTCAAGGCCGCCAAGAAAATTGCCGCCTACAAGTTTTTGCCCATTCTGATGCTCACTACCGAGAGTCAGGAAGAGAAAAAGGAGCAAGGCAAGGCCGCCGGTGCCAAAGCCTGGATGGTCAAGCCTTTTTCGCCCACACAACTGGTCAACGCCGTCTCCAAACTCTGCGTCTAGACACCTGCCTTGGCCAACCTGGCTGGGCCGGACCCACCCCAACTGACTGGAAACGCCATGAGCGAGCGGTTTGAGCTACCTTCCGAACTGAATATTTACAGTGCGCTTGAAACGCGTGATGCCTTGCTGGCCTGGATTGCCGAGCAAGCCACCGACGGCGCGGACTACCTTGCGCTATCCGCCCGCGATGTCGCCGAAGTGGACGGCTCAGGGCTGCAACTGATCGCTGCGTTGACCCACGTCGACCGCCCATGGCATCTGGTCGAGGCCAGCAGTGCCTTTATAGAAGCCTGTCGCACCATGGGGTTTGCCCACTGGCTGGACAAGCGCTATTTGAAGTTCGGCGACATGGAGAGTACATCGTGAGTTACAGCACCGACTCCGACAGGGAGTTCATTGCCCAGGCCATGCCTGCCTTCATCAGTGAGGCGGCAGAGCAGATCGAGGCCATAGAAACCTTGCTACTCGAACTCGAAGAGCAGCCTGATAACCGCGAGCTGCTGGACTCCCTGTTTCGATGCGCCCATACTGTCAAAGGTTCTGCGGGTATTTTTGGCCTGCATCGGGTGGTCGAATTCACCCACCATGTGGAAACCCTGCTCGACAAGATGCGCGATGGCGATATTGCGCTCACCCCGGACATCAGCACCTTGCTGCTGCAGTGCAATGACCAGATCAAGTTTCTGGTCGATACCGCTGCCGATGAAGACGCCGATACGCCTGAACAAAAAGACACCCGCGCCGATCTGGTCATTGAGTTGCGTGCACTGACCGAAGACTCCCAAGCCCCTGCGGCTGCGCCGGTGGCGGCGGCGAACCCGACGGGTCCGGCAAGTGCAAGTGGCCCCCTGTTGTGGCGGATTGCTGCGCAATTTGGCCCTGAGACCTTTCGCAACGGCATGGACCCGCTGTCGATTGCACGCTATCTGGCGGGGCTGGGGCGGGTCATTAGTGTGCGCGGCAGTGCCGACGCGGTGCCCGCACTGGCCAATCTGGACCCCGAAAATTGTTATCTGAGCTTTTCCATGGAGCTCGAAACCACAGCCACACGGGAAGACATCGAGGGTGCCTTCAGTTTCGTGCTCGATGACTGCGAGTTTGACGTGGTGGCACCCGAAACGGCCGACCAGAAAATGGCCCGTACCATTGAGGAAATGCCAGAGACGCCGCGTCTGGGCGACCTTCTGGTCTCGGTCGGCGCACTGTCGCAGGACAAACTCGACCAGGTGCTTTCCACCCAGCAGCAGTCACGTGCCATGCCCCTGGTGGGCAAACCCAAACTCGGTGATTTGCTCGAAACACAGGCCGGTTTGGCGCCTGAAGTGGTCGCTGCCGCCCTGGGCAAGCAACAAAAGCTGCGCGAGAACGCGCCCAGCGAAGAGCGCTACATCCGGGTGCAGGCCGACCGCCTCGATGCCGTCATCAATCTGCTCGGCGAACTCGTTATTGCGGGCGCCGGTGCCACGCTATTGGCGCGCGAAACACACCATGCGTCGCTAATCGAAGCCAATCTGCAAATGAATGGCCTGATCGAGGAAATTCGCAACGGCACGCTGGGCTTGCGCATGGTCCCGGTGGGCGAGACCTTCAGCCGTTTCCGGCGGGTCGTGCGCGACACCGCTGCCAGCTTGGGCAAAGAGGTCAATTTCGAGATTGTGGGTGGCGAGGCCGAACTCGACAAATCCATGGTCGAAAAGATCGCCGACCCACTCATGCACCTGGTGCGCAATTCGCTCGACCATGGACTCGAAACCCCGCAGGAGCGATTGGCTGCGGGCAAGTCGCGCGCCGGTCACCTCACCTTGAGCGCGCGCCACGAGACCGGTGCCATTCTGATCCGCATCGACGACGACGGCCGTGGCATCAACCGCGAACGCGTGCTGCAACGCGCCTGGAACCGCGGCCTGGTCGAGCAAGGTGTTGTGCCTAGCGACAACGACATCAATATGCTGATCTTCGAGCCCGGTTTTTCTACCGCGGAGCAGATCACCAATCTGTCAGGCCGCGGCGTGGGCATGGATGTGGTGCGCCGCAATATTGAGGCGCTGCGGGGTTCAATCCAGCTCAACAGTGTCCCCGGCGTCGGCTTGCAGGTCGACATCCGCTTGCCGCTGACGCTGGCCATCATTGACGGTTTTCTGGTCGGCGTCGGGCAATCCAAGTTTGTCCTGCCGCTGGGGTCCGTGGTCGAAGTCATTGAGGCTGCGAACCCGGAGGTGCGCGTCGACGCTGTAGGTCGCCATGTACTCGAACTGCGTGGTCAACTATTGCCGGTGGTGCGACTGCGTACCCTCTACACGGTGGAGTCATCCTTGCCGGACCGTGTCAGCGTGGTGGTAGTGAGTTCACCGCGTGGCAAGTTTGGCATTGAAGTGGAGGTGTTGCTGGGCCAGCACCAGACCGTCATCAAACCCTTGGGACGCTTGTTCAAGTCTTTGCGCGGCATTTCAGGCTCCTCGATTTTGGGCAGCGGCGAGGTGGCGCTGATTCTTGATGTGGTGTCATTGGGGGACCTGGTGACCGTAGATCGCCATGCGAGCGTTGCCAACGCCGCGGTATTGGCGCATGCTCCCGCGGTGGTTTAGCAGCAAACGCGCGCCAGCTACGGCATGCACGCGAAACAAGCCATCGAATCGACAATTTTCCAGGACACCACTATGCAACTCAATGACATGAAAATTGGAACCCGCCTGATCATCTTGATCGGCATCTTGTTGACACTTCTCATTGGCATTGGGACCTTCGGCCTGTTGGGTTTGAAGGACGGCAGCGCCGCAATGGAGATGATGTACCTGGAAAACATGAAGCAGTCGCAGCGGATTGACCAGATCAATTTCCTGATGACCCGCAACCGTCTGGTCATCAGCAATACCCTGCTGGACCCGACACCCGAGAAGGTCGTGCTGTACACCGCCGAGGTGGAGGCCAATATTGCAAGTATCGGTGGGCTTTGGAAAGAATTCGTCGCGACCAAGATGTCGCCGGAGATGGTGAAAAGTTCGCAAGCCTATGCCGACAACCGCAAGGCGTTTGTCGAACAGGGCTTACGCCCGGCCGTGGCTGCGTTGCGGGCAAGCAATTTGAACGAAGCGCGCCGTGTGGTGCTGGAGCACATCCACCCGCTCTATGACGCAACCAAACCCCACCTTGACGCACTGATTGCCGGTATCGACGCCGATGCCAAGATGGACTACGAAACGTCGTACGAGAATTACCAAAGCTCGCGCAACCGCTCGGTTGGCGTGATCGTCCTGGCAGTGCTTTTTGCCGGTTTGTTTGGCCTCTATTTGGTACGCGGCATTACCCGGCCCTTGGCCCGCGCGCTGTCGGCAGCGCGTGCGGTAGCGGAGGGCAAGTTTGACAGCGATGTGCGGACCGAAAACCTGGACGAAACCGGTCGACTTCTGAGCGCCATTGACCATATGCAGAAAAATCTGATCGGTTTTGAGGCGGCGCAAACCGAGATGCGGCGGCAGCACGATCTGGGCATGATCGATTACCGCATGCCAGCCGATGACATGGAGGGCAGCTATCGCGACCTGATGCAAGGAACCAACGACTTGGTGGCCTCGCATCTTGCAGTGACCACCAGGGTGGTGGAGGTGGTCACCCAGTACGCCGCCGGCAAGCTCGATGTCGCGATGGACCGCCTTCCGGGTCAAAAGGCCCGCATCTGCGAAGCAGTCGACAAGGTTCAACTCACCCTGCAAGACGCTGCGCAGGCGGCGCGCACGAATTTGCGCATCCGCAACGCGCTCGACAAGTGCAGCACCAACGTGATGATTGCAGATTCCAGCAACCACATCATTTATATGAATGAGACAGCCACGGCGATGATGCAGCGCAACGAATCCGAGCTGCGCAAAGTGTTGCCCCAGTTTGATGCAAGAAAGCTGGTCGGTGAAAGCATTGACGTGTTCCACAAGAACCCGGCCCACCAGCGTGGCTTGCTTGCCAACCTGACTGGCAACTACAGCACCAAGATCAAGGTCGGCAGCCTGAGTTTTTCTCTGTCGGCCAATCCGATCCTCAATGCGGCAGGCGAGCGGCTCGGCACCGTGGTCGAGTGGGCCGACCGTACAGCCGAAGTATGGGTCGAAAACGAGGTCGCCGGCCTGGTCGAGTCGGCTGGACAGGGTGACTTCAGTCAGCGCCTGACGATTGCCGGCAAGGAAGGCTTCTTTGCCACCCTGAGCCAGGGCATGAACCAGCTCATGGAAACCAGCGAACAAGGTTTGACCGACGTTTCTGAACTATTGGCTGCGTTTGCGCAGGGTGACCTCACCAAGCGCATCGACCGCGACTATGCCGGACTCTTCGGCAAGGTCAAGGACAATGCCAATTCAACCGCCGATAGCTTGACCCGCGTGATGGGGGAGGTGCGCGCCGCCGCCGATGCGCTCACGGGTGCCGCCAATCAGGTTAGCGCTACCGCGCAGTCGCTGTCGCAGGCAGCCAGCGAACAGGCGGCCAGTGTAGAGGAAACGACCTCACAAATCGATGTCATGTCAGCTTCTATCAGTCAAAACTCCGACAACGCGAAGGTCACCGACGGTATGGCAACCAAAGCCAGCAAGGAGGCGACCGAAGGTGGTAGTGCAGTCAGTCAAACCGTGAAAGCGATGAAGCAGATCGCGGCCAAAATCGGTATCGTGGACGATATTGCCTACCAGACCAACTTGTTGGCGCTTAACGCCGCCATCGAGGCCGCCCGGGCGGGTGAGCATGGCAAAGGCTTTGCCGTGGTGGCTGCCGAGGTGCGCAAGTTGGCCGAGCGTAGCCAGGAAGCTGCCAAGGAGATTGGTGGTTTGGCAGGCAACAGCGTGTCGACCGCCGAACGGGCGGGCAAGTTGCTCGACGAGATCGTGCCGAGCATCCAGAAAACCAGTGAACTGGTGCAGGAAATTGCCGCCGCCAGCGCCGAGCAAAGCGAGTCGGTGGTTCAGATTGGCGGTGCCATGGGTCAGCTCTCCAAGGCCACTCAGCAAAATGCCTCAGCCTCCGAGGAATTGGCGGCCACCAGTGAAGAGTTGTCGGGCCAGGCCGAGCAACTGCAGCAATCGGTGGCATTTTTCAACATTGGGGATGACTCACCCAAGCCGCGCGGGCGGCATGAAGTGATTGGCCACAGCCCAGCCAAGTCCGAGCGCCGAACTGGTGTTGCCCCGCGTTTGAGTGCGCCGCTGACGTCCGCTTCCCTACGGGGCGGCAGCGGTAATTTCAAACCCTATTGAATCCCTTTTGACGGAAAATATCGAAGCGAATCATGAAAGACCAACGTATCGTTCCCACCCAGGTCGAAAAGGTCATGCGAGAAGCCGACTTCCTGGTCTCCCGAACCGATTTGAAGGGGCGTATTACCTACGGCAACCAGATCTTCATTGAGTATTCCGGTTATTCAGAGAGAGAACTCTTGGGGCAACAGCACAATATCGTGCGCCATCCCGATATGCCGCGCGGGGTGTTCAAGTTCCTGTGGGATACCTTGCATGCGAAGCAGGAGTGTTTTGCCTATGTCAAGAATATGTCCCGCGATGGCAGCTTTTACTGGGTGTTCGCCAACGTGACACCTTCGCTCGATGCACGAGGGCAGGTCGAGGGCTATTTTTCGGTCCGACGCAAGCCCAAGGCTGCAGCGTTGTCCGTGGTGTCTGATCTGTATCGAAAAATGCTCGATGAAGAGCGTAAGGTAGGTCCGCGTGATGCCTGCGAGGCATCGGTGGCGATTTTGAAAGGCGCGTTGGCGCAAAACGGAGTGAGCTATGAGTCTTTCATTCTTTCAATCTGAATCTGGCCGCTTTGCCAGCGGCCTGGGCGCGCTGCTGGTGGCCGGACTCGGGGTTCAAGTGTGGCAAACCGAGGGCAACTGGGCGCTTGTGTTGCCATTGATCCCCTGCGCCGCGCTATGGCTGATCTGGTTGCGCCGTTTGCTGCCCAACACCCGATTGCTCAACGAGGTACGCGCATTGGCCCACGAGGTCGCGCATGGCAAATTTGGCGGTCGCATGACCCATATTCCTCCAAATGCCGAGCTCACTGGCTTGAGCTGGCAAATGAACGACATGCTGGATCAACTCGAGGCCTGTTTTAGGGAGCAGGCCACCGCGCTGCAGTACGCTGCACAAGGCAAGTATTTCCGATTGGGCCAGACCACGGGTCTGCGCGGCAGTTTCCAAACCTCGCAAGTCGCCATGAATCAATCCTTGAAGGACATGGAAGCCAAGGTATTGCAGGAACAGGCAGCCGCCGAGCAGCAAAAGCTGGCCCAGGAGCGCGAGCAAGTCATTGCGGCCGAGAACCTGCGGATTCGCAATGCCCTGGACAAGTGCAGCACCAATGTCATGATTGCCGACACCAATCTTGAAATCATCTACATGAACGAAACCGTTGCTGCGATGATGCAAGGCAACGAAAACGAATTGCGCAAGGCCCTGCCGCAGTTCGACGCACGCAAGCTGCTGGGGGCCAATATCGACATTTTTCACAAAAATCCCAGCCACCAGCGCAAGATGCTCGCCACACTCACTTCGTCCTATCGCACACAAATTCAGGTCGGCAACCTGCACTTTGGACTGGCGGCCAACCCAATTCTCGACGCCCAGGGCAAGCGGGTCGGCACCGTGGTCGAATGGGCAGATCGCACTGCCGAAGTCAATGTCGAAAAAGAAGTCGCTGCGATTGTCATGGCCGCTGCGGCCGGGGACTTTGCTCAGCGCATCACGATGGACGACAAGACCGGCTTCTTTGCCAACCTGTCATCGGGCATGAATCAGCTCATGAATACCAGTGAACAGGGACTCAACGATGTGTCTGATTTGCTCGCGGCATTCGCCGAGGGCGACCTTACCAAGCGCATCGAGCATAACTACACAGGTCTCTATGGCAAGGTCAAGGACAATGCCAATTCGACCGCCGAGAATCTGACCCGCGTCCTAGGCGAGGTCCGTGCCGCCGCAGACGCACTGACGGGTGCCGCAAACCAGGTCAGTGCCACAGCGCAATCGCTGTCTCAGGCCGCCAGCGAGCAGGCTGCTTCTGTGGAGGAAACCACCGAGTCGGTGGATGTCATGTCTGCATCGATCAGCCAAAACTCCGATAACGCCAAAGTGACCGACGGCATGGCATCCAAGACCAGTCGCGAAGCCACCGAGGGCGGCAGTGCGGTCAGTCAGACTGTGGCCGCCATGAAGCAAATCGCTGCCAAGATCGGCATCGTCGACGACATTGCCTACCAGACCAACCTGCTAGCGCTCAATGCAGCCATCGAGGCAGCGCGCGCGGGCGAACATGGCAAAGGCTTTGCTGTGGTGGCCGCCGATGTCAGAAAACTGGCCGAACGTAGCCAGCAGGCCGCCAAAGAAATCGGTGGCTTGGCGGCCGACAGCGTTTCCACTGCGGAGCGTGCCGGTAAATTGCTGGACGAGATTGTGCCCAGCATCCAGAAAACCAGCGAGTTGGTGCAAGAGATTGCGGCCGCCAGCGCCGAGCAAAGCGAGTCCGTGGTGCAGATCGGTGGCGCCATGGGTCAACTCTCCAAGGCCACGCAACAAAACGCTTCTGCTTCAGAGCAGTTGGCCGCCACCAGTGAAGAGCTGTCCGGGCAGGCCGAGCAGTTGCAGCAGTCGGTGGCATTTTTTAACATCGGAGATGACTCGCCACCCGTGGTAAGGAGTCGCCACGAGGTGGCAGCACCGGTCAACCGGCGACGCGCCAGCCCTGCGCCGCGCCTGCATACCCCGCTGGTCACCGCACCGGTACGCGGTGGCAACAGTGGGTCCAACTTCAGACCCTATTGAGGTACGCCATGGGCACCGAATCTAGCAACAGACATGGCACGGGTGGCGATGGCAGCCACGCCTTGCAATACCTCACCTTTTCATTGGGCCACGATGTCTTTGCCATGGACATTCGCAGTGTCCGGGAGATCATTCAGTTTGGTGCGATGACCGTGGTTCCCTTGATGCCGGAATTTATACGGGGAGTCATCAATTTGCGCGGTGCCGTGGTCCCCGTGATTGACCTGCACGCGCGGTTTTCCGGGACTCGGTCGGTCGTCAACAAAAAAACCTGCATCATCATTTTTGACACCCTGGTAGAGGGCGACAAGGTCGAGCTGGGTCTGATGGTGGATGCGGTCAGCGAAGTCATCGACATAACGCCTGACCGAATCGAGCCGCCCCCCCAGTTTGGCAGCAGCATTCCCCGCGAGTTCATCAGTGGCATGGGCAAGGTGGACAGTGCATTTGTCATACTCATCGCACCGGAACGGGCGCTGAACATTGAAGAAATGGCGCATCTGGCAGAAGAGATCCAATTGATCGCCTAGTTTTTTGAATCGAGCAACGTGGCAGCCCTTACTTTCAGTGACCGGGAATTCAAGCAAATCGCCGACATCATGTATGCCGCAGCGGGCTTGTCCTACAACGATTCCAAAAAATCCCTGATTCAGTCACGCCTGGCACCCCGCATCCAGAAATTGGGGCTCGACGGGTTTGCCGACTACATCGCCATCCTCAATGACGAGTCAGAGGCCGCCGAGTTTCAGATGGCAGTCGACTTGCTGACCACCAACGAGACTTATTTTTTCCGCGAACCCAAACACTACGAGCTGCTGGAACGTGAATTGGCCGGCTACCGCAGCA
>JAIPCE010000070.1 GCA_021738345.1 Rhodoferax sp. | reverse complement strand
CGGGCAAGGTCAAACCCGGTGAAACGCTGTTGCTCGAAGGTGTAGGGGGTGGCTTTACCTGGGGCGCGGTGCTGCTGAAACTGTAATCTTTTGATACTTTGCCACCACTCATATCCCGACCAAGCGACATGATGTCAAATCCTCCTATCGGTCATTCCCGCCTTCGCGGGAATGACGACAGGTGGGTCGTTAGGTTACTTTTTTGATATTCCCATGAAACAGTTTGCTTTTGTTTTTCCGGGCCAAGGCTCTCAATCGGTGGGTATGCTCGACGGATGGGCCTCTCACCCGGTGGTGCTTAGCACCTTGCAAGAAGCATCGGATGCCTTGGGCGAAGATATCGCCAAGCTCATTCAGGCTGGCCCCAAAGAGGCCTTGGCGTTGACCACCAACACCCAGCCCGTCATGCTGGTGGCGGGTGTTGCTGCCTACCGCGTCTGGATGTCCGAGGTGGGAGTGGCACCGCAGGCGGTTGCCGGCCATTCCCTTGGCGAGTATGCGGCGCTGGTGGCGGCCGGAGCGCTGACTTTGTCGCAGGCAGCACCGCTGGTGCGTTTGCGGGCGCAGGCGATGCAAGATGCCGTGCCGGTGGGACGAGGCGCCATGGCTGCCATTTTGGGCATGGATGCCCACCGGGTGCAGGCCGGCTGTGCTGAGGTCACAGCAGCGTTTGGCACTGACAGCGGTGAAGTGGTGGAAGCGGTCAATTTCAACGACCCGGCCCAGACGGTGATTGCAGGCAGTGCCGCAGCGGTCGAAAAGGCCTGTGCGCTGCTCAAGGCCAGCGGAGCCAAGCGCGCGCTGCCGTTGCCGGTGTCAGCACCGTTTCACTCCAGCCTGATGCGCCCTGCCGCTGAAAAGCTCAAGGAGCGCCTTGCCGCCACCGCATTTGCGGCACCGAGCATTGCACTGGTGAACAATATTGACGTGGCGGTCGAAGTAGACACCTCGCGTATTCGCGATGCCTTGTACCGCCAGGCGTTTGGGCCGGTGCGTTGGGTCGAGTGTGTGCTGGCAATCAAGGCACGCGGTCTGTCGACTCTGGTAGAGTGCGGCCCCGGCAAGGTGCTAGCCGGCTTGTGCAGACGGATTGATTCCGAGCTGACCGGGCTGGCCCTGTTTGACACCGCGAGTTTGAACGAAATCAAGGGCAATTTGGCATGAAAGAAGCTGTGACAGACAAACAGATTGCGTTGGTAACCGGTGCCTCGCGTGGCATTGGCGCGGCCATTGCGCTGCAGTTGGCGCGCCAGGGCATGCAGGTGGTGGGAACCGCAACGACCGACGCAGGCGCTGCCCAGGTGGCGCAATCGTTGGCGTCGTTTGGGGGCTGCAGCGGCCGGACCCTCAATGTTACCGATGGCACCGCCGTGGACACCCTGGTCGACTCGGTTGTCAAGCAACATGGCGGTCTGCACGTGCTGGTCAATAACGCGGGCATAACGCGTGACAACCTGGCCATGCGCATGAAAGACGACGAATGGGATGCGGTGATGGATGCCAATCTCAAAGGAGTTTTTCGCATGAGCCGGGCCGTGATGCGCACCATGATGAAGCAGCGCTATGGCCGCATCATCAACATCACTTCCGTGGTGGGTGCCTCGGGCAACCCGGGGCAGGCCAATTACGCGGCCACCAAGGCGGGTGTGGCGGGCATGAGTCGCGCACTTGCGCGTGAATTGGGATCGCGCAACATCACGGTCAATTGTGTGGCACCCGGATTCATAGAAACCGATATGACCGCAAGCCTGTCCGCCGAACAGCAAAAGGCTCTGTTGGGCCAGATTCCCTTGGGTCACCTGGGCAAGCCACAGGACGTGGCGAGCGCGGTTGCCTACCTGGCGTCGCGTGAGGCCGGCTATGTGACGGGACAAGAGCTGCACGTCAATGGCGGCATGTACATGTAGGTCCCCTGGAATTTCGAATAAGCTTCGCAGTTACAGCCGATGGTTCCGTTCGGCTGCCTGGTTAGGGAAAGCTCCCTAACGCAGGTAAAATTACGGTTTATTTTTTTCAACCCTTAGAGGGAAGCCATGAGCGATATCGAAGTACGTGTCAAAAAAATCATTGCCGAGCAACTCGGTGTGGAAGAGTCCCAGGTCACCAACGAAAAATCATTCGTGGCCGATCTCGGAGCGGACTCTCTTGACACGGTTGAGCTGGTAATGGCGTTGGAAGACGAGTTTGGTATCGAGATTCCCGACGAAGACGCCGAAAAGATCACAACGGTGCAAAACGCGATCGATTACGCCAATACGCACAAAAAAGCCTGAAACCCGCAGACGGTGCGAGCAACCGTCGGGATTGTGGTGGGTCTGTTGGCACGGATGCCGACAGACCGGGTGCCGTTTGAGACGGTTCATCAAGTACTAACTGCTGAAAACTGATTGCTATGGCTCGTCGTCGCGTTGTTGTCACTGGTTTGGGTTGTGTCAGCCCCGTTGGAAACACGGTGGGTGAGGCCTGGAACAACCTGTTGGCCGGTAAATCCGGTATCGGCTTGATCACCAAGTTCGATGCCTCCACGTTTTCCTGCAAGATCGCGGGGGAAGTGCGCCATTTGGACCTTGGTGCCTATATCAACCCCAAAGAAGCGCGGTCAATGGACACCTTCATCCATTACGGCTTGGTCGCGGCGTCGCAGGCGATTGCTGACGCGGGCCTGCCGACCGGTGACGCCCTCGGGGAAGAGGAGTCGACCCGAATCGGCTGCGTGATCGGGTCGGGCATTGGTGGGTTGCCGTTGATCGAGAGCATGCACAGCGAATTCATTCAGCGCGGTGCACGCCGGATATCGCCCTTTTTTGTGCCGGCGACCATTATCAACATGACCGCCGGACATGTCTCGATGCGCTACGGTTTCAAGGGTCCCAATATTGCCATTGTTACGGCCTGCACAACCGGCTTGCACTGCATCGGCGAGGCCGGACGCATGATTGAATATGGCGACGCCGACGTCATGGTCGCTGGCGGCTCCGAGGCCACGGTGTCGGTGCTGGGTATTGGTGGTTTTGCCGCCATGCGCGCGCTCAGCACCCGCAATGAGGACCCGGCGACTGCCTCTCGGCCCTGGGACAAGGACCGCGACGGTTTTGTGCTGGGGGAGGGCGGTGGCGTGATGGTCCTCGAAGAATACGAGCATGCGGTGGCGCGCGGTGCCCGCATCTATGCCGAGCTCGCGGGTTTCGGCATGAGCGCTGATGCCGGCCACATGACGGCGCCCAATATGGACGGTCCACGCCGCGCCATGGTGTCGGCGCTGCGCAATGCCGGTGTCAATGCCGAGCAGGTGCAGTATCTGAATGCTCACGGTACCTCGACGCCGCTGGGCGACCTTAACGAAACCAATGCCATCAAGGCGGCGTTGGGCGACCACGCGCGCAAGATCGTTGTCAATTCGACCAAATCGATGACCGGTCACTTGCTGGGTGGGGCCGGGGGCGTGGAGTCGGTGTTTACCGTGCTGGCGATTTACCACCAGAAGAGCCCGCCAACGATCAACCTCTTTAACCAGGATCCGGAGTGTGATCTAGATTACTGTGCCAATCAGGCACGGGACATGCACATCGAGGTGGCGCTCAAAAACAACTTCGGCTTTGGTGGAACCAACGGTAGCCTGGTATTCAAGCGCGTCTGACACGCGAATTGCCCAACTTCACCCATGCACCGTGCACCAGCGGTCAGTTTTTCGGTAGCACGGTCCAGCGGGTACGCGCTGGCCTTGGCATGCGTCTGGTGTGCGGGTGCTGTTGCCGTGCTCATGTTCCTGCTCACTGAGGCCGTGTCGATCGATCAGAGCCTGCTGTGCATTGCAGTGGCGCTGGCTTGTGCTGGCATCGGTTGGGTTGGCTGGTTGCACTCAGCGACAGGTCGGCTGCAGTGGGACGGGCAGCGTTGGGCCTGGAGCGGCTTTGCCGAAGGCGTGCAGTGCAAGATTCAGGTGCACCTGGATTTTCAGCGTCTGGTGCTGATCTTGGTGCGTGAGGCAGCCGGCACCAGCCGGCAGTGGCTTTGGCTTCAAAGCATGGATCAACCCGCCCAGTGGACCGCCTTGCGACGCGCCCTCGTGGCGCCTGACACGCCAGAGCATCCGGTCGATGACGGGGGCCAGCGTCGCGCGGGTCTTGCCGACCTATGACTCAGCCCGCTGCTGCTCCGCAGGAGGCCGATCTGCTGTTGGTGGAGCGGACTTTGGCGGGTGATCAACGCGCCTATGGTTTGCTGGTGCTCAAATACCAACGCCGCATTCAACGGCTGATCGGGCGTATGGTGCGCGATGTGGATCTGGTCGAGGACATTGCGCAGGAAACCTTTATTCGGGCCTACCGGGCACTGCACCAGTTTCGAGGCGACGCGCAGTTTTACACCTGGCTCTACCGCATTGCAGTCAATACCGCCAAGAAGTTTTTGGTCGAGCTCAAACGTGAGCCCAGCATTACAGAAAGTTACCTCAGCAATGGAGATGACGATGAAACTTCCTGGCAAAAAAATGAACAAAGCTCAGATGAAACACCGGAGACCGTCCTGGCAGCCAAAGAAATTGCTGAAGTTGTCAACCGGGCGATGGACGATTTGCCCACTGACTTGAGAGAAGCCATTGTGTTGCGCGAAATTGAGGGTTTGAGTTATGAGGAAATTGCTGTTGCCATGGAGTGCCCCATCGGTACCGTACGGTCCCGAATATTTCGGGCACGCGAAGCCATATCGGCCCGCGTAAAGCCTTTGCTTGAGAAGCAAACCAGCAAGCGTTGGTAGGAGACCATCCATGACATCGCACCCTGCACCCAACAACGAGCTGCTGTCCGCCTTGGTGGATGGCCAATTGCGCGGCGACGACTTGCGGGCGACGCTAGAGTGCTTGGTCGACGATCCGCAGGGACGCCAAACCTGGCACACCTACCACGTCGTCGGGGACGTACTGCGCAGCGGGAACATGGCGGCGGCCGACCGCGATTTTGCATTTTTGACCAAGCTGGAGCAACGCCTGGTGCAAGAGCCGGCGCGCCCGACTGTGGCCTCAGCGGAGCAACTTGCAGCTCCGCCGGTGCCTGCAAGCCGGCGCGTCAGTGAGAGCGCAAATGCTGCGGTATGGCGCTGGAAATGGCTTGCCGGCGTGGCGTGTACCGCCTTGCTTGCAGTGATTGGAGTCCGTCAATGGAATACCGTGACACCCCATGCCGTGCCGCAACTCGCAGCGCTTGCTCCGCCGGCGCCGGTCACGGCAACCGGCCCCGAGGACGACAGGCAGACTGCGCAAATGATTCGCGACCCGGCGCTAGACAGTTTGTTGGCTGCGCACCACCAGTTGGGTGGCCATTCTGCGCTGCAGCGGCCCAGCGGGTTTTTGCGCAACGCGACGTTTGAGGGTCCGCAGCGGTGAGCGCCTGGTTCAGGCCTGCCGTCTTTTGGGCGGTGGGGATATGCCTTGGCCTTGGCTCGTGCTGGACCTTGGCGCAGCAGGGGTCCGCCACCGACCTTACGCTCAAGAACTGGTTGGTGCGCGCGCATGAGGCCTCGCGTTACCGCGCCTACACCGGCACCTTTGTGGTGTCTTCGGGGACCGGCTTGGCCAGTGCCAGGATTTGGCATGTGTGCGAGGGTAACCAGCAGTTGGAACGGGTGGAGTCGCTCAGTGGCATTCCGCGCGCCACCTTTCGGCGCAATGACCTGGTGTTGACGTTGTTTCCGCAGGCCCGTGTGGCCGTGGTCGAAAATCGGGAACCCTTGGGTTTGTTTCCGGCTTTGCTAAAGTCCAACGACCATGCAATTAACGAGTTTTACCATCTCAGGCCCCTCGGTAGCGGCCGGGTGGCAGGCTTTGATACCGAGCTTGTTCAGTTGCAGCCCAAGGACCGCTTGCGTTTTGGTTACAAGGTCTGGAGCGAGAAGCGCACCGGGCTGGTGATGCAATTGCAGACGCTAGACACGGATGGTCGGCTGCTGGAACAGTCGGCCTTTTCTGAGCTGCAACTCGACGCGCCAGTCAGTGTTGGCCAATTGCACCAAATGATGAGCGACACCGCAGGCTACCGGGTCGAACGTCCGGCAATAGAGCACGTCACGGCCGATAGCCAGGGCTGGGCCTTGCGACAACTTGTGGCCGGGTTCAAGCCCACAGGTTGCTTCAAACGTCCAATTTCGCGGCCGCCGAGCGCTGGCAGCGTCAGCGATGGGGCGATGCAATGGGTTTTTTCGGATGGTCTCGCCACCGTGTCGCTGTTTGTGGAAACCTTCGACGCGCGACGCCATGGGCGTGAGGGCTATACCAATCTGGGCGGGGCCTCTCACGCCTTGACCCGTCGGATCGACGACTGGTGGGCGTCCGCAGTCGGCGAGGTACCGCTGACCACCCTGATGGCTTTTGTAGTTGCTCTTGAACGTAAAAAATAAAACCCTAATTACCCATTTTTTTGATCGGAAAACATTCGATGACACTCCAAGTGATAAAACCCCTGCGCTCGGTGTTTTTTGCGCTGGCGCTGGCCAGCACCGCAGTGCTGGTTACGACACCATTGCAGCCGGTCCATGCGCAGGCGCGTGCCCTGCCAGACTTCACCGACCTAGTCGACCAGGTCGGTCCCTCGGTGGTCAATATTCGCACGCTTGAAAAAGTGGCGGCCCGCCCGGGCCCTGGTTTCCAGGGAGACGAGGACATGCTGGAGTTTTTCAGGCGCTTTGGCCTGCCCATGCCCAATATTCCGGGCCACCCGCGACAGGTACCGCGGCCCAATCGGCCACAACCTGAAGAGGACCAGCCGCGCGGCGTGGGCTCGGGTTTTGTGCTGACCTCCGATGGCTTCATCATGACCAATGCGCACGTAGTTGAGGGCGCAGACGAGGTGCTGGTCACGCTGACCGATAAGCGCGAGTTCAAGGCAAAAATTATCGGGGCCGACAAACGCACCGATGTGGCAGTGGTGAAGATCGAGGCCGTGGGTTTGCCAGCGGTCAAGGTTGGCGACGTCAGCAAATTGCGCGTGGGTGAATGGGTCATGGCCATTGGATCGCCGTTTGGCCTTGAGAGCACGGTCACGGCGGGCATCGTGAGTGCCAAGCAGCGCGATACCGGCGACTATTTGCCGTTCATCCAGACCGATGTCGCCATCAACCCCGGTAATTCTGGTGGACCCTTGATCAATATGCGTGGCGAGGTGGTTGGCATCAACAGCCAGATTTATTCCCGCTCTGGGGGCTTCATGGGCATTTCCTTTGCCATTCCCATGGATGAGGCGGTGCGGGTGAGCGAGCAGTTGCGCAGCTCCGGACGGGTATCGCGGGGGCGCATCGGGGTGCAAATCGATCAGGTCAGCAAAGATGTTGCGGAGTCCATCGGCCTAGGCAAACCTGCCGGTGCCCTGGTGCGGGCCGTAGAAAGTGGCTCGCCGGCAGAGAAGGCCGGTATCGAAGCGGGCGACATCATTACCAAGTTTGACGGCAAGGCGATCGACAAATCCAGCGATCTGCCACGCATCGTGGGCAGCACCAAGCCCGGAACCAAGAGCACGGTCACTGTGTTTCGACGTGGCTCGACCAAAGACCTGAGTATCACCATTGCCGAGATAGAGGCCGACAAGCCCACCACCAAAGCGTCAACCAAAGACGAAAAACCCAAGTCTTCTTCGGCCGGGCAAGTGCTGGGTCTGACCGTCAGTGATTTATCCGAAGCACAGCGCAAAGATCTGAAGGTCAGAGGGGGTGTAAAAATCGACGCTGCCACCGAAGCTGCGGCCCGGGCTGGTCTGCGGGAAGGGGACGTCATCATTGCGGTCGCCAATATCGAGGTGGTGGGTGTGAAAGAGTTTGAGTCCATTTTGTCCAAACTGGATAAAAACAAGCCCGTGAATGTGTTGTTCCGGCGTGGCGAATGGACCCAGTACGCAGTCATTCGCCCGAGCCGATAAGTAGTAGCATGCCCGACCCGCTCACTTGGGCCGGGCTGGGCCAGTTAGAATGACCTCCTTTATTCGCGCCCTTTCCCACACTGCGGCAATGGCATTGCCAATAGCGGGCGAATATGCGGTTTGTTGCTGAGTTGCAGCGACGCCTGATTGCGGATGTTGGGGTTTCGGTTTGCAAATATTTGCCTACAATGGTGCTCCAACCTTCGCAGTTGCCAATGATTGTTGGTTTTAGGGCGCGTCGTTTTGCGGCGCGCCCTTTTTTGTTTTCTCGCTTTTGAATTCAAGCACTTGAACGTTTTTCGTTGATGAATCACATCAGAAATTTTTCCATCATTGCCCATATTGACCACGGCAAGTCCACGCTCGCAGACCGGCTCATTCAACGCTGCGGTGGGCTTGAGGCACGCGAGATGGAGGCACAGGTTCTGGACTCGATGGACATCGAAAAAGAGCGTGGCATCACCATCAAAGCGCAGACGGCTGCGCTGAAGTACACGGCCAAGGATGGGCAGGTCTACAACCTCAACCTCATCGACACTCCAGGCCACGTGGATTTTTCTTATGAAGTGAGTCGCTCGCTGTCCGCCTGTGAAGGGGCCTTGCTGGTGGTTGATGCCTCCCAGGGCGTCGAGGCGCAGACCGTCGCCAACTGCTACACCGCGCTTGATCTGGGCGTCGAAGTGGTTCCGGTCTTGAACAAGATGGATTTGCCCAATGCCGATCCTGACAACGCCCGTACCGAAATCGAGGATGTGATTGGCATCGACGCCACCGATGCCATCCCCTGTTCCGCCAAGTCAGGTATGGGAATCGAGGACATTCTTGAAGCCATTGTGGCGCGCATTCCGCCCCCCAAGGGCAAACCCGCCGGACCACTGCGCGCCATGATCATCGACAGTTGGTTTGACAGCTATGTCGGCGTGGTCATGCTGGTACGTGTGGTCGACGGACGCCTTGCCAAGGGAGACCGCATCAAATTGATGGCCTCGGAGGCCACGTACAACGCCGACAATCTGGGCGTTTTCACCCCGGCCAACCAACCGCGTGATGTTCTTGAAGCCGGCGAGGTGGGCTACGTAATAGCCGGCATCAAGGAACTGCAGGCGGCCAAGGTCGGTGACACTGTCACACTGATCAAACCCGGTACGGGCGGTGCTGCATTTACTGCCACCGAGGCCTTGCCAGGGTTCAAGGAGATTCAGCCGCAGGTTTTTGCCGGTTTGTATCCGACCGAGGCGAGCGAGTACGACTCATTGCGTGATTCGCTCGAAAAGCTCAAGCTCAATGACGCCTCGCTGCACTACGAGCCCGAAGTGTCGCAGGCGCTGGGCTTTGGTTTCCGCTGCGGTTTTTTGGGTTTGCTGCACATGGAAATTGTGCAGGAGCGACTGGAGCGCGAGTTTGACCAGGACCTGATCACAACCGCCCCGAGTGTGGTCTACCAGGTGCTCAAGGCAGACGGCGAAGTGCTGATGGTCGAAAACCCCTCCAAGATGCCCGATCAGGGTCGACTCGAGGAAATTCGCGAGCCCATTGTCACGGTGCACCTCTACATGCCGCAAGAGTACGTGGGCGTGGTGATGACCTTGGCCAACCAGAAACGCGGCGTGCAAATGAACATGTCCTACAAGGGCCGCCAGGTGGTACTGACCTATGACATGCCGCTAGGCGAGATCGTGCTGGACTTTTTTGACAAGCTCAAGAGTGTGAGCCGGGGTTATGCCTCGATGGACTATGTGTTCAAGGAATACCGGGCATCTGATGTCGTCAAGGTTGATATTCTGCTCAACGGCGAGCGGGTCGATGCCCTGTCGATTATTGTGCACCGTAGCCAAAGCCAGTACCGAGGCCGTGCCGTGGTGTCCAAGATGCGCGAGATCATTTCACGGCAGATGTACGACGTCGCGATCCAGGCCGCCATCGGCGCCAACATTATTGCGCGTGAGACAATCAAGGCGCTGCGCAAAAACGTTCTGGCCAAGTGCTACGGCGGCGATATTTCGCGCAAACGCAAACTCCTCGAAAAGCAAAAAGCAGGTAAAAAACGCATGAAGCAGATTGGTTCGGTCGAAGTTCCCCAGGAAGCGTTCCTGGCAATTTTGCAGGTGGAAGACTAGGTCCATGCAAGCGATCACCTCTGTGGTTCTGGCCGTCTTTGTGGCGTATGCCGGGTCCTGGTATCTGGGCGTCATTGACGGCAATTTTGCCTTGCTGCTGTTTGTGGCCACGGTCGTCACCGGTATTTACTGGTTGGCCGAGCGTTTCCATTTTTTGCCGCAACGCGAGCGCGCCGCCGCCGCCCTCGAAGCCAGCGACCTCAAACGCCGCGAAGAACTTGGCAAGATGGGTATCAACCAGGTCGATGGCGATATCGCCGAGGCTAAAGCCCGAATCTTGCAGCAGCCGTGGTGGCTGGACTGGACCGCCGGGCTGTTCCCGGTGATCATCACGGTCTTTTTCCTACGTTCCTTTTTGTTTGAGCCGTTCAAGATTCCGTCGGGCTCAATGGTCCCCACCTTGCTGGTGGGAGACCTGATTCTGGTCAACAAATTCACCTATGGTTTGCGCCTGCCGGTGGTCAACACCAAAATCACCGAGGGTGATGCCCCCCGGCGCGGCGACGTCATGGTGTTTCGCTATCCGCCCAAACCGAGCCTGGATTACATCAAGCGCGTGGTTGGTGTACCCGGTGACGAGGTTGCCTACCTCAACAAGCGCCTGACAGTCAATGGTCAGCCCGTGCTTACCACGGCACTCCCCGAGTTTTTTGATGAAGACACCATGCGCTACTTCAAGCAATTTGAAGAAACCCTTGGCGAGAAAAAACACCGCTTGCTCAATGACGATGCACGACCGGCCTTTGTGCCCGGTGCCGACAATTTTCCGGGTCGGGAGAATTGCAGTTACACCGTAGAGGGAGTGACTTGTAAAGTACCGCAGGGACACTATTTCATGATGGGTGACAACCGCGATAATTCCCTTGATTCACGTTTTTGGGGTTTTGTGCCAGAAAAAAATATTGTGGGCAAGGCTTTCTTCGTGTGGATGAATTTTGGTAGCCTCAAACGCATTGGTTCATTTAATTAACAAGGAACTCAGCATGCTGGAAAAAGTCAGATCCCGCCAACGCGGCATTTCCTTTATTGGGCTGGTCTTCGTGGGCGGCATATTAGCCATGACCGGTGTGGTGCTGGCCCAGGTTTTTCCGACCTACATGGAGTATCAGTCGGTGACCAAGGCCGTCAACAAGGCCGCTGCCGAGGGCGCCACGGTTGCCGACGTGCGGACCGTTTTCGACAAAGCTGCTGCCGTGGATGACATCAAGACCATTTCCGGCCGGGACCTTGACGTGACCAAGGAAGCGGACAAAGTCGTGGTGAGCTTTGATTACAAACGGGAAATCCACCTGTTTGGTCCCGCCTACCTGACATTGAAATACGCGGGTCGATCCAAATAAGTGGCTGATGGATTGCCTGAGTTGCAGCATCGCCTGCAACATGTTTTCTTAGACCAAAGCTTGCTGGGTCGTGCGCTGACCCACCGCAGTTTCTCCTCGGACCATTACGAGCGGCTGGAGTTTCTCGGCGACTCGGTGCTGAATCTCGCCGTTTCTGATCTCCTTTATATCCGACTGGGCAATCTGTCAGAAGGAGACTTATCCAGGGTGCGCGCCAATCTGGTGAAGCAAGATACGCTGCACCAGCTCGCAGTCAGTCTGGGTTTGCCGCAAGTGGTCAAGCTAGGCGAAGGTGAGGTGCGCTCGGGGGGACACAAACGCCCGTCAATTTTGGCTGACGTACTGGAAGCCCTGATTGGCGCGGTCTATCTCGACGCCGGTTTTGCCAAGGCGCAAGGGCTGGTGCACCGACTGTTTGACGCGGTCGAGATCAATCCACAGATGGAGGCCATTGGCAAGGACCCCAAAACCGAGCTGCAGGAGTGGCTGCAGGGCCGCAAGATGAAGTTGCCCCTTTATAAAGTGGTAGGCACCCTGGGCGCGGCGCATAAGCAAAGTTTCGACGTGGAATGCGAAATTCCAGAATTGCGACTATCCGAACGTGGCATTGGCGGTTCGCGCCGTTCTGGCGAACAGGCCGCTGCCGCCGCCATGCTGCAAACGCTCAAGACCAAGATGAGCCATTTGAAGAATCTGAATTGATGTCTTGCTTCCAAGGCAAAATGAGCCTCTTAACCTATCGTGTTCAATGGCCGACATTCCCACAAAGGCCGGAATGACGAAGATACGAGCAGAGTAAATTTGACCTGATCTCGCTCCCAAGTTCCGCGCCGCTACCTATGAAACCTTCTAAAAGTCCTGAACCGCCTGCAAACGAGAACGTGGCAGAGTATCTGGCCGACGACGTGCAAGACCTCGACAGCATGTTGCAGGGCTTGCTCAAGACCACTCCCAAAATGCAGGCGGCCGGTGCCACCACCGAAGGACAGCGCTGTGGTCTGGTGGCTATCGTGGGCAAACCCAATGTCGGCAAATCTACCCTGTTGAACGCCCTGGTGGGGCAAAAAATCAGCATCACGTCGCGCAAGGCACAGACCACGCGACACCGCATCACCGGCATGCACACGCGGGCCAATACCCAGTTTGTTTTTGTCGACACCCCGGGTTTTCAGACACTGCACGCCAACGCACTGAACAAGTCGCTCAACAAGACCGTGCAAGCTGCGGTGGTCGACGTGGACCTGATTCTGTTTGTGGTCGAGGCCGGCAGTTTTACACCGGCCGATGCGCGCGTGCTGGCCTTGCTGGGTAAGGACATTCCCACCCTGCTGGTCGCCAACAAGCTCGACAACGTGCACCGCCGCGGCGATATAGCGCCCTGGCTGCAGACCATGCAAAGCCAGCACCCGTTTGCCGAGTTTGTGCCGATGTCGGCCAAAAATGCCAAGGACATTGAGCGCCTGCTGGGCATTTGCGAGAAATTCTTGCCTCAACAGGCCTGGTGGTACGACGCATCTGAATTGACAGATCGCAGTGAAAAATTCCTGGCCAGTGAGCTGGTCCGAGAAAAACTGTTCCGCCTGACCGGCGACGAGCTCCCCTACACATCCACCGTGGTCATCGACACATTTGAAGAAGAGCCGCCCCAGCGCAAGGGGCAAAAGCGCCTGCTTCGCATTGCGGCCACCATTGTGGTCGAGCGCGACGGCCACAAGGCCATGGTGATTGGCGACAAAGGCGAGCGCATCAAGCGCATTGGCATGGAAACCCGGGTCGAACTCGAGCGCCTGGCAGATGCCAAGGTGTTTCTGGAGCTGTGGGTCAAGGTGCGCTCTGGCTGGGCCGACGACGAGGCGCGTGTCAGGTCGTTTGGCTACGGCTGACATGCCAGGCTGCGAGCTGGTCTTGTGGCGTGCCAGTTGACCGGAGGTCACCCTAGTGAAGCGCATCGCCGAGGAGCCCGCCTACATTCTCCACCGCTATGACTGGAGCGAGTCGAGCCTGATTCTCGAGGTGTTTACCCGCAACCATGGCCGCATCGCCTTGGTTGCCAAGGGCGCCAAACGGCCCAGCTCCAGCTTTCGACCGGT
Source organism: Rhodoferax sp. (assembly GCA_021738345.1). Classification (GTDB taxonomy): domain Bacteria; phylum Pseudomonadota; class Gammaproteobacteria; order Burkholderiales; family Burkholderiaceae_C; genus Allorhodoferax. The sequence goes on along the minus strand of JAIPCE010000070.1, from coordinate 6,873 downwards.
CTTGTTACCCTTGCAACGCCTGCATGTGGCGTTTGGCGGTGATGCAGAGATCCGCACCCTCAAGAGCGCTGAGTGGCAGGGCGGTCATGTCATGCCGACCGGCGACGCCCTTTTGTCGGGCTACTATCTCAATGAGCTGTTGCTGAGTCTGCTGGCGCGCGACGACCCGCACCCCGGTCTGTTTGACATTTACGCGCAGGTGGTGGCTGTGCTGGCCAGCGAGCATGGCGAGGTGCTACAGGCGGCACTGCGCAGTTTCGAGTTGCTCTTGCTCAGGGAAATTGGTGTGCTGCCAGAGCTGGACCAGCAAACCATGACCCTGGGAGCACTTGATCCGCAGGCCAGCTACTGTCTGGTTCCTGAAGGCGGTTTGCGGCAGGCCGGGCCGGAGGATCGCGCGCGCATCACGGGTGACCAATGGCTGGACCTGCAGGCTGCAATGCACGGCGATGCTCCATTTACCACCGCGTTGCGTGCCTGTGCACAGTCTCAGGCCGCATTGAAGCCCATGTTGCGTGCGCTTGTGCACTACCATTGTGGTGTGTCCACCTTGCGAACGCGCCAGATGATGCTGGATATTCAATCCCTTTAACTTGAAGAGGCCGAAGATGGGCCGTTTACTGCACCTATGACAACTGCACCACGCACCCACCTCTCAGTCAATTTGAACAAAGTGGCGCTTGTGCGCAATACACGCCATCTGGGCATTCCCAGCGTCACACGTGCCGCCACCTTGTGCCTGGAGGCCGGTGCGGCGGGCATTACCGTGCACCCCCGTCCCGATGCGCGGCATATCCGCGGCCACGATGTACTGGTGTTATCCGCGCTTTTGCAGCAATGGCCAGACCGCGAATTCAATGTCGAGGGCAATCCGTTTCACAACCTGCTCGATTGCGTGCGCGATTTGCGCGCGCGCGGCCTGCCGGTGCACCAGGTAACCTTTGTACCTGATGGTGAGGGCCAGTTCACCAGCGACCATGGCTGGACCTTGCCGCAGGATGTAACCCGCTTGCAGCCCGTGATTGCGCAGGCCCATGACCTGGGAGTGCGCGTCAGTCTGTTTATGGACGCTGAAACCGGGCCGATGGCGCTTGCGAAAGCCCTGGGCGCGGACCGTGTCGAGCTGTACACCGAGCCCTATGCCGCCGCTTGGGGCACGCCGCAGCAAGCCGGACAACTCGCGCGCTTTGCCGCTGCAGCCCGGGCAGCGCTGGACGCGGGCTTGCAAGTCAACGCCGGCCACGACCTTAATTTGCACAACCTGGCGAGCTTTGTGCGCGCCGTGCCCGATGTTGCCGAAGTGTCGATCGGGCACGCACTGATCGCCGACGCACTGGAGTTGGGTTACACCGCTACCGTGCAGGCCTACTTGCAATGTCTACGATGATTTTCGGCATCGGTACCGACATTTGCGATGTGCGCCGTATTCGCGAGAGTCTGGCGCGCCATGGCGAGCGCTTTGCCAGCAAGGTGCTGAGCGACGCGGAATTTGCAACCTGGAAAATGCGCAGCGCACGTTGGCCTGAGCGCGGCGTGCGCTATCTGGCAACCCGTTTCAGCGCCAAGGAGTCGTTCAGCAAGGCCATTGGCCTGGGCATGCGCATGCCCATGACCTGGAAAGTCTGCGAGATTGCCAATGAACGTAGCGGCAAACCAATACTGGTGCTGCATGGTGCGTTGAAACAGTGGTTTGACGAGCAGCGACTGCGGGCACACATGACTCTGACCGATGAGACCGACTACGCGGCAAGCTTCTGCGTCGTGGAAACCCTGGATTGAAGGGCTTACCGATGCGTCCTCGAGGGTTTAACCTGAAGTACCATGTTCTTCAAATGAGTTGTATCTAGGCTTAACACATAAGAAAGAGACGCGCCATGACTTTTCATGCACCCTTGATCATTGACATTGCCGGGTTCAGCCTGACTGCGGCCGACCGCCGTCGCCTGAAACACCCCCTGGTGGGTGGTCTGATTTTATTTGCGCGCAATTGGCAGGACCGTACACAGCTTGCGGCCCTGTGCCGAGCTATCAAAAAGCTGCGTGCCGATTTGCTGATTTGTGTCGACCATGAGGGTGGCCATGTGCAGCGCTTCAAAACAGACGGCTTTACCCATCTGCCGCCCATGCGCGCCTTGGGTGAGATGTGGTTGGCCGAGCCGGCCCCGGTTGGCAAAGCCAAAACGGCCGGTCCGCTGGATGCCACCAATGCCGCCAGCGCCTGCGGCTATGTGCTGGGCGCCGAGTTGCGCGCCTGTGGCGTGGACCTGAGCTTTACCCCGGTGCTGGACCTCGACTATGGCGAAAGCAGCGTTATCGGCAACCGCGCCTTCGCCCGAGACCCGCGCGTGGTCAGTCTGCTGGCCAAGAGCCTGATGCACGGGCTGTTGCAAAGTGGCATGGCCAACTGCGGCAAGCACTTTCCCGGCCACGGCTTTGTCAAGGCCGACTCGCACACCGCAATTCCGGTCGACAAGCGCAGTCTCAAGGCCATTTTGGCGGACGATGCTGCACCCTATCGCTGGCTAAGTACGGTCACCACCAGTGTGATGCCGGCGCACGTCATCTATCCGAAAGTGGACCGCCGCCCGGCGGGCTTTTCCAGCAAGTGGCTGCTTGACATTCTGCGTGGACAACTGGGTTTTGCGGGCGCCATCTTTAGCGACGATCTGTCAATGGCCGGTGCGCGCGTGCTGGACGGCCAAGCGGTCTCTTACACCGAGGCGGCGCTGGCGGCACTCACGGCGGGCTGCGACATGGTGTTGTTGTGCAACCAGTCGTTAGGCGACGCCCAGCCGCTGGATGAACTTATTGCAGGTTTGACCGAGGCCCAGGTCAAGAAGCAATGGCAGCCGCAAGAGGCCAGCGAGCTGCGGCGCCTGGCGCTGCTGCCCACCAAGCCATCGCCCAACTGGGATGAATTGATGGTCGAGCCCGCCTATATGCAGGCGCTCGACTGGGTTCCCTGAAGTGCCATGAAATCTCAAAATTCCAGTGTTCTGGTCTATTCCACTGAAACTGGCAGGGCCTGCCGGGACTGCGGTCAGCCAGTGTTGGCGTGCCAGTGCAAGGCGCAAGCGGCACGGCCAGCAGGCGACGGCACAGTGCGGGTCAGCCGCGAAACCAAGGGGCGTGGCGGCAAGGGTGTGACTTTGGTCAAGGGCCTGACGCTCAACGATGCTGAGTTAACGGCGCTGTCCAAGCAACTCAAGGCCCTTTGTGGCAGTGGCGGCACCGTCAAAGACGGCGTGATCGAGGTCCAGGGTGACCATTGCGACAAGCTGCTCGCGCACCTGCTCAAGCTAGGGCACCGGGCCAAAAGGGCAGGGGGTTGACAGCGCTGCGTGTTAAGCCTCTCGCCGCAGCGCCGGAAACAGAATGACATCCCGAATGCTGGGGCTGTCGGTCAGCAGCATGATGAGCCGGTCGATGCCTATGCCGCAGCCGCCGGTAGGGGGCATGCCGTATTCGAGGGCGCGCACAAAGTCATGGTCGTAAAACATGGCCTCGTCATCGCCCGCATCCTTGGCGGAAACCTGGGCCAAAAAGCGGGCCGCCTGGTCTTGCGCATCGTTAAGCTCTGAGAACCCGTTGCCAAACTCGCGCCCGGTAATGTAGAGCTCAAAGCGCTCGGTGACACCCGGCTTGGTGTCGCTAGCGCGCGCTAAAGGCGATATTTCAATCGGATGCTCACAGATAAAGGTGGGCTGCCACAGCTTTTCCTCTACTGTTTCCTCAAAGTACATCACTTGCAGGCTGGCCAGGCTGCGTGTGGAAAGCTGGTGTTTGGCCTCGCTCAACCCCAGTTTGAGCAGCGCGTGGGCCAGCCACTCGCGGTCCTGTACGTGGGGGCCAGCGGTGGTGTGTTTGGAGATGGCCTCGACGATGGTCAGGCGCTCAAAGCCTTTTGAAAGGTCCACATGCTTGCCAGCATAGGACAGTTGCAGCGTGCCACAGGCCTTGAGTGCGGCGTCGCGTACCAGGGCCTCGGTGAAGTTCATCAGATCTTGGTAATTCCAGTAGGCGGCATAAAACTCCATCATGGTGAACTCGGGGTTGTGGCGCACCGAGATACCCTCATTGCGAAAATTGCGGTTGATCTCAAACACCCGGTCAAACCCGCCCACAATCAGGCGCTTCAAATACAGCTCGGGCGCAATGCGCAAATACATTTGCTGGTCCAGGGCGTTGTGATGGGTCACGAACGGCCGGGCATTGGCACCACCGGGTATGGCGTGCAGCATCGGTGTTTCCACCTCCAGAAAGTCGTGCTGCACCATGAAATCACGCAGGCTGCTGACCGCCTTGCTGCGCGCCACAAAGCGCTTGCGGGCCAACTCGTCCGTCATCAGGTCGACATAGCGCTGCCGATATTTCACCTCCTGATCGTTGATGCCATGGAACTTGTCTGGCATGGGGCGTAGGCTCTTGGTAAGCAGACGCACCGCGCTGGCATGGATCGACAGCTCGCCAGTCTTGGTTTTGAAGACCAGACCCTCGGCCGCCACAATGTCTCCCAAATCCCAATGTTTGAAGGCGGCATAGACGTTGGCACCCACGTCCTCACCCTTGACATAGATCTGAATGCGCCCGCCCGAGGGGCCAAAAGATGCATCTTGCACCGTGCAAAAACTGGCCTTGCCCATCACCCGCTTGAGCATCATGCGGCCCGCCACCTTGACGCGCGCGCCTCTCTCAAGCAATGCCTCGTTGGTCAGTCCGTCAAATTCGGCAAACAGGTCTTCAGACTTGCGGTTGGGTTGAAAGTCATTGGGAAACGCCACGCCGCGCCCGTCTGATTGCTGCTGCCGCAGCACGGCTAGCTTTTCACGCCGCTCTAGCATCAGCTGATTTTCGTCCGGGGGCGTTGGGGAAAGTGTGGTGGTGTCTGACATGGGGGCGTTGTGGTGCATGGACAGCCGTAAAGGCACGGCAAAGCCCAAGATTCTAACTTTGATGCGGTTAAGAGCGAGCCCCCACGCGGCTAACGACGACTCGGGCTTGGTAGCTGCGGCAAACGTGTACCGAGATTTAGGTAGGTAGGTGATAAGAATGTGCCGCATTGTGGTATCCGCGGGATTTTTCATCCTGATTCACTTTGAATTGAACATTGTGAAAGAATTGGTTAGATTTGTGCAGACATAAGGCACTAACATTGCAACTTTGCGAATTTTCGCCTTTATGGCGTGCGTATAAAGCGCAATAGTTTTTTGCTATCTATTTTTGGTGTGAACTACAAGGGGAACTAATTGGTCCAGTCTTCGAAACTTTCAGGTGCTTCGTCCGGGCGCATTTTTAAACTCGCCCTGATTGCGGCTGCGGTATTGGCGGTGTCGGCCTGTTCGACCGTGGTGCCTGTAAAGCTAGAGCCCGCCAACATGGGACCCATCAACGAGGCGGACAAAGCGGCCATTCGCCAGGATGTGGAGCCCATCGTTGCCCCCCTGACGCTCAACCAGGCGATGGCGCGCGCGCTTAAATACAACTTGGACCGGCGCGCCAAGATGATGGAAGAGGCGTTGGCCCTGAACCAGCTTGATGTCACCAAATTCGACATGCTGCCAAAATTGGTCGCACAAGCGGGTTATGCCTCGCGCAACAACGAATCCAACAGCATGACCAGCGTGGCCGGCGGCCCACTGACCGGTGAAGACTCGGTGAATAAAGACCGGACTCGCTCCACCCGTGAACTCGGCTTCACCTGGAACCTGCTCGACCTGGGTCTGGGCTACTACAACTCGCACCAACAAGCCGACCGGGTGCTGATTGCCACCGAGCGCCGGCGCAAGGCCATGCACGTGCTGATGCAGGACGTGCGCACTGCGTACTGGCGCGCCGTCAGTGCGCAAAAACTCAGAGCCGACGTCGACGCCACCATTGCCATGGGCGAGGACGCTCTCAACGACTCGCGCCGGGTCGAGGCTGAGCGCGTGCGCAATCCGCTCGACGCCTTGCGCTACCAGCGCCAACTGTTGGAAAACATGCGCCTGCTCGAAGCCATTGACCAGGAACTGGCCTCCGCCTCGCTGGAGTTGTCCTCCTTGATCAACGCGCCGGTGGGTCAAACCGTGGTGCTGGCCGACGTCGATGTCAAACCAGACGACACCGAATTGCTGGGTGTGCCCTTGAAAGTGATGGAAGAAGCTGCACTGGCCCAGAATGCCGACCTGCGCGAGCACCACTACAACGCCCGTCTGGCACGCGATGAAGTGCGCAAAACCCTGGTCAAGCTATACCCCAACGTCTCGCTGAGTTACGGCATCAAGTACGACTCCGACAAATACCTCATCAACAACAACTGGAACGAGCTGGGTCTGCAGGTGTCATTTAACCTCTTTAACCTGATGACAGGACCGACCCAAATCAAACTGGCCGAGGCCGGTGTCGCTTTGGCCAACCAGCGGCGGCTGGCGATGCATGTGGCGGTCATCACACAGGTGCATCTGGCGCGCCTGCAACTCATCAATGCACGCAATCAGTTTGACCGTGCCGACGAAATTTACACCACCGACCTCAAAATCTCCGGCATTGTGAAAGACCGCGCCACCGCTGCCGCGCAGAGCAAGCTCGACGCCGTGGCCAACGGCACCGCTGCAATTTTGAGCCTGCTGCGTCGCTATCAGGCTATGGCACAGGTACAAAGTGCCGAGAACAAACTGCTGGCTAGCCTGGGCGTGGAGCCCCGCATTGGCAGCACCAGTGAGATGAGCCTGGAGCAACTGACCGAGCAAATCAAGCTCAGTGGCGGACTCTGGAGCGAGCTGCTGAATCCTAAACCGGTTCCACTTACTGCCACGTCTGAGATGCCCGCGGCGGCCTCCACAGAACCAGCCGCGGCAGCCAATCCGCCCGCCCGCCCGCCGGCCGAGGCACCTG
>JAIPCE010000069.1 GCA_021738345.1 Rhodoferax sp. | reverse complement strand
GGTCGAATTAAAACGGGATGTCGTCATCCATGTCATCGAAGCTGCCTGCGGGCCGGGGCGCCGGAGCCACACGTGGTGCAGCCACGGGCATTGGGGCAGGGGCGGGCGCGGGCGCTGGTGCCACCGGGGCGGAGCGCGGTGTGTAGGGCGGACGTCGGGTGCTTGCGCCTTCATCGCCGTCGTGGGGTGCGCCCCTGCCTTCGCGGTCACCGAGCAACTGCAGTTCGGTGGCAATGATGTCAACTGTATTCTTCTCGATGCCCGCCTGGTCGGTGTACTTGCCGTATTTCAGACGACCCTCGACATAAATCGGACGTCCTTTTTTGATGTACTCACCAGCTATCTCGGCCAGTCGGTCGTAGAAAGTGACACGGTGCCACTCTGTGGTTTCGATGCTTTCACCAGTGTTTTTGTCCTTGCGCCGGGTGCTGGTGGCCACGCTGACATTTGCCACAGCCTGACCTGAGGGCAAATAGCGGATTTCAGGGTCACGCCCGCAGTTGCCGACCAAAATAACTTTATTCACGGATGCCATAGATTTCCCTTGGTAGTTTGCGACATTATCCTGCCTTTGGGGTCGGATTGGCGCCGTGGCTCGACGGCGTAGCCATGGGCCAGGCTGCAGCCAGCCAGAGGACCATGCCACCAGCGCAGACCGCAAAAAGTCCCGCTGCACCGAGGCTTTTGACCAACCAGCCGCCGAGAATGCCACCGGTGAACAGCCCCAGGGATTGCAGGGTGTTGTAAACCCCCAAGGCGGTACCGCGCGCGCTGGCCGGGGCAATTTTGGAGGCCATGCTGGGCTGGCTGGCCTCCAGAACATTAAATCCGCAAAAGAACAGGAACAGCAAAACCCCCAGGCTGCCAAGGGTCGGGACGCTGTTGGCAAGCCCAAAAAGCCCCAGTTGCACCAGACCGATCAGTCCGACCGCGCTCAAGAATACCGCGCGCAGGTAGCCGCGCCGCTCCAGGGTAAACATGCCGCCCATGATCACAAACGAACCCAACACCGCAGGCAGGTAGAGCCACCAATGGTGGTCTTTCTCAAGTCCGGCCTGCACCAGCAGAGTGGGCAGGGCAACCCACATGGCCAACTGCACCGCATGCAGCACAAACACGCCAAAATACAGCCGCAACAGGCCAACATGTTGCAGCACGGCTAGCAGACCCCGCGCCAAACTGGTCTGCCCCAGGACTGCGTGCTCCCTGGGCTCAGGCGGCACCCACCACAGCACCACGCCAATGCCGCCCAGCGCCAGTGTGCCGGTCAGGGCAAACAGGCCGTTGAGACCCAGCACCGCATTGAGCAGCGGTGATAACACCAGCGACACCGCAAACATCAGCCCGATGCTGGCGCCGACCATGGCCATGGCCTTGGTACGCACCACATCACGCGTCTGGTCGGCAAGCAGAGCCGTGACGGCTGCTGAAATCGCGCCGGCTCCTTGCAGTGCGCGCCCTATGACAAGCCAGGTCAGGTCGCTTGCCAGTGCTGCCACCGCGCTGCCTGCTGCAAAAATGAGCAGCCCAAGCACCATCACGCGTTTGCGCCCAAAGCGGTCCGAGGCGACGCCAAACGGGATTTGCAGCACGCCCTGGGTCAGGCCATAAATGCCCATGGCAAGTCCGATCAGCGCCGGATCATCGCCGCCCGGGTAGGTGCGTGCCTCCAGCGAAAACACCGGCAGCACCAAAAAAAGGCCCAACATGCGCAGGGCAAAAATCATCGCCAGCGAGACGGCGGAACGTCGCTCCAGACCGGTCATGCGGGTCGACGAGGGCGGTGCTTTAGCCTTGGGGGAGGTAGATGACGAAGTGGACAAGACAATCACTCACTGGCGTGAACCTGGGTTGAAGCGCGCGCGGGCCGCAAAAAGGGCCTATTGTCCCCCATTCATCCAAGCGGCTCACGGTGGGTGAGCACATGGCGGGCCAAGATTCACTATCATGCTGGGTTTCCCAGCGTTCGCACAATTCATCTTAGGCTTCCCCTTGACCACCCACCCAGGCAGCGATTTCCCGGCCCCAGAACCCGACGGCACTTATCTTGCCCGCGCATTGCAACAGCAAAGCATCAGCGTGCGCGGTGCGCGCACCCATAATCTGAAGAATATTGACCTCGACATTCCGCGCAACCAGTTGGTCGTCATTACCGGTTTGTCCGGCTCGGGCAAGTCCAGTCTGGCTTTTGATACGCTGTATGCAGAGGGGCAGCGCCGCTATGTGGAGAGTTTGTCGACCTATGCGCGGCAGTTTTTGCAGTTGATGGACAAGCCCGATGTGGACGTGATCGAGGGCCTGTCGCCCGCTATCTCGATTGAGCAAAAGGCGACCAGCCACAACCCGCGATCGACGGTCGGTACGGTGACAGAAATCCACGATTACCTGCGCCTGCTGTTCGCCCGTGCCGGGACGCCGTATTGTCCTGAACATGGCCTGCCATTGCAGTCCCAGACCGTGAGCCAGATGGTGGATGCCGTGCTGGCGCTGGCGCCTGACACCCGGCTCATGATTCTGGCGCCGGTGGCGCGGGAAAAAAAGGGCGAGTTTCTGGAACTGTTTGCCGAAATGCAGGCCCAGGGCTACGTGCGCTTTCGCATCAATGGCAAGGCCTACGAGTTTGATGACCTGCCGTTGCTGAAGAAAACCGAAAAACATGACATTGACGTAGTCATTGACCGGGTCAAGGTGCGCCACAACCCGGCGATTGCGGTGTCAGCCGGCGCTGACGCCACCCCGGCATCCGAAGGAGCGCCGCCTCCGGACAGCGCCAGCCGCTCGGAGTACGACAGCCTCAAGCAGCGGCTGGCCGAGAGTTTTGAAGCCGCGCTGCGTTTGGCCAATGGTCGCGCCATTGCGCTGGAAATGGGAGACGCCAAAGCAGCCGCTGGCGACCCTGCGCGACCCGGGGAACATTTGTTCAACGCCAAATTTGCTTGCCCCATCTGTAACCACTCGATCAGCGAACTAGAGCCTCGCCTGTTTTCGTTCAACTCACCGGTGGGCGCCTGTCCGGCCTGCGATGGTCTGGGCGTGCAGGAGTTTTTTGACCCAGCGCGGGTGGTGGCGTTTCCTGCGCTGAGCCTGGCCGGTGGTGCGATCAAGGGTTGGGACCGGCGCAATGGCTATTACTTCTCGATGCTGGAGAGCCTGGCCAAACATTACAAATTTGATGTGGAGGCGCCGTTTGAATCGCTGCCAGACGCGGTAAAACAGGCGGTTTTGCAGGGTTCGGGCGAGGAGGAAATCAGGTTCAGCTACCAGATGGAGTCGGGTGTCTCTGCCGGCAAAAAACTCAGCAAGAAGCACCCGTTTGAGGGCATTATTCCAAACATGGCGCGGCGCTACCGCGAAACCGACTCGACCCTGGTACGCGAAGAATTGTCGCGCATGCGCAGCACCCGGCACTGCCCGGACTGTGATGGTGCGCGTTTGCGGCTGGAGGCGCGCCATGTCAAGGTGGGGGAAGGTGCGCAGGCGCGTGCCATTTTCGAGATCAGCCGCGTCACCCTGCGTGAGTGCCACGCTTATTTTCAGAGCCTCAGCATGCACGGTGCCAAAGGAGATATTGCGGCCAAAGTGGTGCGCGAGATTGGCCTTCGGCTGAAATTTCTCAACGACGTGGGACTCAACTACCTGAGCCTGGACCGCAGTGCCGAGACCTTGAGCGGTGGCGAATCGCAGCGCATCCGCCTGGCCAGCCAGATAGGGTCCGGCCTCACCGGGGTGATGTATGTGCTAGACGAACCCAGCATCGGACTGCACCAGCGCGACAACGACCGATTGATTGAAACCCTCAAGCATCTGCGCGATATTGGCAACAGCGTGCTGGTGGTGGAGCACGACGAAGACATGATGCGCGCCGCCGACCACATCATTGATATGGGTCTGGGTGCCGGTATCCATGGCGGCCGGGTCATTGCGCAAGGCAATTTTGATGCGATCAAAGCCAACACCCGGTCGCTAACCGGCAAGTACCTGGCGCAGACCCTGCAAATTCCCGTCCCCGGTCGCCGCACGCCCTGGCTGCCCAGCGTGTACGCCAAGCCCGACAAAGACGCGGCCAAACCACAGCGCTTTGCGCCGAGTCCGGCTGCACTCCGCCGCGCTGAGCGCGAAGCCCACCACCAGGCCACCTTGGGTGCGCTGCAAACCTTGCGCGTGGTCGGCGCCAGCGGGCACAACCTCAAGCAGGTCAGTGTGGACTTTCCGGTGGGCTTGTTTACCTGCGTGACCGGTGTCTCGGGCTCGGGCAAATCCACCTTGGTCAATGACACGTTGTATGCCGCGGTGGCGCGCACCCTGTACCGTGCGCACGACGAGCCAGCCGAGCATGAGGCCATAGAAGGCATAGAACATTTCGACAAGGTGATCAACGTCGACCAGTCTCCGATTGGCCGCACACCGCGCTCCAACCCGGCCACCTATACCGGTTTGTTCACCCCGATTCGCGAACTCATGGCCGAGGTACCCACCGCGCGCGAACGCGGCTATGGGCCGGGGCGCTTTAGCTTCAATGTGCCAGGCGGCCGCTGCGAAGCCTGTCAGGGCGACGGCATGGTCAAGGTGGAAATGCACTTTCTGCCCGATGTCTACGTGCCGTGTGATGTTTGCGCCGGGCAGCGCTACAACCGCGAAACGCTGGAGGTGCTCTACAAGGGCAAAAACATTGCACAAATTCTGGATCTGACGGTTGAAGCGGCCTTTGAGTTCCTCAAAGCCGTACCCAATATCGCACGCAAACTGCAAACCCTGCTCGACGTCGGGCTCTCCTACATCAAGTTGGGCCAGGCTGCCACGACCTTGTCGGGCGGCGAGGCGCAGCGTGTCAAGCTGGCATTGGAGTTGAGCAAGCGCGACACCGGTCGCACGCTGTATATTCTTGACGAACCTACCACCGGACTGCACTTTGCGGACATCAATCTGTTGCTCAAGGTGTTGCACCAACTGCGCGACGCGGGCAACACCATCGTGGTGATCGAGCACAACCTTGACGTCATCAAAACCGCCGATTGGCTGATTGACATGGGACCTGAAGGTGGCTCAGGGGGCGGTACTGTGCTCGGAGTCGGGACGCCAGAAGAGCTGGCTGCCAATCCGCACAGCCATACCGGACGGTATTTGTGGCGCTTGCTGCAGGCAGACGCCAAGCCTGCCGTAACCGCCTGAAGCAGAAAGGATAAACACAATGAACGGGTTTCTTGAGGGGGTGGCGCGCATCCTGCGCGGTCTGTTGCGGCTGCTGCTGATTGCTATGACAGGCGTTTTTGTACTGACCGTGTTGCTGATCGTCTTCTGTGCAGTGCTTGCCAGCATGCTGTGGTCGCTGCTGACCGGGCGCAGACCCACGATGCGGACCAACTTCACCCGGTTTTACCAGGCGTCCGAGCCCTTGCGGCGCGGCATGTGGCGCAAAACCGCATCCCGCAGCTCAACAGAAAACTCCGACATCGTCGACGTGCCAGTCCACGAAATCCGAGAAACTCTGCGCGGACCCGGTTCATCGAGGTCGGGCGACCCGAAGGTTTAGGTTATATCAAGTCTGGGCAGTCCAGAATACTGCTGCAGCAGCATTGAAACGGCAGGCTGGGTGAATCCAACCCCGGCATGCTAGGGGAATACCCGGACAACAGGTTGGAAGACCCTGTTTCAGGTAAAAATCGCGCCGGTGCACACTTGTAAAGTAATCGGACACCACAGATTCGATCGCTCTTGTAACCATCATTTAGACTCGCGATCGGTTGCCATCAACCCTTAAACACCGGATGACACATCCCAGAATCTTGATAGTAGAAGACGAAATTGTCGTCGCCCGCGATATCCAGGCACATCTGGAAGACCGGGGTTACCTGCCGGTAGGGCATGCTTTTACCGGGGAAGAAGCCATTGCCTTGACCGGCGCCTTACGCCCCGATCTGGTGTTGATGGACATTCAGCTGACCGGGCCCATGGATGGCATTGTGGCGGCGCAAGCCATTCATGACCAGTTTTTTATTCCGGTGGTGTTTGTCTCGGCGTTTGCTGCCGATGCCATTATTGCCCGCGCCAAACTGACTGAACCCTATGGGTATGTGCTCAAACCCTTCTCGGAACGTGAGCTCAACACGGCCATCGAGATGGCACTCTACAAGCACGCCGCCGAGGTCAAGCTGCATGCCAATGCGCGCCAATTGCAAGCACTTTCGCAGCGCGTGCTCGAGGTTCAGGAGTCTGAGCGTCGGCGCTTTGCGATTGAACTGCATGATGATGTAGGCCAGTGCCTGACTGCTATCAAAATCAACCTGCAGGCCGGCCATCGCATCAAGGACCAGACCGTAGAGTCGCTGAGGGCCGACAATTTGCCCATCGTAGAAGAAGCCTTGTTGCGGGTACGGCGCATGGCGGCGGCGTTGCGTCCTCCCATGCTCGACGAGCTCGGGCTGCTGCCGGCCTTGCGCTGGATGGGCAAGCAAGCAGCATCGCGCAGTGGCTTTGAGTTTCGCTGCGACGAGTCTGCTGCGGCAGACGGTGCCAGGTTGGTACCCGAAGTGGAAATTTCCTTTTTTCGTATCGCCCAGGAGGCGCTGACCAATATTGAACGTCACGCCCACGCGACGCAGGTGGTCGTTTGCCTGCGCCACGACGGTAATCTGCTGACACTTACGGTGCAAGACAACGGTTGTGGTTTTGACCCGGCTGCGGTACAGGGCCGGGCACTCGCTGGCGATGGAATTGGCCTGCTTGGCATGCACGAGCGCGCCCTCTTGATACAGGCGCAACTCGACCTGGCGTCCCGGCCAGGCCACGGCAGTACCGTGTGCCTGCGCTACCCATTGTGCCGTCTGCCATGAAATTGGCGCGTCTGGTGCTGGCGGACGATCATGCCCTGGTTCGCGCTGGCTTGCGCAATTTACTGGCTCTGGTACCCGGGATCGAGGTCGTAGGTGAGGCAGAAGATGGTCGCCGGGTCCTGCTGCTGGCCGAGCAGCTACAACCCGACCTGGTTTTGATGGATCTTTCCATGCCCGGGCTCACCGGTCTGGAGGCAACCGCCCGTTTGCGCAAGACCTGGCCAAAAATCAAGGTTCTGGTTTTGTCAATGTACCAAAACGAGGAGCACGTGCGCCAGGCCATGCGCAATGGTGCGCACGGCTATCTGTTAAAGGATGCAGCACCCGAAGAACTCGAGTTGGCGATTCACGCCGTTTTGAGTGGTCAGACCTATCTGAGCTCCGCCATCGCGGCCACCGTGATCCTATCCCAGGCGGCAGCGCCTGGTACACAAGACGACAGAACAACGCAACTGACACCTCGGCAATTGGAGGTTTTGCGCTTGGTGGCCCAGGGTCTGAGCTCCAAGGACATCGCGCGCCGACTGCGGTGTCGGTCAAAACCGTGGACTCCCACCGCAGCGGCCTGATGAAGCAACTCGACATTCACGAGGTCACCGGTCTGGTGCGCTACGCCATCCACACCGGTCTGATTCAGGCGGGCTTGTAGGGTCCGCTTTGTAAAAAACTCAGGTATTGACCCGATACCACAAAACACTGCGAGTGCTTAGACTGCGCAGCATGCACCCGCATCACACCCGTTTCAAACCGAACATGATGCAAGTGCGCATTTTGGTGGTTGAGGACGAACGGCTGGTGGCCCGCGACATTGAGCAGCAACTGCTGGAACTGGGCTATTTGCAGGTGGGTCATGCCACTCGGGGCGATGATGCCATCGTGCAGGTCGGTCAACACCAGCCCGACCTGGTGCTGATGGACATTCAGTTGGGGGGTCCCATGGACGGGATCGAGGCCGCCCAGGCGATACGCGCGCAGTTCAACGTCCCCGTGGTATTTTTGACGGCCTACGCAGCGGACGACATTTTGGCGCGTGCCAAGCTGGTCGAGCCGTACGGCTATATCCTCAAGCCCTTTTCCGAGCGTGAACTGCGCACGGTGCTCGAAATGGCGCTTTACAAACACCGTGCCGAAGCCCGCATAGAAGAGTCCGCCCAGTACAACCAGGCGATTCTGGAACATATAGCTGACGGCGTCATCACCATCAGCGCGCTGGGGCTGATCGAATCCTTCAACGCCGCTGCCTGTCAAATGTTTGGCTACACCACGGCACAGGTCCTGGGGCTTAATATCAATATGCTGATGGCAGAGCCGCATCACACGCTACACGAAAGCTTTTTGAAAAACTACCGCAACGGGGGGTCGGCGCGCATCATGGGTCATCCGCGCGAGCTGCGCGGCTTGCGCCAGGACGGCCAACTGTTTCCCATGACGCTGTTCGTCACCTCCTTGCAGCACGGCACCAGGACTACCTATATCGGGCTGGTGCGGGACATCTCCAAGCACCAGCAAGACCTGGAAGAAATTCGCCGTCTGGCCTACTTCGATGCCCTCACCTGCCTGCCAAATCGGCGCCTGCTGCTTGATCGCCTGGGCCAGGCCATGCTCACCTCGGCCCGTACCGACCAGCACGGTGCGCTGATGTTCATCGACCTGGACCACTTCAAGCAGCTCAACGACACACTCGGGCATGATGTGGGCGACGAGTTGCTGCAGCAGGTCGCCAAGCGCTTACGTACTTGCATGCGTGAGGGCGACAGCGTTGCGCGCCTGGGCGGCGACGAATTTGTGGTGTTGCTCGAGGCGTTGAGTCCCCACGCAATCGAGGCCGCCACCCAAAGTGAGCTGGTTGCCCACAAAATATTGCATGCGCTGGGACAGCCCTACAGTTTGCGCAATCTCAGCCATAACAGCACGCCAAGCATCGGCATCGTGGAGTTTTTGGGTCACCGTCAGTTGCTCGAAGACTTGCTCAAAATGGCCGATGTGGCGATGTACCAAGCGAAATCATCGGGTCGCAACACGGTGTGCTTTTTTGATCCGGCCTTACAGGCTGCGGCCGCTGCACGCACAGCCCTCGAAAAAGACCTCTACCAGGGAGTGGCCAACAATGAGTTTGTGCTGCACTATCAGATTCAGGTCGGGCGCGACGGCATGCCCACCGGGGTCGAGGCACTAGTGCGGTGGCAACATGCGGTGCGCGGGCTGGTCGCGCCGGTGCATTTCATCGCGCTGGCCGAGGAAACCGGCCTGATCTTGCCCTTGGGCCAATGGGTGCTGGAGACCGCCTGTGCGCAATTGGTGCGCTGGGCCGACCACCCTGCCACCGCGCACTGGACCATGGCGGTCAACGTCAGCGGCTCGCAGTTTGGTCAGTCAGACTTCATTGCCCATGTTGACTCAGCGCTGGCAAAAACCGGTGCCAAGCCCCATCTGCTCAAACTCGAATTGACCGAAAGCATGTTGCTCGCCGATGTCGATGCCGTGATCGCAAAAATGAACGCGATCAAGGAACGTGGAGTAGCTTTTTCGCTCGATGACTTCGGCACTGGCTACTCCAGTCTGAGCTACCTCAAGCGGCTACCGCTGACGCAGCTCAAGATCGACCAGTCATTTGTGCGTGATGTGCTGACCCATCCGAGCGACGAAGTCATCGTTCGGACTATTTTGGCGTTAGGCCATAGCCTGGGCTTAACCGTCATCGCCGAGGGCGTCGAGACCGCCGCACAACATCACTTGCTGGCCAAGCTGGGGTGCGATGCGTTTCAGGGCTATTTCTTTGGCCGACCAGTGGCACCTGACTGTGTGATTGCCTTGCCCAGCCAACTGCCGGATCAGCCTGCATGAAATTCACCCCCCTTGCGTCACTGCGACAGGTGCTGCACGCCGCTCGCTCCTATCCACCCGAAGCGCGCAAGCTGCTGTGGAGTACCGTCTGGTTGGTGTTGGGATCGGCTCTGGTGGTGGCGCTGGTGCTGGCGTATTCGCATCGTCAAACCCAACTCGCAGGCGAGCGGTCCATTGCATCGCAAGCACACATTGTGCAAGAACAAGCCGAGCGCACCCTGCAAACCCTGGACCAGCGGCTGCAACTGGTGTCTTACCAACTAGACCCGCTCCAGGCCGAGCAGGTACTGACTTCGGCTGGTGCCACCAGGCTGTTGCGCGAGCAGATCAACGACCTGCCGTTTGTACGGGCGATTTGGGTGATGGACTCGCTCGGCCGCGTGGTGTATGACTCCGATGGCGACTTCGTGGACGTGGATTTATCGGGTCGGGCCTATTTTCAGATTTACCAGACCCAACCCGAGACCCAGTTTTTTCTGGGAGCACCCGTCAAGAGTACCAAGGGCGTGTGGGTTATCAGCGTGGCGCGCCCGTTACAAAGGCGCAATGGTGCGTTCGCCGGTATCGTGGTGGCAGCCCTCGACCCCCGCTATTTCGATCAACTGTGGGGCGACCTGGTGCTGGGGCCTCAAGCCACGGTGAGCTTGTTTCGCAAGGACTCGGTATTGGTTATCAGCAGTCCGTTTTTGGAAGATTCGATTGGCAAGGCGTTCCCAGACCTGCCCTTTTCTTCACTACCAGCCGGATCTGAGCGGGCTGGCAAGCTTGAAATGCGCAGCCCAAACGACGGTATCGTGCGGCACTTGGCCTACCGCAGCTTGATGCACTACCCGGCTGTGGTGGTGGTGGGCAGCTCAATCCAGGATATTTATGCGTCCTGGACCAGCACTGCCAGCTTCATGCTTGCCCTATGGGTCATGGCCTTGCTGGGTGTCTTGTTACTGCGTTTTAGCCAAGCCCGCGCCGTCGCCCTGCGTCTGCAAACGGAAGCCGCCCTGCGCGAGAGCGACCAGCAACTGCACCGCACGCTCACCAATGGCAGTCTGGGCCTGTGGGACTGGGATACCAGCACCGACCAGCTGAAGGTCAATGCACGCTGGCTCACCATGCTGGGTCTGGACCCGAACGGCCCGCAGCCCACGCTCGCCACCTGGCACGCACTGGTGCATCCTGAAGACGTGCATCTGTTGAATCGCTTGAAGGAAACTGTCATCTACCAGCCGGCGAAGAAGGACTTTGAGGTAGAAGTCCGAGCCCGTCACAGCGCCGGGCACTGGGTGTGGATTCATGACAAAGGCTCGGTGGTGAGCTATACGGCTGACGGCCGCCCGCTGCGCGTGGTCGGCATTCACATGGACATCAGTGCGCACCGCGAGGCCGAATTCGCGCTGCGACAAAGCGACTACCGCTGGCGCTTTGCCATCGAAGGATCTGGCGATGGGCTGTGGGACTGGGACATCGTGGCAAAAACCGTGTTTTTCAGTGACCGCTGGAAAGACATGCTGGGCTTTGCCCCGGAGGAGATCAGCAACCGCACCGATGAATGGACATCGCGATTGCATCCGGACGACAAAACCCGAGTGATCGAGATACTGCAGTCGCACGTTGCGGGCACCACCCCCCACTACCAATGTGAGTTTCGCATGGTTTGCAAGGACGGCAGCATCAAGTGGATGCTGGGCCGGGGCACTGTGGTGGTCCGCGATGCGCTGGGCAAGCCGCTGCGCATGATAGGCACCAACACCGACTTGACCGAACGTAGGCGCACCGAAGAATCGATACGCGCCAGCCATGTTCAGTTGCAGTTGCTCGAAACCTGCATTTCCCGCCTAAACGACATCGTGCTGATTACCGAGGCCGAGCCTTTTGACGAACCCGGCAACCGCATCGTGTTTGTCAATGATGCCTTCGTGCGCCGCACAGGCTACAGCCGCGAAGAAGTGATTGGCAAAACGCCCCGCATCCTGCAGGGGCCAAAAACCCAGCGCGGCGAACTCGACCGGCTGGGGGCGGCGCTCAGGCGCTGGGAGCCGGTACGTGCCGAACTTATCAATTACACCAAGCAAGGTGAGGAATTCTGGATTGAGCTTGACATTGTCCCCATCGCCAATGCAAATGGCTGGTTTACCCATTGGGTGGCGGTAGAGCGCGATATCACCGAGCGCAAACGCACGCAAGACGCGTTAGAGTCATCACTTAATGAAAAAGTTGGCTTGCTCAACGAGGTGCACCACCGGGTCAAAAACAACCTGCAAGTGATCACCAGCCTATTGCGCCTGGAAATCAGGCGCAGCGACCAGCCTGCTACCCAACACGTCCTAAATGACATGCAGGGGCGAGTGCGCTCGATGGCGCTGCTGCACGAGTCTTTGTACCGAACAGGTACTTTTGCCTCGGTGGACTTGGCGGATTATTTGAAAAAGCTGTGCCAGCAAGTCTTTCGTTCCAACGCGCAACCCACCGACCTGGTAAAACTGGTGATGGACGTGGCGTCCGTGCGCGTCACACTAGACCAGGCGACGCCGTGCGCCTTGCTGGCCAATGAGCTGCTGTCAAACTGCCTCAAACATGGTTTTCCGGATGGGCGTAGCGGCGAGGTACGGGTGTCCTTGCAATGTGTCGATGCGCAACGATGGCGCTTGCAGGTCAGTGACAACGGCGTGGGTTTGCCAGCTGACCTAGAGCAACGGCGCGGCAGCTCGCTGGGGTTGCAACTGGTGTCCGACCTAGCGTTGCAGTTGGGTGGCCAACTCGAAATTGGCCCCGGTCCAGGTGCCCAATTCGCGGTCGTGGTGGTTCTTGCGGAAAAAAGCTAAGGGGTGCGCCGTGTCCACCTGAAAAAATTCAGGTGTTGACCTGATAGACCCGAGCGCCCAAAGGGCTTACATTTACTGCCGCCCAGATTGGTAGAACCCTACCCCCCATATTAATAATTGGCATGAGAACACTTTGGCCAAAAACGTCACAATCTTTAACGCCACAGCGGCCACCGGGACCGTGATGAGTAGGGTGTTGCGGGGCAAGCATTGTATGGTAATCGACGTCATTCACCCTGACGAAAAAGGTGCAGAACCAGAGGCATGCGAGTTAGATCCCAGATTAATTGTTGAACTTCAATAATAACTGCCTGTAAAAGAGGAAAAGGGAGACCAATTGAACCCAGTCGAAACAGCGCCGATAAATGCGATAAATCCGAGTTCTAGCGGGGAGGGAATTGATGTTTTTGTATTTACGAAAGACCTCAACGGTAACTACACTTTTGCGAATCCAAAAGTTGAGGAGTTGTTCGCAAGTCCATTGCAAGACATCCTGGGCCGCAACGACAGTAGCTTTTTTGACCTCACTAAGGCCGATCAACTGCAATTAAATGACCGTCGCGTCATGGACCACGGGGAGACCATTGTAGGTTTAGAGCAAGTCTATTTCAGGAACAGTGATCAAGCGCGTGTATATGCAACCCACAAATATCCACTGCGCGGACCCTTCGGGTCCATCGTCGGAATGTTGGGCGTGTCAATTGATGTATCAGAGCGCACGAAGGCTGAAGAAGATTTACAACTTTACAAGCGAGTTTTAGACCAAATTCAAGATTATGTGACCATCATTGATCTTGAGGGTGAGGTCATGTATATCAATCGAGGAGGATCGAATGTCAATCAAAAACTTTCGAAGTTTGTGGGGCAAAACGCTGCTGCGCACGGATTATCTTCAAGAGACGGTTTCGACATCAGCACAATCATTCGTCAAACACAAACTGCAGGTTCATGGCGTGGTCTTCTCGAAGGAACACAGCGTGACGGGCACCATGTCATTTTGGACTTGCGAACAGCGCTTGTAAGAAATGCTGCAAATCTGCCCATTGCGATCGTCGGTACAGCTACCGACATAAGTTTTGAAAAAATGGCGGTCAAAACACTGAGCGACAGTCAAGCTCAACATTCGGTCATTATGGATTCGATGGCTGACTTGATTGCTGTGGTAGGACCGGCAGATGAAATTATTAGCAGTAATCTGGCGTGGAGAGTGAACCTTGAAAAGTTCAACCCATCTCCTGAACAGCTATTGCCTTCATGGTCATATTTTGATGCCTTGGAACATATTGTAGCTAGCGTTGATGTCGGACAGTTAAAGATGCTCTCTGCCGGAATTCGTTCGGTAATGGCCTCCGCATTGCCCATCTTCAAGGTCGACTATTTTTGCCACGACGGAGAAATGGAGCGCTGGTTCACATTACATGCAACGCCTTTGGGTGGATCACCAGGGGTAAAAGGGGTAGTTGTCACCCATCGTGACATTACCGAACGGAGAAATGCATTAGAAAAGCTTCAACTTGCCGCCAGCATTTTCTTTCATGCACAAGAAGGGATATTGATCACATCGTCTGACGGCATCATTGTGGATATCAACGAAAGCTTTGAAATAATGTCGGGCTATACCCGCGCAGAGTTGATTGGCAATAATCCAAGAATATTGAGCTCTGGTCGGCAAGATCGATTGTTCTATAGTGCGATGTGGCATGAACTCACGACCAAAGGGCATTGGACTGGAGAAATATGGAACCGTCGAAAAGACGGCGAGGTCTATGCTGTTCAACAGACTATCAGCGCTGTACGTAGCGATGATGGAAACATCAGACAATTCATTTCCCTCGGATCAGACATAACCTCCAGCAAGAATCATCAACGCGAAATTGAGCGGGTTTTTCATTACGATGTGTTAACCAAACTTCCAAATCGTGTGTTGTTTTCAGATCGTATCCGTCAGAAACTTGCTCATGCGAAGCGGTCAAACGAAACGGTCGCAGTGCTGTGCATGGACCTTGATGACTTCAAAGGTATCAATGATGAGTTTGGTTTGCATGCAGGCGATCAAATTCTCATTCAGGTGGCAGATCGACTAAGGATGAACATTCGCTTGGAAGACACCGTTGCGCGCCTAGGCGGTGACGAATTTGTTGTGCTACTGGGGGATATACCTTCCCGCTCGGCTTGCGATCAAATAATTCGTCACCTGCTGGAAGAACTGGCCTTGCCATACGCACTTCCCGATGGCAGGACAACGGATACATCGGCAAGCATTGGCTACACCCTTTTTCCAGAAGACGACGCCGATCCCGACACCTTGATCAGACACGCCGACCATGCCATGTTTTTGGCAAAGCAAGCCGGCAAGAACCGCTCCAGCCGATTTGACATCAGTGTCGACAATCGCAACAAGGCCAATTGGTCTGCACTTGCAAAGGTCGAGCGTGGCATCGACCGCGGCGAGTTCAAGCTTTTCTTGCAGCCAAAAGTTTCTTTAAGCAATGGTGCAGTAGTGGGGGCGGAGGCTTTGATCCGTTGGATGCACCCGATACGTGGATTGACGACACCTGGGCACTTTCTGCCCTTGCTTGAAGGTCAACCGACGATGCTCAAACTTGGCAGTTGGGTGCTTAGGGAGGCGTTTCAGATGCTCCGGAATTGGAATGAGCTGGGAATCGAAATACCGATGAGTGTCAATGTGGATGCGATGCAACTGAGGGATAGCGAGTTTTCAAAAGAACTATCGCAATTGTTATTGGAGTTTCCAAGTGTCCCTGCGTCCAGATTAGAACTCGAGATTGTGGAGTCTGCAGCTCTCGACGATGTACAGAAGGTCAGCATATTGATCGATGAGTGCCACACATTGGGCGCTAAGTTCTCGTTGGATGATTTTGGGACCGGCTACTCCTCATTAACTTATCTCAAGCGATTGGCAGTCGACACTTTAAAAATTGACCAATCTTTTGTTCGTGACATGCTGGGCGATGAAAGTGCGCTGGCGATTGTTCGCGGTGTCATTGGGCTGGCAGACGCTTTTACGGCGCATACTGTTGCTGAAGGGGTAGAAACCTGGGAACATGCCGCGAAGTTAAGGTCTTTGAATTGTCAGATTATTCAGGGCTATGTCATCGCGCGTCCAATGCCCGCCGAGCGATTTCCAGCTTGGATGGAACAATTTACTATGCCCGATTTTTGAGGAGCTATACATGGCCGGTAAGATTTCACCCATCGTCTGGAATGACACATTTGCGACCGGGGTCACTACGATTGATGATCAACACAAGATTCTCGTGAACATGCTCAATGAAGCCAATGAGCGACTCGATGAATCAACGACTCGTGATGTTCTTTTGGAGATAGTAAAGGATCTCATTTCCTACGCGCTCTATCACTTCGACGAAGAAGAAGAATTAATGATCCACACCCGGTACCCACAAACTCCCTGCCAGCAACACATGGAAGAGCACCGCGCATTTTCAGAGAGAGTCACTACCATTCAAAGGGAACTGGTGCAAGGTACGCTCATCCATCGCGACGAACTGATTGGATATTTAAATAATTGGTTGATCAATCACATCATGGGCACCGATAAAAGATTTGAGAGTTTTGTGCTGGCATCAGAAGGCTGATCTTGATGAAGAGAATCGGCAATGCAATCGCTCGTATGCGGGCAACTGTTTGCAGCGCTTGATGCCACGCATAGTGCTGGTTTTGGACAGTTTGGCAGTGCTGCTGGGTAAGGCGTTTGAGCTACTGGGGGCCAATTCAGTGAAACGCAGGCCAGGCAGAACAACGCAGCGGCCGAAAAATCACGTCAAGCCGCACCCAAAGCTTGCTTACAAGGCCTGAGGGGCTTAAGTTCGCGGCATTGGGATGACAGCCCTGGGTTTCTTGGAGGCGGAGAAATCGTTCAAGAAACCGCGCGGTCATGCGGAGTTGAAAACACTGATAAACGGTCTTCGTCTCGCAGGGTGCGATTCAAAGTGGTGTGGCAATTCGGTTTTGCCCCCTCGCCCCAGCGGGGAGAGGGCTGGGGTGAGGGGCTGGCACAGGTTCCAGACTTCCCTCAAGAATGCAAAACATCCACCCTTCACCCTAACCCTCTCCCCGCTGGGGCGAGGGAATAAGATTCCACATCACTTTGAGTCGCACCCCGTCTCGCAACCCAACAACTACCCAACAACTCAGGAAGGCAGCATAATATTCATGACCACCGACTCAATCCTGCAACTGAGTTCGGGGCATCACCCATTTCCCCTAAATCCATGAAAATCCAAAAGCGGTTGCTGTTGCTGACTATGTCAGTGACCCTCATTGTCGCAACCCTTACCTTGCTTGTTTCAGGCTATCTGATGCGCGATGCGCTGGAGTCCCACGCCAAAGACACGTTGGTCGCCGTATTGGAAGGTCGCCACAGTGCTTTGGTCCGAAGGTTTGGAGCCATTGAATCTGAACTTCATGTGCTCTCCGTATCGGGCAGCACCTACAGCCGGCTTAGTGATCTTGACAATGCGTTCGCCAAGCTTGGCAAGAACGCCCAGACAGTGTTGCAACAAAACTATTTAACAGCAGCGGGTGATAGTGACAGTACTGCTCAGCAAGCAAAAATGTCCACGACTCCCTATGGTGAGGCCAACCGGTCGGCCATGGCCCATTTTCAACACCATTCTCGTGCCTATGGTTGGGTAGATATTTTGTTGATCGATGCCCAGGGCAACGTTGTGTTCAGTTTGCTAAAGAATCCAGACTTCGCTATCAATCTGAATAGTGGGGCATCCAAGGACTCGGGGTTGGCACGAGCGGTGCTTCCAATACTGCAACACGCCACGCCAGGATCACTCGGTTTTGCCGATTTTTCTCCCTACGGCCCCAACCACAACGAGGTAGTCAGTTTCCTGGCGAGGCCGGTTTTTGACCCGGTGCGGCAGGTTTTCCTGGGTGCAATAGCGATTCAAATCAAGAACGACCAACTCGAAAGAATCATGCACGACCAGACTGGACTAGGCGAGTCAGGCGAGGTATTCATGATCGGCAAGGACGGTTGGTTGCTAACCAATTCCCGCTTCTCCAACGGTCCCACCGCGTTTATGCAGCAGATTGACACGGAATCATCCCGCATGGTTTTGGCCAAAAAGACAGCCGTAAAACTGACACCTGATTACCGAGGTGTTGAATCCATCGTCTCCGTCAAGCCCTACGAGCCCTTTCCCAATGCGCTAGGCGACAAGGCGACATGGGGGGTGATTGCCAAAATCACCCAGGATGAGGTTCTGGCAGACTACTTCCGCCTGCGCCAAGTTCTGCTTATTGCCGGCGGCTCCTTGGCTTTGCTGTCCTTGCTGCTCGGCTATTTTGGAGCGCGCAGCATTACCCGACCATTGCTGGGCATCAGGGATTCGCTGGTCGGGCTCGCACGGGGAGACATTGTCGCCATTCAAAGTTTGGATAGAACTGACGAAATTGGCGAAATTGCCAAGGCAGCCGACAGCTTTCGGCTTATGGCGCAACAAGTACAACATGATCACTGGCTGACCGGGAATGTTACGGTACTGACTAACGCCGCATCCATGTCGGCTTCCGTAATGGTGGCAGCCAATAGCGTCTTAGACAAAATTTGCGAACAATTGGCAGTGCCAGTGGGTGCCATTTACCTGCGTGAAGAAGACCATTTTCAACGCATTGGTTCGCGTGGCCTGGTGCGGCGCAGCCAGGTCGAAAACACCTTCGACCTGGAAAATGGTCTGCTTGGACAATGCGCCAGGGATGGCCAGCCTATCGTCTTGTCACCGATTCCAGTTGGCCTGTCAATTATCAGCACCGGACTGGTTGAGTTTCCCCCGCAAGAGCTTGTGCTGTATCCGATTCGACACAAAACCGAGGTATTGGCAGTGCTGGAACTGGCGGCAATCAAATCGCTTGAGCCAGTGCAGCACGAATTTCTCAAGGCCGCATGCCAAGCTCTGGGTTTGCATTTTGCCAACCTAGCGGTTTCCGAACACAACCTGAAATTGCTTGGTGAAACACGAAAGCAGGCTGATGAACTGCACACCAGCGCCCAGTACGCACGCAGTTTGCTCGAAGCCAGCCTGGACCCCTTGGTGACTATCAGTACCGAGGGAAAGATCACTGATGTAAATTCAGCCACTGAAACAGTGACAGGAATCGCTCGATCAAATTTGATTGGCAGCGATTTTGCCGACTACTTCACAGACAAAGAAAAAGCCCGCGAAGGCTATCGGGAGGCCTTTGCCAAAGGGTTTGTGACTGACTTCCCACTGGCAATCCACCATGCGGCCGGAAAAATCACAGACGTCTTGTACAACGCCAGCATATACCGTGATGGCGACGGCAAGGTGCTTGGAGTATTCGCCGCAGCACGCGACATTACCGAGCGCAAAAAAGCCGAGCACAAGCTGAAAGAGCAACAGGAGGCACTGCTTCGTAGTAATGAAGAGATGAAGGCCTTGAACGAGGAGATGCGCAGTCAATCCGAGGAAATGAAAGCGCAAAACGAGGAGCTCAGAGCCAGCCAGGAGGAATTACGCGCGCAGCAAGAGGACTCGAAACATAAGAACGACTTACTGGAGGCCCAAAGTCAACAACTGGAAGCTGCCATAGAAGAGGCACGCACCAAGGCGAGTGACTTGCAACTGGCCAACCAGTACAAATCGGAATTTCTGGCCAATATGTCGCACGAGCTGCGTACCCCTCTCAACAGCGTGCTGATTCTTTCTAAGAGCCTGGCAGAAAACGAAGAGAAAAATCTTAGCGCCGATCAAGTCGAATCTGCCGCCGTTATCAGTGAGAGCGGCGCCCAGTTGCTGACCCTGATCAATGACATTCTGGATTTATCCAAGATTGAAGCGGGCAAGATGGAGATACACCACGAAGTCTTTCCATTGAGCGAAATGACCACTTACTTGAGTCGTGTATTTTCGCCACAGGCAGACAAGAAGCAAATCCGGCTCTACATCTACGTTGACCCGCTCACGCCGGCCACACTCGCCACCGACCGACAACGCCTGACTCAGGTATTGACAAACCTCCTTTCAAACGCGATCAAATTCACAGATGCCGGTGGTACGGTGGGACTGCGGGTCAGCACTGCGTCGGACGGCCTGCAATTGGAGGTTATAGACAACGGCATTGGCATTGCGCAGGCCAAGCAGGAGCACATATTTGGCGCATTTCAGCAAGTGGACGGCTCGACCAGTCGCAAATATGGCGGCTCTGGGCTGGGTTTGGCAATTAGCCGACACCTGGTACGCTTGCTCGGCGGCGATATTTCAGTGGACAGCGCCCCGGGAAAAGGAAGCCGCTTTATTGTTCGCCTCCCCCATCAGGCCTATCAAGCCAATGCTTCGACCACGCTGGATGCGACAGGAAGCGCCACGCCCGTTGATACCGCGTCTTCCCTTGACCCGACCCCAGTCGCTGCAAGCTTAGCGACCTCCATGACAAAGCATATTCTGATTGTGGAGGACGATCCTCGCCTGCCTCTCATCTTGAAAAAAATGGTCAACGGTTTGGGTCTCAAGGCCGTCTGCGTTGAGTCCGCCGAACTCGCCATGGCCTCAATTTCAAGGGAGTCGCCAGCAGGCATATTGCTGGATCTGGGCTTGCCAAAAATGAGTGGGATGGAGCTGCTGCAGCGTCTGCGTGAGGATGCTGCAAACGCACAGATTCCGGTATTCATCATGTCCGGCGCATCGGATACGGGTGAGGCCAAGACCCTGGGAGCGATGGGCTTCCTCAGAAAACCCATTACCCGCGAGAAAATTGCGACCGCGATTCGAATGATGGTCGAAGCAGAGCCTGCTGTGGAAAAAAAGCGAGTTCTTGTGGCGGACGCAAATCCAGAAAACATTCGCTTGATCAGGGACCTTTTCATACATGATTCGCTGGCACTGGTCGTCGCAGAAACGGGTGAGGCCGCCTTGCAACACTTGCATAAGCAGCCACTTGACGCGGTTATCCTGGGCCTGAACCTACCCGATTTTTCGGGCAAAGCATGGATTAAAAAGGCCTACACCAGTTTGAACCCACCAC
>JAIPCE010000068.1 GCA_021738345.1 Rhodoferax sp. | reverse complement strand
GTGATTTTGTGGGTGAGGTGCTGGGCATGGGCGCTTTTGGACAGGTGATGCTGGTGGCGCTGCGCCCAGCGCTGGCGCAGGTTGGCAACCATGCCCATGGACTCCAGCACTTCGGCGTTGCGCAGCTTGCCTTGCAAAAATTGGCCTGACTCGCTGCCGGCCTGGGTTGCTTCTTCGGAAGGGGCCAGCGTGTGCCGGTGTCCAAACCACGCCAGCGCCGCCTGGATGAGGGCAAAAATGACCCCGAGCGCGCCCAGCCACGGATGCAAAAAGTACAACACCGCCATATAGATAGGCACCCAAGGCACGTCAAAGAAGGCAAAGATGCCGTTGCCGGTGAGAAATTGGCGAATCTGGATAAGGTCGCCAAAGGCGCGTGAGGGCGCGGTGCCGGTCTGGCTGAGGTGGGCCTCAAAACTGGCATTGAAGACCTGGGTGCTGAGCTGCTCGTCGAGCCGTACGCCGGTGCTGATGAGCACGCGCGAGCGCATCCACTCGGAAAACGCCATGATGGCAAAGAGCAACAGGGTCAACAGGGACACAGCCACCAGCGTGAGCTCGCTGTGGCTGGCCAAAACCCGGTCGTAGACCTGCAACATGTACAGCGTGGGGCTGAGCATTAGCAGGTTGGCCAACATACTGAAGATGCCGACGATCAGAAATTCGCGGCGAAAGCCCCAGAGTGTGGCGGTGAGGTCGCTGCGTTGGAAAAAATTGGGTGTTTTCATGGGGGTGGTGCCTGATGGTCAGGCTGAGGCTGCAGCAACGGGTACGGGGGAGCTCGCCTGGCGGGCCTTGGCGGCCGCTTCGTTAAGCGCCTTGAGGACCTCATCGCGCGGGCCAAACAATTGGGTCTGCCCGTCTTTGAGCACCAGCATTTTGTCGGCCACGCCCAGCACGCTGGTGCGGTGGGTCATGACGACAAAGGTGGTGCCGCGCGACTTGAGCTGCGCAATGGCGCCGGCCAGCGCGGCGTCGCCTTGTTCGTCGAGGCTGGAGTTGGGCTCGTCGAGCACCACGAAGGTGGGGTTGCCGTAGATGGCGCGGGCCAGTGCGACACGTTGGCGCTGGCCACCTGAGAGCATGGCCCCGTCACGGCCTACCGGGTTGGCGTAGCCACTGGGCAGGGCCAGGATGAATTCATGCAGGCCCACGGCCAAGGCGGCGGCCTCGACCTTGGCCTGGTCAATGACGCCAAAGCGCGCAATGTTTTCGGCCACGGTGCCTTCAAAAAGCTCCACCCCCTGGGGCAAATAGCCCAGGTAGGGGCCGAGCTCGGACTTGTTCCAGGTATAGACATCTGCGCCATCGAGCCGGACCTTGCCGTTGGCTGCGGGCCAGAGTCCCACCAGGAGCCGCGCCAAGGTGGTCTTGCCGGACGCCGATGGCCCCACCACCGCCAGGACTTCGCCGGGCTGTAGCGCAAACTGAACCCCCCTAAGGATGGGCACCTGTGAGCCGGGCGCAGCGGCAACAATGTTGTCCACCAGCAACTGGCCCTGGGGCGGGGGCAAGGCCATGCCGGGCGGGCGCGGCGGCACGGCAGTCAGCAGGCTGTCGAGCCGCTCATAGGCGGTACGGGCGTTCACGAACGACTGCCACTGTGAAATGACCTGGATCAGCGGGGCCAACACCCGTCCGCCCAAAATCGAGCCCACAATCATGTAGGCGGCTCCACCTGGCAGCTGATTGCGCAGTACCAGCCAGGCGCCAAGCCCCAGCAACATGGAACTTACGGTGGTTTGCCAAAATTTGGACAGCGCCTGGTAGAAGCCTGCGTGGGCCGAGGCCTGTGCCTGCAAGCCTAGAAATTCTCGCTGTTTATCCATCCAGCGGCGGTGAATGTCGCGCAGCATGCCCATGGATTCGATGACCTGGGCGTTGCGCAGGGTGCCATCGGCGTAGTGCTGGGCGGCAATGGCCCCACGGCCGGCAGCGGCCAGCGGCGGCTGGGTGCTGCGCTCGTTGAGCCAGCCGACAAAGGTTTGCACAATGGCCGACACCACCGAGGCCCAGCCCAACACCGGACTGATGGCAAATATCAGCAACAGAAAGACCAAGGAAACCGGCGCCTCCATGGCGGCCAGCAGTACCGGCGCAAAGAAAAAATCACGCACCGACCGGAAGTCATTCATAGGCTGGGCGGTGCCGCCCGGCAGCTTTTTGAGGTTGGCCTCAAAAATGGCGGAGAAGACCCGGTCGCTAAGCTTGTGGTCAAAGGCCATGGCGGCCTCGTGCATGATCTGGGAGCGCACCCACTCCAGAATTTCCATAAGAAGATAGGCACCCAGCACCAGGAGGGTGAGCATCCAGAGGGTCATGTGGCTGCGGCTGTTGACGACTCGGTCGTAAACCTCGAGCATGTAGCCCGAGGGTGCCAGCGCGAGCAGGCCGGCAAAAAAACTGAAGGCAGCCGCCTGCCTGAAATAGGGCTTGAGGGCCAATACGGCCTGTTTAAGCTCGGTTGCGGGTTTGTTTTGACTCATGGGGTTTCCTCAACCATTACATACTCGGGTACTTCGGCACTGCTAGGGATGGCGGCGTCGGGGGCATCGTCAGCCTGGCCATCACTAAATAGAAAAGAGAGCTCAAAGCCCCCTTGCGCGCGACTTGAAAGAACAATTTCACGCAACTTTTCGGTGTTGAATTTCTTTTCATTGTCTGGCGACAATGCCAGTGCAAAACGAATCCGTCCGTCCAGGGTATACATCGACAACTGCCCTGCCTTGACGCTCAGGGTGTGCCGGTCAAAATAAACCGGACAGTGGTCCGTAAAGCGCAACAAGGGCAAAGGCTTGCCGGTCAGGCGCGCCAGGTGAAACGGACTGTCGGGGTGCTGCAGCACGAGGCGACAGGTGCGCGACACCGAGTAGATGGCATTGCAGACCATCTGCGAGCCCATTTCTGGAAATTGATCGCGCAGGCTGCGGTACATGAGGTGGTGCAGCGCCACCCGATTCCAGACCCTGGTCTGCTGCACCGTAGGCGCCAACGCATTGCAAACCCGGGCAAACGCCACCTGCAAGGCCTGTAACCGCCCCAATTGCTCGGGCGAGGTGTTCAGCGGGATGCGCAAGACGGAGTTCATATAGGAGATTCTAGCAGAGTCCTATATGCATTTTTTGTGGACCCGTGATGCGGTGGCAGGGATGGTGGCTAGCGTTTAATGGCAAAACCCCAAGTCCAGGCAAAACCCCAATAACTGTGGGTTCATGGAGACACGGAAGTTGCGTAGTTTTCTTTGGTCCCGGTTTATTGGGGTCAGAGTCCAAAATCCACCACACTGCGTGTGTCCCTGAAGGGTGCTGCGCATGGATATTGGAATCCGACCCCACTAAACCTGCATCGCGTCGCTCCACTTTTCAAAGTCACCCGCTCACTCACTTTGAATCGTACCCGGCGCGTAACGCGCTTGCACGGACAGAGGCCCGTCTCATGGATTGGGTTCGGGGATTTGTCTACCCGGTGCGGCGCGGCGGCAGGCCAGTGTGCTGAGTCAACACGACTCCCTTCTTTGGCTGTACTCGGGCGCGCACAGGGGCTGCGGCTGCGGGCCGGGCGGACGGCGTGCTGTTTTTCTTGCGCGCACTTTGGTAGCCGCCGTCGGCCAGGGGCTGAAAGGTGGGAATCAGATGGTGCTTGCCGTTGCCGATCAGGTCGGATCGACCCATGCTCTTGAGGGCATCGCGCAACAGCGGCCAATTGTTGGGGTCGTGGTAGCGCAAGAAGGCCTTGTGCAGGCGGCGGCGCTTTTCACCGCGCACGATGTCCACGGTCTCATCGGCGTCTTCGGCCAGCCGATGAATCTTGCGTAGCGGGTTACGCCCCGAGTGGTACATGGCCGTGGCGGTAGCCAGGGGGCTGGGGTAAAAGGTCTGCACCTGATCGGCGCGAAAGCCATTTTTCTTGAGCCAGACCGCCAGATGCACCATGTCCTGGTCGGTGGTGCCGGGATGGGCGGCAATGAAATAGGGAATCAGAAACTGTTTTTTTCCGGCCTCTACAGAGAACTTGTCAAACAGGGCCTTGAACTTGTCGTACGCGCCAATGCCGGGCTTCATCATCTTGGTCAAGGGGCCTTGTTCGGTGTGCTCGGGCGCAATTTTGAGGTAGCCACCCACGTGGTGCTGCACCAATTCCTTGACATATTCCGGGCTACGGATGGCCAGGTCGTAGCGCAGGCCCGAGCCAATCAGGATTTTTTTGATGCCGCGCAGCGACCGACCACGGCGGTACATTTGTATTAGCGGGCCATGGTCAGTGGTCAGGTTTTGGCAGATTCCGGGGTAGACGCAACTTGGCTTGCGGCACGCCGCCTCGATCTCGGGGCTGCGGCAACCCAGACGGTACATATTGGCCGTGGGGCCGCCCAAGTCTGAGATGGTGCCGGTAAAACCCTTGACCTTGTCACGAATGTCCTCGATTTCCTTGATCACCGAGTCCTCAGAACGGCTCTGGATGATGCGCCCCTCGTGCTCGGTGATCGAGCAAAAGGTGCAACCGCCAAAGCAACCGCGCATGATGTTGACACTGAAGCGAATCATCTCCCAGGCGGGGATTTTGGTGGCGCCGTCATGGCTGCCCTGTTCGTCGGCATAACTCGGGTGCGGACTGCGGGCATAAGGCAGGCCAAACACCATGTCCATCTCGGCGGTGGTGAGCGGAATCGGTGGCGGGGTAATCCAGACATCGCGGGCCGTGGCCCCCTCGCCGTGCGCCTGTACCAAGGCGCGGGCATTGCCCGGGTTGGTTTCCAGGTGCAGCACGCGGTTGGCATGGGCGTACAGCACGGGGTCGGACCGGACCTGCTCGTAACTGGGAATCCGAATCACACTGCGGTCGCGCGGTGGCAGCTTGTATTTACCCTTGCCACTTGGGAGCGCCGGGTTTGGGACGAAAGTCAGCGGCTGGCTGGCAGGCCCAGAAGCGGACTGCCCAGACAAAGCTACGGCCGCAGCGGTGGGTGCAGGTGAGTTGATTACGGCTGGGGTTGGGGCGGCCAGGGTGTTCTGACCCGCGCCCTCGTCTCTGGTGCAACTTACGCCCTGCCCTGCCGCTTGCTCCGAGGTGGTCTGGTAGGGGTTGATGGGGGTCTCGACACCGCCCGGTGTATCGACGCTGCGCGAATCGATTTCAAACCAGTCGCGTGCGCTTGCGTCATCGGGCCGGCGCACAAAGGCGGTACCACGCACGTCGGTGATGTGTTGCACCGGCTCCTTGGCCGCCAGACGGTGGGCAATTTCCACAATCGCACGCTCGGCGTTGCCATACAAAAGCAGATCGCACTTGGAATCGACCACGATGCTGCGGCGTACCTTGTCACTCCAGTAGTCGTAATGCGCGATGCGGCGCAGCGAGCCTTCGATACCGCCCAAAATTAGCGGAACTTCCTTGAAGGCTTCGCGGCAGCGCTGGCTGTAGACAATGGCCGCCCGGTCGGGGCGCTTGCCACCCACGTCGCCTGGCGTATAGGCGTCGTCGGTGCGAATTTTGCGGTCCGCCGTGTAGCGGTTGATCATGGAGTCCATGTTGCCCGCCGTGACACCCCAAAACAGATTGGGCTTGCCCAGCACCTTGAAGTGCTCAGCACTGTGCCAGTCGGGCTGGGCAATGATGCCGACCCGAAAACCTTGTGCCTCCAACATACGGCCTATCACCGCCATGCCAAAGCTGGGATGGTCCACATAGGCATCGCCCGTCACCAGCACCACATCGCAACTGTCCCAGCCCAGCGCGTCCATCTCGGCGCGGCTCATTGCCAGGTAAGGTGCGGTACCAAAGCGGGCTGCCCAGTACTTGCGGTAACTGTTAAGCGGCTTGGCCGAGCGGGCAAAAAAAGAGACGTCAATCGGGGCGTTCATAAGCGGTCGAGTGTACGATTTTGGACTTGCGGAAGGTGTTTGAAGGGACAAAGAACCGGCGGGAAGCAGCCATCATTGGCAGGGGTTATCGGCTAGCGGCCAATTCACCTGTCGTCATTCCCGCGAAGGCGGGAATCTATGCATTTGCAAGCGCACACCGGATTCCGGGTGCGACTCAAATTGGTGTGGACTCTTGTTTCCTCGCCCAAGCGGGGAGAGGGTTAGGGTGAGGGGTGCATGTTTTGCATGATTGAAAGAAATCTGGAACCTGTGCCAGCCCCTCACCCCAGCCCTCTCCCCGCTGGGGCGAGGGGGCCAAACCGAATTGCCACATCACTTTGAATCGCACCCGATCTTGACCTCGGCACTGAAATTGCGTGCTTTGCCCCGTAAAATTGTTTTATCGATTTATCAACCCACCGAGGTCTGCCTGGCCTTGTAAAGGAAACCCCATGAAAAAGTTACTGTTGGCCCTTGCGGTCGCAACGCTCGCCGCGGCCTGCGGCAAAAAAGAAGAACCGGCGCCTGCACCAGCCGCAGCGCCTGCACCGGCACCTGCCGCTCCAGCGCCAGAGCCGGCCGTGCTGAAGGTCGCCATTGACCCCACCTATGAGCCTTTCACTTTCAAGACGGCCGACGGCAAGCCAACCGGCTTTGACGTGGACATCGCGACGGCTCTGTGCGAGCAAATCAAGCGCAAGTGTGAATTCGTCGAGCAGGTCTGGGACAGCATGATCCCGGGGCTCAACGCCAAGAAGTACGACGTGATCATCAGCTCCATGTCGATCACCGACGAACGTCTGAAGGAAGTCGACTTCACCGACAAGTACTACAACACGCCGAGCCGCATCGTGGTCAAGAAAAGTGTGACTTACACCGAGCCGGCGTCGATCAAAGGCAAGAAAATTGGCGTGCTCAAAGGCAGCACACAAGAAAAATACGCCATGGGTGACCTCAAACCGGCCGGCGTGGTGGTCAATTCCTACGAAGCGCAAGACCAGGTCTACCTGGACATCAAGTCCGGTCGACTCGATGGTACGGTCGCGGACTTTATGGAAGTGACCGGAGGCTTCCTGTCCAAACCCGAAGGCGCAAATTACCAACTGGTGGGACCTGACCTGAAAATGCCGCAATATTTTGGTTACGGTGCCGGCATCGCCTTGCGCAAAGGCGAAGACAAGCTCAAGGGCGAGCTCAATGCAGCGATCAAGACGATTCGCGGCAACGGCAGCTACAAGACCATCAACGACAAGTACTTCGCCAAATACAACATCGACGTTTACGGCGAGTAAGGTCGACGCATGCACAACGCCTACTACACAGCCATCTTGCAGGGGTCGGTGCTGACGGTAGGCGTTTCTTTGTGTGCGCTGCTGGTGTCTATCGTGCTTGGCCTGCTCGGTGCCGCCGCCAAGTTGTCCGGGCGCCCGGCGCTTGTTGCGACAGCAACGCTCTACACCACGGCCATTCGCGGCGTGCCCGACCTGGTCGTAATGTTGCTGGTTTTTTATGGTGGCACGATTGGCATCAACCATCTGCTGGAGGCCATGGGCAGCAGGGCTACGGTGGATATCAACCCTTTTTTGGCGGGTGTGCTGACGTTGGGCTTCATCTATGGCGCCTATATGGTCGAGACCTTTCGCGGCGCGATTTTGAGTATTCCAAAGGGGCAGGCCGAAGCGGCCTGGGCCTTCGGCATGGGGCCGGTGCAAACATTTTTACGCATCACGGCACCGCAAATGGTGCGTTATGCGCTGCCCGGCTTTACCAATAATTGGCTGGTACTGATCAAATCTACCGCCCTGGTCAGCCTGATCGGGCTCAAGGAAATGACTTACCTGGCCAAGCAGGCCAGCGCCGC
The DNA here is from genome assembly GCA_021738345.1 of Rhodoferax sp. GTDB lineage: Bacteria > Pseudomonadota > Gammaproteobacteria > Burkholderiales > Burkholderiaceae_C > Allorhodoferax. The sequence goes on along the minus strand of JAIPCE010000068.1, from coordinate 12,854 downwards.
AACGCGCTCGCCGTTTGCCTTCTTTTTATTTACCGCGGCGCTGTTCCTGATCTACACCACTGTGTCGCTGTATGCGTTGCGCAAATTGAATGCCCGCTACAGCCTTGGCACCCTGCGGGGGCAGCTCTGATGAAATGGGAAGTCATTTTTGAGCCCAAGAACCTGGAGCTGTTTGGCTCGGGCATTCTCACTACGTTGGGTTTGTTGTTTTCGTCGCTTGGCATTGGCGCGGTGCTGGCACTGGTGTTTGCATTGCTGCTCACCGGGCCTTGGGCCGCAGCGCGCTGGATCGTGGGCAGCTACACCTATGTGATTCGCGGCACACCGCTGCTGATTCAGGTCTACCTGATTTATTACGGTTTGGGGCAACTGGAGTGGATTCAGCAGCGCTGGGATTCGGTGTGGCCCTGGACCCATTTCAAGGAACCTTTTTTCTGTGCTCTGCTGGCGTTTAGTCTCAACACGGCCGGCTACACGGCAGAAATGCTCGCTGGAGCCATTCGCGAGACCCATGCCGGCGAAATCGAGGCTGGCCAGGCCTATGGAATGGGCCGGGTTCAGGTGATGTTGCGCATCGTTTTGCCCAGCGCCATGCGCCGCACCTTGCCCGCCTACAGCAACGAGGTTGTGATGATGCTGCAAAGCACCAGCTTGGCCAGTGCGGTGCCGTCCATGATGGACGTCACTGCCGTGGCCAGCCGCATCTACTCTGATTACTATCTGCCTTTTGAGGCCTATCTGGCCGCCGCCGCAATCTACCTGGTGGCTACCTTTTGCCTGGTGGGTGTGTTTCGACTGGCCGAGCGTAAATTTCTGGCCCACCTCGCCCCACGAAAGTCCTAAGGCAAAAGCCCTATGCAACGCGTTGACCATCCTCTTTTGTCGCCAAGTCTGGGAGTTCAAAAAACGCTCTCGAGCTTCCACTATGGGACGCCCGGCCAGGGTCGCAAGGTCTACATTCAGGCCAGTTTGCATGCCGAAGAGTTGCCCGGCATGCTGGTCGCCCACCACTTACGGGCCTTGTTGGAGGCGGCGCAGGCGCAAGGACAGTTTCGGGGTGAAGTCGTATTGGTGCCGGTAGCCAACCCGATTGGCCTGGCGCAGCGGGTCGACCACAAGGCGATGGGACGCTTCGAGCTCGACACCTCCGAAAACTTCAACCGCCATTACCCCGACCTGGCCCGCTCCATTGAGCCAGTGGTACGGGAGTGCTTGAGCCCTGACGCGGATTTGATGGTCGACAAGGTTCGCGCAGCGATGGGCGACTATGTCCGCAACTGGGTGCCAAACACTGAGTTGCAGAGTCTGCGCCGCACTTTGCTGCTGCTGGCGCATGATGCCGACCGGGTGATTGACCTGCATTGCGACTGCGAGGCGGTCATGCATTTTTATACCGAACAGGCCTGTTGGCCCGCCCTGGAGCCCCTGGCGCGCCTCATGGGCAGCCGCGCGATTTTGTTGGCCCGGGACTCAGGCGGCGGTCCATTCGATGAGTGCCTGTCGGGCGTCTGGTGGCAATTGAGTGAGCGGCTCCGCACTGCCGGTCACGACGTGGCGTTGCCGCAGGGCTGCTGCAGCACCACGATTGAGCTGCGCGGTGAGGGTGACGTCACCCATGCCTGTGCCAAAGCCGATGCCCAAGCACTGTTTGCCTATCTGCAATGGGAGGGTGTGATTGCCTGCGACCAGTTGCCGGAGGTTCCAGCAGCGCTGTGTCAGCCTACGCCCATGGCAGGCTCTGAAACCGTCAGGTCACCCGGCGCAGGAGTGGTTGTTTTTGCTGCCCAGGTGGGCGACACCCTGCAGGCTGGAGACCTGGTGGCCGAAATCATCGACCCCATTTCCAACTCCCAGACGGCGGTGCGTGCCGGCGTAGCGGGCGTTTTTTACGCCCGCATCCGTGAGCGCTATGCCATTACTGGTGCCGAACTCGGGAAGATCGCCGGTGCCAAGGCCTTTCGCAGCGGCAACTTGCTGGGCGCCTGACGTGGCGCAGGCTCCACTCCACCCCACAGACTTGCCATGACCAAGACCCTCAAGCTCCAGGCCATCAATATCCACAAAAAATTTGGTGCCAACGAGGTCCTCAAAGGGGTGTCGCTACAAGCCCATGCAGGCGATGTGATCAGCATCATTGGCAGCTCGGGTTCGGGCAAGAGCACGTTTTTGCGCTGCATCAATATGCTGGAAAAGCCGCATGAGGGTCGCATCATTGTGGCGGGCGACGAGCTCAGGCTGGCCCCCGGCCCAAACGGTGAACTGCATGCGGTCGACGCCAAACAACTGCAGCGCATGCGCACCAAGCTGGCGATGGTGTTTCAGCATTTCAACCTGTGGGCCCACATGACGGTGTTGCAAAATATTATTGAAGTGCCGGTGCATGTGCTGCGCCTCCCGCGTGACCAGGCAGTGGAAGTGGCGCGCAAATACCTGGCACGGGTTGACCTGGCCGGGCGCGAAGATGTCTACCCGGCCCACCTGAGCGGCGGCCAGCAGCAGCGGGTGGCCATCGCCCGCGCGCTGGCAATAGAGCCCGAGGTCATGTTGTTTGACGAGCCCACGAGTGCGCTTGATCCCGAGCTTGTGTCTGAGGTACTCAAGGTAATGAAGAACCTGGCAACAGAGGGTCGCACCATGGTTGTGGTAACCCATGAAATGGGCTTTGCCCGCGAAGTGTCCAACCACTTGGTCTTTTTGCACAAGGGATTAATCGAAGAGCAAGGTGACCCACGCGAGGTCATGGCGGCGCCCAAGAGCGAGCGGCTAGCGCAGTTTTTGTCAGGCAACCTCAAATAGCCCGCCTCTGAACCACGGCTTACCCGCTCACCTGCTTACACCGGTCTGCTGCGCAAGAGGTGCATCAAACGGCACCTCCGCTGTTTGCGCATCCCTTACACTGAGTGGCCTGCACTTGAGGAGTTCTGATTTGTCACTGCAAGACGTATCTACCCTGTTTGACCTGCTGCCCATCGGGGCCTATCGATCCAGCCCAGAGGGAAAAATTCTGCGGCTCAATGCTGCACTACTCAGACTCAATGGCTACGCCAGCGAAGCCGAGTGCTTTTCGGACGACAAGGAAATCGCCCGCGACTCCTATGTCGTGCCCGAGCGGCGCGCAGAATTTCGGGCTATTCTGGAAGCGCAAGGTCAGATTTCGGACTTTGTGTCAGAGATGTATCGGCTGCGCACCAGCGAACGTATGTGGGTGCGCGAACACGCCCATCTGGTGCGCGACGCGCAGGGGCAGTCACTATATTACGAAGGCACCATAGAGGACATTACTGAAGAACGTAACACGGTCATCGCCCTGCAAAAGAGCGGCGAACTCTTGCACAACCTGCTGCAGACAATTCCCGACCGGGTGTGGCTGAAAGACCTCGACGGCGTCTACCTGAGCTGCAACGAAGCGTTTGCCTCGGGACTGGGCGCCAAGCCGGAGGCGGTGATAGGGACCCGTGACATTGACTGGGTCGACCCCAGCGAAGTGGCCCATATTCTGAACAACGACCGCCTTGCCTTGCAAACCGGCAGCCCCGTGGTCACCGAAGAACCCATGTTGGGCCCGCACTATCCGCCCGGCAAACTTTATGAAATCATCAAGACACCGATGCGCGATGAAGACGCAAGAATCACCGGTGTGGTGGGCGTGGCGCGCGACATCCACCAGCGCAAAATGACCGAAGCGCTGCTGTATTCCACACAGGCCGAACTTGAGGCTACGCTCAAGGCCTTGCCCGACATGGTGCTGGAGTGCAGCGCAGAGGGTTATTACCGCTCCGTGCATAGCCACGACCCCAGCGACTTGGTCATGCCGGTGGCGCTGCAGATCGGTCACCATATTGACGAAGTCTTGCCCAAGGACGCGGCACACACCTGCCTTGAAGCGATTCACGAGGCACTCACCACGGGGCAGTCGTTTGGCAAAACCTACACGCTCTCCTTGCCCGCTGGACGGCGCTGGTATGAGCTGTCAGTCGTGCGCAAACCCACCGCACCGGGTGCCGAAATTCGGCTGATTGCCATTGCGCGCAATATCACCAAACGCAAAGCCGCAGAAGAAGCAATCTTGCATCTGGCTTTTCATGACAGCCTGACCAATTTGCCCAACCGGCGCCTGTTGTCCGACCGGCTGCAAACCGCCATGACGGCGAGCCAGCGCAACAAAATGCTGGGTGCGCTGCTGTTCGTGGACCTGGACCACTTCAAAGAACTTAACGATACCTTTGGACACGACATCGGTGACCAGTTGCTGGCCGAAGTGGCGCAGCGCCTGCAAAACAGTGTGCGCGGTATCGACACCGTCGCTCGGTTGGGCGGCGACGAATTTGTGGTCCTGGTGCAAGACCTCAGCGCCGTGCGCGCCGAGGCGCGCGACCATGCCGCCACCGTAGGTCGCAAGATTTTGGCCAGCCTGGGCCAGGGCTACACCCTCGGCGACCATCGCCACCAACTGACCCCCAGCATTGGTGCGACGCTGTTTGAAGGCCAGGCCCACACCCCCGCAGAAGTCTTGCGACAGGCCGATCAAGCGATGTACAGCGCCAAGACCAAGGGTAGAAATACCCTTTGTTTCTACGGTGAAGGCTGATTCTTAGCGCCATGCTCCACTTCCTGCCCGGCCCCCTGCTATTTGCCATTGCATCACTGCTAATGGTGCTCAATGCCCTGTTCTGGGTTCCCATCCTGTTGGTGTTTGCGTCGTTCAAGTTCGTCTTGCCCTTCAAGCGCGTGCGTCTGGCGATCGACCCGGTGCTGCTGTTTATTGCCGAGACCTGGATTTCCGGCAACAGCGGCTGGATGAACCTGACCCAGCGCACGACCTGGGATGTCGAGGGAATTGCAGGGCTGGACCCGAAAAGTTGGTACCTGGTCAACAGCAACCACCAGAGCTGGGTTGACATTCTGGTCTTGCAGCATTTGCTCAATCGCCGTATTCCCTTGCTCAAATTCTTTATCAAACAGCAATTGATCTGGGTGCCGGTCATGGGACTGGCTTGGTGGGCGCTGGATTTTCCGTTCATGCGCCGGCACACAGAGGAGTATCTCAAGAAGCACCCGGAAATGCGCGGCAAAGACCAGGCAACCACGCGCAAGGCCTGCGAAAAATTTGCCCTGATTCCGACCAGCGTGATGAACTTTCTGGAAGGCACCCGCTTTACCAAGGCCAAGCACGCCAGACAGCAATCGCCCTACCGCCATTTACTCAAGCCCAAGGCGGGCGGCATGGCCCTGGCGCTCAATGCCATGGGCGACAAATTCAGAGCCATCCTTGATGTGACGATTGTCTATCCCGACGGAGCGCCCACATTTTCCGATTTTCTGCGGGGTAAGCTGCGCCGGGTGGTGGTGCGCGTGCGTCTGCTGCCCATTCCTAAGCCCTTGCTTGACGGGGACTACGCACAAGACCCAGCCTTTCGGGAGGCCTTTGCTCAATGGGTGCAACAACTTTGGCGCAACAAGGACGCGCAAATCGATGCCTTGCTCGGGCCGAGTGCTGCCCAGCCTGCGCCCGCTTGGCTGCCACCCGCTTGATACCCGCCCTGCACTCTTTCGTGTCCACACCGACCATGCCCCCCGTCCCGCCTGACATCGACATTGCCCAGAGTACGCGCATGCAGCGCATTGCGCAGCTTGCTCACGATCGCCTCGGAATTGCCGACGAGCACCTCGAACCCTACGGCCACTACAAGGCCAAGATTTCGCTGGACTACCTGCACACATTGCGCGACCGCCCCGACGGAAAACTGATTTTGGTAACGGCCATGAGCCCGACGCCTGCGGGCGAGGGAAAGACAACGACCGTGGTGGGCCTAGGCGACGGGCTGCGGCAAATTGGCAAGAGAGCCATCATCTGTCTGCGCGAGCCTTCGCTGGGTCCGGTGTTTGGCATGAAGGGGGGCGCTGCAGGAGGGGGCTATGCGCAGGTGGTCCCGATGGAGGACATCAATCTGCATTTCACCGGAGATTTTTCGGCCATCGCGCTGGCCAACAATTTGCTGGCAGCGTTGTTGGACAACCATGTGCACCATGGCAATGCGCTGGGCATCGATGTTCGGCGTATCACCTGGAAGCGCGTGATGGACATGAATGACCGTGCGCTGCGCGAGATCGTGGTGGGGCTGGGTGGACCGGTCAACGGCTTTGCCCGGCAGGATGGCTTTGACATCGTGGTGGCATCCGAAGTCATGGCTATTTTTTGTCTTGCCGAATCGCTCGAGGACCTGAAAAATCGCCTGGGTAACATTGTGGTGGCCAGCACCCATGACCAAAAACCTGTGACGGCCCGCGACCTGCAGGCCGACGGTGCCATGGCGGTGTTGTTGAGCAAGGCGCTGGCACCCAATCTGGTGCAAACCCTGGAGAACAACCCGGCGCTGATCCATGGCGGCCCGTTTGCCAACATCGCGCATGGCTGCAACTCGCTCATTGCCACCCGGGCCGGCCTAAAGCTGGCCGACTACGTGGTGACCGAGGCCGGTTTTGGTGCCGACCTTGGGGCCGAAAAATTTGTGGATATCAAGTGCCGCAAGAGTGGCCTACGCCCCAGTGCTGCCGTGGTGGTGGCAAGCTTGCGCTCCCTCAAATACCAGGGCGGAGCTGCGTTAAAAACTCTTGCCCAGGAAAACCTGGCGGCGCTGGAAGCTGGTATCGTCAACCTGGAACGTCATGTTGACAATGTGCAAAATGTCTTTGGTATTCCCTGCGTTGTCGCCATCAACCATTTCAACGCTGACACCGACGCAGAAACTGCCCTGATCACTGCGCACATGGCGCAACGCCGCGTGCAGGTGGTGCAAACCACCCATTGGGCCGAGGGCGGCAAAGGCGCACTTGCCTTGGCCGAGGCGGTCTGTGCCTTATGCGATCGTCCTTCCACGCTGCAATTTGCCTACGCCGACCACGACACCCTGTGGGACAAGGTAAACCAGATCGCTAGCAAGGTCTATCGCGCCAAACAGGTCACCGCCAGCCCCAAGGTGCGCGCCGAGATTGACAGACTGCAGGCAGAGGGCTACGGCCATTACCCGGTGTGCATCGCCAAAACCCCCTACTCTTTCTCCACCAACGCCCAAATGCTGGGCGCACCCGATCAGCACACACTAGACGTTCGAGAAGTGCGCCTGGCGGCAGGCGCAGAATTTGTCGTCATGGTCTGCGGCGACATCATGACCATGCCGGGCCTGCCAAAAGTGCCCGCCGCCAACCACATTGACTGGGTCGACGGCCGGATCGTGGGCCTGTTTTAGCGCGACTGATCGCCTATAAGAAGGTGGCAAACGCGTCGGTTTGCGCAATCAGTCCGACCAGATCGATCATGGCGCCGGTGCCGGATGCGACTTCGGTGAATTGGCCATCGGCATTGCCGTCACGGAAAATTTCGTAGTGCACCTGACCGTTGCTGCGGGTTTGGGTCTCGACCAGCAGGCCGTTGCTGAGGGACCAGCTTGTTTCGGTTGGCACCACGGTCGCCGATAGCAGAACCTTTTGCGAGCCGTCACCGCGCGTCTGGCTCACGCCCGTGACCACCCCGGCCTGCTGGGTGACCGACAGCATCTCACGGGCCGGCAAGCCCAGGGCATTGACCTGGGGCGCAGCTTTGAAAACGGTGGAGGAGGCAATCACTTCGTACAGACCATCGGCGTCGGTATCGCTATACCGCACCAAATGGGTGGCGTCCGTGGTGCTGCGCGTGGCCAGCACATCCGCGCCCACCACGCTGTAGGCCACCCCGGTGTTCAGAGGCATATTGACTGCCGTGCCGGATGGCAAAGTGAAGCTGGCTGCGGTGACGGCCCCACCCGCAAGGGTGAAACCAAACACATCACCCAGGGACGCCGGGCCATGCCCGCCACCCGCTGGGCCATGCGCCGCACCGCCCTCAACATGACCTAACCCCTTGACCGCCATGGGCTTGCCAACCGCAGCAACACCCGTTGCCGCCGACTTTGAAACCAACCCGTGATGAGACTTAGCCATAAAAACTCCTTGCAGCACGCTGCGAAATGTGTGCACCAAAACGATGCTGTTCACGCTGTTGCAGAGCGCAACAACATGGAAACGAATGTAGCAGGAAAACAGACATTTTTTGGGATTTTTTCCCATTTTACATTTATTTACCTCCCGAACGCGCAGTGCTCGCAGACACAAGACCAGGTCCGCACACCACGTTCAAGAAAGCCACCCTGCGCGCCGATATAGAGAGTGCGCCATGCGATGGTGTTCGACATCGCATGGCATCGAACCAGAACAGCCAGGAAAGTAGCATCATGCAGATCGCCTTCACCCCTTTTGCGTCCCAGAGCGTGCACCGCTTCAGGCCAGTGCAACCGGTCGTGGCGGTCGCGAAGGCAGAGAGTGCCATGCCCAACGTTGCGAGCACCGACGACAACACAGGCAACCGGGTGTCGATCGGGAATCGCGCAAATCCAGCGGGTGAAGGCCTGTACAACCAGCGCGGCACCGTGGTGACGCGTCAGCAACGCGAAGAGAGTTTCGATCTGACGATCCAGACTGCGCAGGGCGATACAGCAACAATTTCCCTGACGCAAAGTGCCGTATCCAGTACGTCGGTGCGAACCATGGGCTCGGCACGTCAGAGCCGTGCCGAGTTCTCCACCAGTAGCACCAACCTGCTGGATGCCAAATTGCGCGTGCAGGGCGAGCTCAACGCCGAGGAAACCCAGGCCATCGAAGACCTGCTGCTACAGGTCAACGGCGTGGCCGAGGACTTCTTTGCGGGTGATATGGAATCCGCAAACACGGCGTCTGCGGCGCTGAGCTTTCAAGGCAACACCTTGAGCGCGTTTACCCTGGATCTGCAAAGCCGCGAGATGCTTCGCGCCAGTGCCGTGTACGAGAGTGTCTCGAAGCTAAGCCCTGAAGCAAGCACGCGTATCGACAGCGGGCTAGGCGCTCAGGCAGCAGCGCAACCCCCACTGACGACTCTCAGTGATACAGGCAGCATGGCCTTGACCGATCCCAATATGCTCACCCGGCTGAAGGACCTGTTCTCTGCGTTTGCGCGCGCAACTATCGGCGAGCTGCAAGCTCCCGCGACCCGAGTGAACCCTGAGCCCGCCGAGCCAAACGGTACTGCGGGGCTTCTTGCCAGCGCCTAAGGGATTCGGAACGGGGCAAATTTGTCCTCAGGCACCACTGTCATTCCTCCATGGGCGGGTAGGGGCAAACGTTTTGAGCGCGATCATTGGATGCTGAGTGCTGAGTGGTGGTGTGCCGGGAGCGGTGCAATGGGGGTCGGATTCCGATTCAGGACGATGGTCTGGACGGAGCGCTCTGCATCTCAACGAAATGGCAAAACCCCAAGTCCACGGGCTCTGACCCCTATTGGGCTGCGTTGGTGGAGGCTGAAGAACTGTCCACCGAGCAACGTTAGCGGCTTAAGGTGGTGCGATGAGGCTCTGACCCCTATTGCACTGCGTTGGTGGCGGGCACCCTGGGATTGGAGCCGGGTGGCAGGCCTAAGCGCTATTTGCCGCCCAGCCCCATGGCGCGGGTGATGACCTCTTTCATGATTTCGTTGGTGCCGCCGTAAATGCGCGCCACGCGCGCGTCGGCAAAGCCCCGCGTGATCGGGTATTCCCACATATAGCCGTAACCACCAAAAAGTTGCACGCACTCGTCCATCACCTTGCATTGCAGGTCCGTGGTCCAGTACTTGGCCATGCTTGCGGTCGCGGTGTCGAGCTTGCCCTGGCAAATCAGCTCACAGCACTTGTCGACAAATACCTGTGCCACCTGCGCTTCGGTTTGTAGCTCGGCCAGGGTGAAACGGGTGTTTTGGAACGTCGCCACGGGCTGGCCAAAGACCTTGCGCTGCTTGACATAGTCGACGGTCCAGTCGATGGCGGCCTGCGCGCCTGCCACCGCGCTGACGGCAATTTGCAAGCGCTCCCAGGGGAGTTGCTCCATCAGGCAAATGAAGCCTCTGTTCTCATGCGCCTTGCCACCCAGCAAATTCTCCGCCGGGAGGCGTACATTGTCAAAAAACAGCTCTGAAGTATCCTGCGCCCGCAAACCCAACTTCTTGAGACGCTTGCCAACCGAAAATCCGGGCATGCCGCGTTCGACCAGCACCAAGCTGGTACCCTTGCCGCCTGCTGCGGGGTTGGTCTTGGCCACCACAATGACCAAATCCGCATGCCATCCGTTGGTGATAAAGGTCTTGCTGCCGTTGAGCAGGTAGCTGCCGTCGGGCTGTTCCAGCGCCGTCGATTGGATGCCTTGAAGGTCGGAACCGGCGGCCGGCTCGCTCATGGCGATGGCACCTATCCACTCGCCGGTCGCGAGTTTGGGCAGGATTCTCGCTTTTTGCTCGGGCGTGCCGTAATGCAGGATGTAGGGCGCCACAATTTCGCTGTGCAGGCTGTAGCCAATACCGCTTACGCCAGCCCGTGCCAATTCCTCGAACTGGATCACCGAGAACAATTTGTCGGCATCTGATCCACCGTATTCCTCGGGCATGCTCATGCACAAAAACCCATTTTCGCCGGCCTTGTTCCAGACTTCGCGTGCCACGTAACCTTGCTCTTCCCAATCCGCATGGAACGGTACGATTTCCTTGTCGATGAACTTGCGAAAGCTATCGCGGAACGTGCTGTGGTCGGGGCTGAAAAGGGTTCTTTCAATCATGGTGTTTTCGCAAGTGTTAAGATTTTTACAAAGCAATTGCTTGGTGAAAAGCAATATACTCGAAAAATAGTAACGACTCAGGTGCTAGTGAAAGTCAATGACCCCGTTCGCACTGAATTCAATGATCCCGTTCGCACTGTGAGCTTGTCGAACAGTCGAAGTGCTTGTTGCACATGGTCAAGGCCTCGACAGGCTCAGCCCGAATGGTGTTCAGCGATGAGTCGTTACGACACTTAGAATTTTTCTGAACCTAGACCTTCATCCCTCCCTGGAGTTTCCATGACCGAAGCATTTGTATTTGATGCCCTGCGCACCCCGCGCGGCAAAGGCAAGAAAGACGGCAGCCTCTACGAAGTCAAACCTGTGACCCTGCTTGCGGGTTTGCTCACCGACCTGCAGCAGCGCCACCAGTTTGACACCGCGCTGGTCGACGATGTGGTGATGGGCGTGGTCTCGCCGGTTGGGGACCAGGGTGCGGTGCTGCCCAAGGTGGCAGCGCTCAAGGCGGGTTGGGATTTTCAGTGTGCCGGTGTGCAGATCAATCGGTTTTGTGCCTCTGGCCTGGAGGCCGTCAATCTTGCGGCGCAAAAGGTACGATCCGGCTGGGAAGACCTGGTGGTGGCCGGTGGCGTCGAGAGCATGAGCCGGGTACCGATTGGCTCGGACGGGGGTGCCTGGGCCATGGACCCCGAGACCAATTCGCAGACCGCCTTTGTGCCCCAGGGCATAGGTGCCGACTTGATCGCCACCCTGGAGGGCTTTAGCCGCGCCGACGTCGACGCCTTTGCATTGGAGTCGCAAAAGCGCGCCAGTGCGGCCCAGGCCGCTGGCTACTTTGACCGCTCGGTCATGCCGGTGAAGGACTTTTTGGGACAGGTCATACTTGGCAAGGACGAGTTCATCAAGCCCGGCACCACGCTAGAAGGTTTGGCCGGCCTCAAACCCGCGTTTGAGCAAATGGGCAGCATGGGCTTTGACCAGGTGGCACTGACACGCTACCCGCAAGTTGAGCGTATTTTTCATGTACACCACGCTGGCAATTCTTCGGGCATTGTGGACGGTGCTGCAGCCGTGCTGATTGGCTCGGAGGCCGCAGCCAAGACCCACAAGCTTACGCCCCGAGCACGCATTGTCGCCACGGCGCTCAGCGGTGCCGACCCCACCATCATGCTGACAGGTCCGATGCCCGCCACGCGCAAGGCGCTGGCCAAGGCGGGATTGACGGTAAACGACATTGATCTGTTTGAAGTCAACGAAGCCTTTGCAGCGGTTGTGATGCGCTTCATGAAGGAAATGCAGGTACCGCACGAAAAAGTCAATGTCAACGGCGGTGCGATTGCGATGGGCCATCCGCTGGGTGCCACGGGTGCCATGATTTTTGGCACCCTGATTGACGAGCTGCACCGGCGCAAGCTGCGCTACGGCCTGGCCACTCTGTGCGTGGGCGGAGGTATGGGCATCGCCACCATTGTGGAAAGACTGTGAACACTCCCCACCCCAACCGCGAACCCGCCATGAAAACCATCACCTACACCCTCACCGACGGCATCGCCACGATCACCTTTGACGAGCCCAACTCCCCGGTCAACACCATGTGCCTGCAATGGCAGGACGACATGGAGGCGCTCGCAACCCAACTGCTCGCGGACAAGGATGCGATCAAGGGCATGCTATTGGCCTCTGCCAAGTCCACTTTTTTTGCCGGTGCCGACCTCAAGGCCACGATGCGTCTCGCGCCGACTGACGCGACCCGGGTCTATGCCGAAATCGAGCGCCTGAAAAGGAGCTTTCGTACTTTGGAGACCCTTGGCAAACCAGTGGTAAGTCTGCTCAATGGCACCGCGCTGGGCGGCGGCTGGGAGGTGGCACTGTTAGGCCACCACCGCATCGCCATCGACGACCGCAGAATCCAGTTTGGCCTGCCAGAAGTGACGCTGGGCCTGCTGCCGGGTGCGAGCGGCGTGACCAAGATGACCCGCCACCTCGGCTTGATGGGTGCGCAGCCCTACCTGTTCGAGGGCAAGACTTTTTCGCCCGCAGACGCCAAGGGGCTTGGATTGGTCCATGACCTGGTGCCGCCCGGAGAAAACGCCGCGACGGAGATGCGCGAGCGTGCTCTGGCCTGGATTGCCACCCACCCTTCGGCACAGCACCCCTGGGAGGCCAAAGGCTACAAGGTTCCAGGGGGCCTACCCTCGTCACCC
>JAIPCE010000067.1 GCA_021738345.1 Rhodoferax sp. | reverse complement strand
GTCAACCACCCATACGATTACAGGTGCGATTGTGGGCGTGGGTTCGACCCAGCGTGCGAGCGCGGTGCGCTGGGGTGTCGCCGGCAATATTGTGTGGGCCTGGATTTTCACCATTCCGGCAAGCGCCTTTGTGGCGGCCAGCGCTTATTGGGTCAGTCTGCAGATTTTTTAGGTGGTTCGGCCATCGGTGCATCGAGCGAATCGTCGGCTTGGAACTCAAAATAGCGCTGAAAACCAAATGCCAGGCTAGCTAACAAGGCGGTCGTGCCCAGCATCAGGGACGCCACGACCGCCACTACGGTGAGCCAGTTGGTTTGTCCTGCGAGCGCCAGGGTTGCGGTTTGAGGGTTGAACGAGGCATTCCATTTTTCCGGGTTCATCAGACCAAACACAATCGCGTTCAAGGCACAGCCCGACACGATGAATCCCAACAAGGGAATCAGCACGGCACTGGCAGCATCGTCCATGCCAAAACCTTGTGCCCGAAACACACCGTAAAGGCCCAACACGGTCCCGATGGGTAGCAAACGCCCTAGCCAGTCTGATGCGCCAAAGAGGTAAAAGCGGTGCAGCCCGAGGGGCCCGCCCACTAAGGTGATCCAGGTCGCCAAGGTTTTATTTTTCATGGGTCTTCTCATGCCGCCTGCAGTGCCGGTGGCGTGCTGCTTCCCATGCCAATTGCGCGGTCCATCATGACCACATCCAACCAGCGGTCAAATTTCCAGCCGCAGTGGGTCAGGGTGCCGACATGCTCAAAGCCGCAGGCGCGGTGCACACCAATCGACCCGTGGTTGGCGGAGTCACCAATGACGGCAATCAATTTTCTAACGCCTGCACGTTCCGCCTGCGCCATGAGCTCAACCAGCAGGAGCCGTCCCAGGCCGCGCCCGTGTGCCGAAGGCGCCAAATAAATCGAGTCCTCGGCAGAATATCGGTACGCTGGTCGCGGCTTGAACCAGTTGCAGTAGGCGAAGCCTGTGACAGCCCCGGCTTCCTCAAGGACCAGGTAAGGCAAGCCCTTGGACAGCACATCGTCCCGGCGCGCCGCCATTTCCTGTTCGGTCGGTGGCGTGACTTCAAAGGTGCCTGTCCCATACAAGACATGGTGGGTGTAAATGGCCGTCACGGCGGGAATGTCGGGGCTTGAACTGGTGCGTAGGATGGTCATGGTGGAAAACGTTATAATCGAGGGCTATTCAGAGTGTCACTGGCCGGGTGGTCAGTTGCGTGTCTCAACTCTGCATTTCTTGGTTGAAATTAATTTCTACCACCCAAAGGATAAATCATGGTCGTCATTCGACTCGCCCGTGGCGGTGCAAAAGCTCGCCCGTTTTTCAATATTGTTGTCGCTGACAAGCGTACACGCCGGGATGGTCGTTTCATCGAGCGTATCGGTTTTTACAACCCGATTGCCACTGCCAATGAAGAAAGCATCCGTATTGCACAGGATCGCTTGACTTACTGGCAAGGCGTCGGTGCGCAGGCTTCGCCCACCGTCGAGCGTCTGATTCAGCAAGCTGCCAAAAAAGCCGCCGTTTAATGGCCCGGAGCACCGGATCGCACCATGCGGTCCGTGCGCAGTCCTCTGATCCCCAAGGCCATGGCGACCCTCGCACTCGAATCCGCTGAATTGCCGTCGGATGCTGTCGAGGTGGGCCGTATTGCAGATGCCTGGGGCATCAAAGGCTGGTTCAAGGTCTTACCCTATAGCGCCCATCCAGAGGCGCTTTTTTCGTCCAAACGTTGGTTTTTGCAGCCGACAGAAGTTGGTACGAAGACATTCACTGGAACTTTAAAACTCGCGATCAAAGAGGCCAGGGAACACTCGGACTCCCTGGTCGCCTGCGCGCACGACGTGGCTGATAGGTCGGGGGCAGAGGCCTTGCGCGGCGCGCGTATTTTCATAGCCCGGTCCAACTTTCCCACCGCAGCCAGCGACGAGTACTACTGGGTCGACCTGATCGGTCTGAACGTGGTGAATCGCCAAGGCTTGGCGCTCGGTGTGGTGCGGGAGTTGCTCTCGACCGGCCCACAGACGGTGCTGGTGATCGAGTACCTGCAAGACGGCAAGTTACAGGATCGCATGATTCCGTTTGTCGCGGTGTATGTGGACGATGTGGACCTGGCTTCACGCGAGATACGGGTCGACTGGCAGACCGACTATTGATGGCGCCCGCGCATGCGCTTCGATATCGTCACGTTGTTCCCTGAGCTGTTTACCCCGTTTCTCACCCTGGGGGTCACCCGACGCGCCTTTGACTCCGGTTTGGTGGACGTGCATTTCACCAATCCGAGGGCGTTTGCGAGTGGCAATTACAGGCGCGTGGACGATCGGCCCTTTGGAGGGGGTCCAGGCATGGTCATGATGGCTGAGCCCTTGTCGCAGGCCCTTGCCCATATTCGTTCTGAGCGCAATGACACAGCGCCGCTGGTCTTGTTCTCCCCCATCGGCGCACGGCTAGACCATGCAGCGGTGCAAGGTTGGGCCACCAGTGCGGGTGCCATTTTGCTGTGCGGCCGTTATGAAGGCATAGACCAGCGATTTATAGACCGCCACGTCGATGTGCAAATCAGTTTGGGGGATTTTGTGGTGTCGGGTGGTGAAGTCGCGGCCCTGGCGTTGCTCGATGCCGTAGCGCGACTGCAGCCCGGGGTGCTTGCCGATGCCGACAGCCACCATTTCGACAGCTTCAACCCGGCCTTGGATGGTTTGCTGGATTGCCCGCATTACACCCGGCCAGAAGAGTGGTCGGGAGTCAAAGTACCAGCGGTATTGCTGTCGGGTAACCACGCACAGATCGCGCGGTGGCGCCGGTCCCAAAGTATTCGGACCACGGCCGAGTGTCGCCCCGATGTGTTGGAGCAAGCCCGCGATGCCGGGCGGCTTGGTGCGCAGGACGAGGGGTGGGATTCAAAGTAAGTGTCTCTCACATTGGTGAGGGAAATAGTGAGGCGCACTCACTTTGAATCGTACCCGGACGCGGCGGCATTGCAAATGCCCGAAAAGGGCTTGCTATAATCGTGGGCTTACCGATCCTCTGCACGGCAAAGCGGCCAATTGCATTTGCGGCTTGATCGATGCCAATTCCGGCATCAGCGCGTCCAAGATCACTATCAAAACCATGAATCTGATCCAAACTCTTGAGCAAGAAGAAATTGCTCGTCTGGGGAAAAATATCCCCGAATTTGCCCCTGGTGACACGGTCATTGTCAGCGTCAATGTGGTTGAAGGCAACCGTAAGCGCGTGCAGGCCTACGAAGGCGTCGTGATTGCCAAGCGCAACCGGGGCCTTAACAGTGGTTTTATCGTGCGCAAAATCTCCAGTGGTGAAGGCGTGGAACGTACGTTCCAGACCTACAGTCCTCTGATTGCCGGTATCGAAGTCAAGCGCCGCGGTGATGTCCGTCGTGCCAAGCTCTACTACCTGCGCGACCGCAGTGGTAAATCGGCGCGTATCAAAGAAAAATTGCCCGCCAAGAAGACCGCATCCGCTTGATATTCAAGCCCGGATCTTACCAAGCCGCTCCAGCGAAAGCCTGAGGCGGCTTTTTTATGTCCAGGCCGCCCAATTTTGATCCGCATCGGGTACCTGTCATTGGTGTCGATGCGCATTTACCCAAGGTTGCAGCGGATCTGCTACGGCCTCAGGCATTGGCGCAGCGATTTGCGGCGCCCCCGCCATGGAGTCCGGAGTACTCGACAGAACCCAAATTTACTGAGCGCCCTCCCGTACATGCGTCAGTGCTGGTTCCACTGGTACAGCGTGAACGTATGACGGTGCTTCTGACCCAGCGAACACAGCACTTGTCCAGCCATTCGGGGCAAATTGCCTTTCCCGGTGGTAAGGCAGACCCGGAAGACGCCGATCCGGTCGCCACAGCCCTGCGGGAAGCGCACGAGGAAATCGGTCTTGACGCGAGGCATGTCGAGGTGATTGGCAGCTTGCCCATTTACGCGACCGGAAGTGCGTATCTGGTTACGCCCGTGGTAGCACTGGTGCACCAGGATTTCACGATTTCCGCGAACGACTTTGAAGTGGCGGATGTGTTCGAGGTGCCACTCGATTTCCTGATGGACCCGGCAAACCACCGACGCCATGCCTATGAGTGGCAAGGTGCCAGGCGCGAATGGCTGTCCATGCCCTACCGTGAGCAGGGCGTGGAGCGCTTCGTCTGGGGTGCAACCGCCGCGATGTTGCGCAATCTGTACCGTTTTCTGGTCGTTTGAAAGGACCCGTGCCGGCAAATATCCGGTGGCCAGGGTCGTTATCATTGCCGCATGACGTTTATCTCGATTTTGTTTGCGTTGCTACTGGAGCAGGCCCGTCCCCTGGCGGAATTGAATCCGGTCCACAACACCGCGCGGACCTGGGTGCGCTGGGTCAACCGCAATTTTGATGCGGGCCAGTCCGTCCACGCCTGGCTGGCCTGGGGTCTTGCCGTCCTGCTACCCGGTGTCCTTGCCACGGCAGTGCACTGGTTGCTGGTGTGGTCGGTGGGTTGGGCAGCCGCAGTGGTCTGGAATATTGCGGTGTTGTATTCCACCTTGGGCTTTCGACAGTTTAGCCACCATTTTACCGAGATTCGGGATGCGCTCAACGCAGGCGACGAGCCTTTGGCGCGACAGTTGCTTGCGCGTTGGATGCGCATCGATGCCAGTGAATTGCCGCGCAGTGAAGTCGTGCGCCATGTCATTGAGTATTCGGTACTGAGTGCGCATCGCCATGTGTTCGGGGTCTTTGCCTGGTATTCGCTGCTGACCGCCCTGGGCCTGGGTCCAGCCGGT
Source organism: Rhodoferax sp. (assembly GCA_021738345.1). GTDB lineage: Bacteria > Pseudomonadota > Gammaproteobacteria > Burkholderiales > Burkholderiaceae_C > Allorhodoferax. The sequence continues at coordinate 16,215 of JAIPCE010000067.1, read as the reverse complement.
GCCGTGGTCTACCGGATGTCAGAATATCTGTCCCGATGGGTCAGTCGGGCAAGCAAGCCTGACCACCCCAGCGCCAGCGGTGAATTGCAGGTTTTGGCGACATCGGCGTGGGCAAAAATGGATTGGTTGCCTGCGCGCATCACAGCACTGGGCTTTGCGTTTGTCGGCAGCTTTGAGGAGGCTGTGGACAACTGGCGCCAGCACGAGGCCAGCTTTCCGCAGGACAATGACGGCGTGGTGCTGGCATCGACGGCGGGCGCTGTCAATGTCAAGCTCGGGCCGCAAGAGCAGAACTGCGCTGGTCAGACGCCCCAGCCGGTACACCTGCGGGCGGTGGTTGGCCTCCTGTGGCGCTCTGTGGTGATGTGGATGGTGCTGCTGGCCCTGTTGTCATTGGCACGCTTGCTGGGTTAAACCACGCGTCCGGGGCCTGAAGGCAGCGAATTCAAGTGTTTAGTAGCGACTTTGGGACAGTTCGGCAAATAATTCACTGTATATCTTGTACCGAGCACTGCTGATGCCGTGCGCTGCAGGACCGGCTTTCAGTGCGGCAATCACACCGCAGCCGGGCTCATGCAAATGCGTGCAGTTGTAAAACTTGCAGCTCGCCAGGTGCGCGCCGATGTCGGGCATCAAACTCGCCAAGTGCATGGGATCGATATGCTGGAGTCCAAACTCCTGAAAACCCGGGGAGTCGATGACTGCGGTGGTTTTTTCCGCATCAACCCAGTACAGTGTGGTGCTGGTCGTCGTGTGCTTGCCCGCGTTGAGTGCGGTGGAGATGGCGTTGGTCAGCACTCGTGCATCTGGAATGAGCCGATTGATCAGCGTACTTTTACCCGCCCCGGACGGCCCTAAAACCAGCGTTGTCTTGCCGGCGAGCAGGCGGTCAAGCACCGGGTCATCCTCAAGGGTTGGTGGACCAGACCGGGGCTTGAGTGCCAGAGCAATGAGCTGGTAGCCCATGTCCCGGTATACCCCCAGCCGTTGCCAGGCGCGCTCGAACGGAGTCGTCAGGTCACGTTTGTTCAGCGCAATGATCGGGGTTATGCGCTGCGCCTCGGCGGCAATCAGGGCGCGTGTCAACTGACTTTCCGAGAACTCGGGCTCCGCTGCAATCAGTATCAGAACCTGGTCCAGATTGGCCGCAAAAGACTTGGTGCGGACGTCGTCCTGGCGATAGAAAAGATTGCGGCGTGGCAACACTTTTTCGATCGTGCCTTCGTCCTCGCTGGCTTGCCACAGCACCAAGTCGCCCACCACCGCCTGGCTTTTTTTTCCTCTCGGGTGGCAAATGATGCGTTTTCCGTCGGTGGTTTCGACCCAAAAGTGACGTCCATGCCCGGCAATGACCAGTCCATTTTGCACTGCGGTGTGGGACAAGCTCAGGTCCCGGCCGAGAGGATGCGTCCCAGTCGCTCGTTGGCCGGCGGGTGCGAGTAGTAGAACTTGACATACAAGGGGTCTGGCGTGAGGGTGCTGGCATTGTCCTTGTAGAGCTTGAGCAAGGCAGTGGCCAGATCGTTGCCACTGGTTTGCGCAACCGCATAGGCGTCTGCTTCAAACTCATGGCGGCGTGACATCAGCGTGAAAAAGGGACCCACAAACGGCCCCACCAGCGGCAAAACCAGCATGAAGAGCAGCAGCGCCAGGGCATCGTTTTGCCCGCTGAGATTTGGCAGTACCCCGAGACCGGTGAAGAACCAGAGCTGCTGGCTCAACCATCCGAGCGCGAAAAATCCCAGCAGACTCATAGCGAACATGGAGACCAGTCTTTTGACAATATGGCGGCGTTTGAAATGCCCGAGTTCGTGGGCCAGCACGGCGTCGACTTCGGGCGGACTCAGCTGGGCCAGCAAGGTGTCATAAAACACCACGCGCTTGGACGCGCCGAAACCCGTGAAATAGGCGTTGGCATGGGCACTGCGCCTGCTGCCGTCCATTACAAAGAAGCCGTTAGAGGTAAAGCCACAGCGGGCCATGAGCTTGGCGACCCGGTCCTTTATCTCCTGGTTTTCGAGTGGTTGAAATTTGTTGAACAGGGGTGCAATCCAGCTCGGGTAGACCAGCAGCATCAGTACATTAAAGCCCATCCAGACGCACCAGGTCCACAGCCACCACAGCGTGCCGGTGGCACCCATCATCCACAGCACCAGGGTAGCCAGCGGTACCCCCAAAATGAGTCCCAGACCCGTCGACTTGGCAAAGTCTTGCAGCCACAGCTTGGCACTGGTCCGGTTAAACCCAAAACGCTGTTCGATGACAAAGGTCTGGTACAGCGTGAAGGGTAAATCGATCAGGCCATTGATCAGCACAAACGCCACCAACAGCCCGACTTGCTGCATCAGTCCCTGTCCCAGCCACTGATTGAGCGTAAGATTGAGAACCGAGAGACCGCCGAGCAGCGTCCAACCCAGTGTCACTGCCGCACCCCAAGCCAGCTCTATCAGTCCGAACCGGGTCTTGGCCAGGGTGTAATCTGCCGCTTTCTGGTGTGCGGCCCGGCTCACTTTTTCGGCGAAGGCTCGTGGAACCTCGCCACGGTGCTGTGCGACGTGTCGAATTTGCCTTGTGGCGAGCCAGAACTTGAGTAGCACGCTGGCGATCAGGGCGAGGGCAAAAACCACGCTGGTGATCAGGGAGGTCGAGATGCTGGAAAATGATGCTGTCATGTCCGGAGTTTAGGCCATCAGCGACAATCAGGCCATGCACGACTCTCCCAAGCCTTTGGGCAAATCTGACAATAACCTGGTTTGGCTGGACTGTGAAATGACCGGTTTGAATCCAGAAGTGGACAAGGTCATCGAAATTGCAGTGATCGTGACCGGTCCGAATCTAGAGCCCCGAGTGGAAGGCCCGGTGGCGGTGATTCACCAATCCGATGCCCAGCTTGACCAGATGGATGCCTGGAACAAGGGGACCCACGGCAAGAGCGGCTTGATTGCCAAGGTCAAAGCCTCGACCACCTCCGAGGCACAGGCAGAAGATCTATTGCTTGCTTTTTTGCGCCAGTATGTGCCGGCAAAGGGAACACCGATGTGTGGCAATTCAATCGGGCAGGATCGCCGATTCCTGGTGAAGTATTTGCCGCGTCTGGAGGCTTTTTTTCATTACCGCAATATCGACGTGAGCACGCTCAAGGAGTTGTCCAAGCGTTGGAAACCTGAAATCTACGCGGCCTTCAAAAAGCAGCAAAACCACACCGCTCTGGCCGATGTGCACGAGTCCATCGACGAGTTGGCCCACTATCGCAAGCACTTCTTGAACCTGGACTAGCGCAGGGAGCGATTCAAAGTGAGTGCGCCGATTCGGTTTTGCCCCATCGCCCCAGCGGGGAGAGGGCTGGGGTGAGGGGCTGCCACAGGTTCCAGATTTCTTTCAATAATGCAAAATACCCTGCCCCTCACCCTAACCCTCTCCCCGCTGGGGCGAGGGAATAAGAGTCCACATCACTTTGAATCGCACCCCGCCCTAGCGTATTCTTATCAGTGTTAACCCTGAATTCATGGCATAATCATAGGCTGCGCTCGAATCGTAGTGCAATTTGTACATCTCCCTTCATTCACCGGGCCCGCCTATTTGGGCCCCAAGCGCTGATTGAACTCTTGTAGAGTCAGAGCAGGTTCCGTTTGATGGTTGATGTTTTTTAACCATTGACGGAGCAGCCGCACAGCCTACGGCGCTCGCGTGTGAGTAAAACCATGACTGACGCTTTTAATGCGACGGGTGCCTTTGCGCCTGCCGAATCTTTTGCTTTGACCGATGTTGCCGTGTCCACGCCCGAGCAGGGCATTCACATCACCATTCCAGAGGTGCCCGACATGCCTGAAGTCCCCAACGGATTTATGGAGATGGGTCTGGCTACGGAATTGATCCATGCGGTCAAGGACCTGGGCTATACCCAACCGACCATCGTGCAAAAGAAGACCATTCCCCTGGCACTGCCGGGTGAAGCGACCGCTGAAAAAGCGGCACGCTACATCGACCTGATGGTGTCGAGCCAAACTGGCAGCGGCAAGACGGCGGCATTTTTGCTGCCGGTATTGCACACCCTTTTGAAGCAACAGGCGCAGGCGGAGACCCAGGAGCGCGCTGAGTACGAGGCTGCGGTAGCCGCTGCGGCGGCCAAGGGCGAAGCTCCGCCCAAGCGCGCCAAACGCAAAGACCCGACCAACCCGCGCAACTTCAGGGCACCCGCACCTGGTGCGCTGGTGGTGTGCCCTACGCGCGAACTGGCGCAGCAGGTGGCGCACGACGCGATTGATCTGGTGCAGCATTGCCGTGGCTTGCGCATTGCCAATATTGTGGGTGGCATGCCCTACCAGTTGCAAATTGCCAAGCTGCAAAATGCCAACCTGGTGGTGGCTACGCCGGGTCGACTGCTGGACTTGCAGCGTTCGATGCAAATCAAGCTCGACCAGGTACAGTTTTTGGTAGTGGACGAGGCCGACCGCATGTTGGACCTGGGATTTTCCGACGACTTGGCAGAAATAAACCAGCTCACGATTGACCGTAAGCAAACCATGATGTTCAGCGCGACGTTTGCACCGCGCATCCAGCAGCTCGCAGCCCGCGTCATGCGCGAACCCCAGCGTGTGAACATCGACAACCCGCAAGAAAAGCACGTCAATATCAAGCAGGTGCTGTTTTGGGCCGACAACGCGCACCACAAACGCAAGCTGCTCGACCACTGGCTGCGCGATGCCAGCATCAACCAGGCGATCGTTTTCGCCAGCACCCAGATCGAGTGCGATGGACTGGCCAACGATTTGCAGCAAGCTGGTTTTGATGCTGTTGCCTTGCACGGTGCCTTGAGCCAAGGTCTGCGCAATCGTCGCTTGATGGCCTTGCGCCAGGGGCAGGTCCAGATCTTGGTGGCGACCGATGTGGCGGCGCGCGGCATTGACGTGCCCACCATCACCCACGTTTTCAATTTTGGCTTGCCGATGAAGGCTGAGGACTACACGCACCGCATCGGGCGTACCGGCCGTGCCGGACGCGACGGACTGGCCGTGACCTTTGCCGAAATTCGCGACCGGCGCAAGATTTTTGACATCGAGGCTTTTACCCGTCAGCATTTCCAGTCCGAGACGATTCCGGGCCTGGAGCCGCAGCAGCGCTTTCCCGAGGCGCGTCCTGGTACTGGTGCCAGCTTTGGGGGTCGTGGTAACCATGTGGCGGATCGCCGCCCACGCGAGCGCAGCTTTGGTGCCGGTCCGCGTGAAGGGGGCTTTGGCGACCGCGACAACCGAGGCGGCTTTGCCGGCCGGCCGGCCGGCGGCAACCGCGACTTTGGCAGCAACTCACGCGATTTTGGTGGCGCGGCGCGCGAAGGCTTCAGTTACGAGCGCAAAGGTGGCTTCAACGACCGCTTTGCTGGTCGCACAGACTCATCGTCACCGCGCGGTGACTCAGGTTCTCCACGTGGTGACTTTGCGGCACCGAGAGGCGATTACGCGCCCAGGGCTGACCAAGGCGCGTCGCGTGGCGACTTTGCGGCACGTAAGCCCACGTTCGGAAAGCCCATCGGTTTTGCCAAGCCCGGCAATGGCGGCAAGGTGTTTGTACCTCGCGATACCGTCAAGCGTCCTGCCAAACCCGCCAGGTAAGCGCCGCGCTGCACGCCATTCCTTCGGTCACTGGCCCCTGCGCTCGTTGTGGGACGTGCGTCAGTTCGTGGATGACGGCTGGCTGGTCCATGTGCTTCCGGATTGTGGCGGCAGGTGGCCAATGTCTGAGCTTTCTATCCTGAACCTAGATTCCTCAGTTGACCGCTTATTTTTGATGGTAACTCTTTATGGACGCTCACTTTTCTGGCTTTGAACTGCATCACGTTTTGGGTGACAGCGCTACGTACCCGATTGAGCCGCTGGCAACGCGCCTGGTGTAGTTGCTCCTCCTTGCAGGCAGTAGCCTGTAGCGTCGTCTCGCCTACCCAGACAATGGGCTTTTTGTAGGCTGCCCAAACCGTAGACAGATCGCGGAACCAAAAATAATGCCGGTTTCATTGGGGAAACTCGGCTTTTTTAGGGAGGAACTTTAGCTTAATTGCCTTTGCGCGCAAGGACATTGAGCGCTGGCCGATCCAATTGCCTGACCGTGACCTGGTCTATTTACCAGAGGGTTCTGAGCACTTTGCCGATTACGTCAAAGCGGTTCACTGGGGTCAGGACTACGCGATGCAAAACCGCACTTCGATGTTGGAACTGTTGCTGGCTGCCTTGCAACGGTATCTGACGCCATTTACTGTCACGACTGAAGCAGTGAACTGCCACCATAACAATGTGGCGCAAGATCACCACTAAGGTGAAAACGTCTGGGTCACCCGCAATGGGGCCATTCGTGCCCGTGAAGGCGACCTGAGCATTGTTCCAGGCGGCGTGGGTGCGCGCAGTTTCATTGTGCGCGGACTTGGTAATCCCGAGAGCTTTTGTTCCAGCACCCACGGCGCCGGACGCAAGATGAGTCGCGCCGCCGCCGAGAAGCAATTCACGGTGGCAGACATGGTGCCGCAGACGCAAGGAGTGATCTGCCGCAAGGACAAGGATGTGATTGACGAGATTCCGGGTGCTTACAAGGACATCGATCAGGTCATGGCCAATCAGGCCGACTTGACTGAAATCCTGCACACGCGCAAGCAAGTGGTGTGTGTGAAAGGCTAACCGCAATGAAACCTTTGAAGAAAATTGGAGGGCGTGATGGCTGGCAAACAGCGCCAGGTGCCCGATTGAGCCGCAGGCAACGACCCAGACATGCCGCCAACAGACCACTAGGGCACGTCCAACTGAATCTAGGAGCATCCCGAATTCTTCAACCTACTTATCCTACGCCAGATGCACCACGTTCAGCGCCCCACCCATGACAGATTGCGCCAACGGGATCATGTGCGTGTGGTGGGTCAGGAAGATGACCTGGGTGCGCTGGGACAAGTCAGCCAAAGCCTGCAGGCCGGCCTTGGCGCGGCCGTCGTCGTAGTTGATGAACAGGTCGTCGGCGATAAAGGGTAGGGCTGGTGTTTGCGCCAGATGCAGCTCCAGTGCGGCCAGGCGCAGCGCCAAGTAGAGCTGGTCGCGGGTGCCCTCGCTCATGCCCTCGATGGCCACCAGTTCGCCACTGCTACGCTGGCCCGACAGCCTGAGCGGCTCACTGTCGTAGTCGACCACCAGTTTGGCAAAACGGCCTTGCGTGAGGCTGGCAAACACGCTGCTGGCGCGCTCCAGCATCGGACCCTGGCGGCTTTCGCGGAATTTTTCAATCGACCAGCGCAGCAGTTTGGCTGCGGTGTAGACCTTGATATACCGCTCCAGCGCATTGCCCATGCGTGCCAGCGCCTCCTGGCGCTGCGATTCCGCGCGGGCGGCCTCACTCTGGCCGGCAATTCTGGCCAGGCTGGTGTGTGCGGCGGTCAGTTCGGCGCTCAGGCGGTTTTGCAGGGCGACCACTTCGTCGGTGCGCAGAGTGGTCTCCAACAGGTGTGCCGTGATGGCGTCCAGATCAGATTGCGCCAGCTCAGCCTGCAATGCAGCATGGTCCTTGCCGTCTCCGGCCTCGATCAGTTGCTGTAGCGCCGTGTCTTTGGCCTGCAGCAAGGTACGGGCACGGTCGGAGCGTTCGGTGGCTGCGCGCAAGGCCTCGTGGGTCGAGACGTCGGCTAAGCGCAGCAGAGGTTGCAGACTGGCCTGGACCTCGGCCACCGTAGCCTTGCATGCATTCACCTGGGCCAGTGCCTTTTCGCGCTCAAGCACCCATCGTGCACGTTCGTCGGCCAGGGCGCTGTGGTGTTTGAGGCGCGTTTCTAGTTGTCGTGAAATGTCTTCAGCCAACGCGTCTGCCATTTCTGGGGCGAGGGCGCCGCTAAGGGTTTGCGCCGCAGCCGCAAAGTCCTGGAGATCGCGGCGCATCATGTCGATGCGGTTGACCCGGGTGTCGCGCATTTTTAGCCCAAGCTGGTGCATACGTTCCATCAGCAAGAGCGCGGTTTCCACGGTCGCGATGCTGGAGTCACTGGGCAGATGCACTGCTGCCAATTGCTGCACAAACGCCTGTTGCCAGTTCGCCCACGCCTGACTTGCCTGTGCGAGCTTGTGGCGCAATCCCGGCAGCGCCGCCTCTGCCCGCTGCAATTGGACTGCCAGGGCGCTGCGCCGGGCTTGGCACCGGGTGGCGGCTTGTACCTGTTCGTCAGCGGCAAGCACCAGCGCAGACAAGGGCAGATTCGGCGGCGCGGTCTGACAATGGCCGGGTTTGGCGGACTCGACCGCCAGACTGCCTTCCAGCGCGCTTCTGGCTGCGTCCAGCGTGTGGCCAAATTCCTCTTGCGTGGCCTGGGCCTCAGTCAGGTCGTGGGCTGTGCGCAGCACTTTTTCGCGCGCATTTCTCCAGCTATTGGCCTGCAGCAGGGGGAGTCCGCCGGCCCGCATGGCGGTGCTGGTCTCCTGCCACGCACGGTCAAACTCCGCCAGTTGCTCACTCCATTGCGTTGCGCGCGCGACCAGCTCTGCGCCTTGCAGTTGCAGCCGTTGCAGCCGGTCCAAGCGCGCTTGCAACTCGGACTCTGCCTGCGCCTTGTCATGCCGCTGGTCTGAAAGTCCATCGGCACGCTGAACCGCAATCTCATAGCCGGGGGCAGCGTCGCCCAAAGTCACCGAGCCGGCCTTGATGGCGGTCCAGTGGGTGTCGCGCGTACGCCTTGCCAGCTCAACGTCGCTGCGGGTGACTGGCTGCCGGGACGCCCGGTACTGTGTGATCTCCAGTTGCAGGTCGCTGACCTCGGACTGCACCTCTTGTACCCGGGTGGCAGTGTGAGACGCATTTTTCTCAAGATCGTCGCGGCGCTTGCGTAGCGCACCAATTTCTTCCTCCGTTGCAGGCACCACGGCTCGAAGCTGTTCCAGGCTGACCGGTTCAGTGCCCAGTTCGGTCTGTACTGTCGCCAGTTCGCGCTGCAGTTTTCGCACCTGTGTTTCAAGCTTTTTCTCCTGGGCGGCGACATCGCCCAGCAGGCGTGCGCGGCTCAGTGCGTCAACCAGAGTGACGGCGATCTCGGTGGCCGGCAACGCGGCCATTTCGCCGGTGATGCCCGCGTGCTCGTCGAGTCGGTTTTGCAGCGCTTCTTCGGCGTTGGCCAGCGCCTGGGCGAGCGGCGTGTGGCGGCGAACCAGGCTGTCGATGGATGCGCGCACCAGGCTGCCGGGCAGTTGCGACAGGGCCGATGCCTCGTCTGTGGCGGGCCAGCCGAGTTGGCGGCAGGCTTCTTCAATCTCCTGCCAAATCTGCAGGTTCTCGGTTTCGCGCTTGGCAATGTCGACCGTGTGGTTGCGCAGTTGCTGGCGCTGGGCCGACAGCGCCTCGATATCTTTGGCGCGTGCCAGCACGACGGCATCCGGGTGCGCGCCGGCAATTTTCTCTTGCAGCTCGGCGGCCTGTGTCTCGAACAAGGCCAGCGACTGGCGGCCGATTGCGAGTGCTTGCTCGGCCTGCGTGAGTTGTGCAGCAGTGTCAGGCGGCAGGGTCACTACCGAACCCAATTCGGTCAATTGCTGCTCGGCCTGCTGCACGCGGAATAGTAGCGGTGCAACCCGGCGTACCCGCTCCAGTTTCGCCCGCTGCAGGGCCAGCCCATCGTAGACGCTGCGCGCCTCGCGCAGTTGTGCCTCCAGGGTGTCGACCGCCGCACGGGCTTCGAGCCAGTCTTTGGCACGCACGGTCGTGTGCTTCAGGGCGGCCTCGGCCCGCTCCAGATCGGCTGCAGCGAGGTAATATTCGCGCTTGTCAGACCGTCTGGGTCCCCAGAGGCTGTCGGCTTCCTGCTCCAACTTTTCGCGAATCGCGCCCAGGTTGCCAATCCCCGCTGCTGCCTGGAACAGAATCTGTCCTAGGTCATTGGAGGCGCTCAATATTTCTTGGCCACCTTTGACTAAGCGCGTATGGTCCAGGCCAAACATCTGGTCAAAAAAGCTGCGCTCGACCGTTCCAAGGTAAGGCGCCAGTGCATTGTCCGGCAGGGCGCTCCCGGCGGGCGTTTGCAGCGACCTCTGTCTGGCCTTGGTTCGCACAAAGTCGAGTGCGCTGTCTGCGTGCCCGATGCGGGCTCCCAGACGCATATCGCTGTGGGGGTGCAAAAAGTTGAAGCGCGACCGGGTTTCAATTTCGAACAGCAGGTCCAGAATCGCGTGGCGCAGGGTCGATTTGCCCGCTTCATTGGGGCCTACCACCAGATGAAAGTCTTGCGCGGCAAGAGGAAATTCAAGGGTCTGGTCGGTAAATTTCCCGTACCGCAGCAGGTCAAGTCGGGCAATGCGCATAGTCAATCAGTTCGCTTGTGCCAGATAGGCCAGCAGGCCCGGAGTTACCGCCTTGACGGTGTCTGCCACTTGGCCATTGCGCAGGGCTTCGAGTTCGGGCAAAGACCTGATCAGTTCCAGCGGAGCCTTGTCCAGAACGGGACGCAGGTCAGCCAGCAAGGCCTCCAGCAAGTCGGGATCTCCTGCAGCGCTCATCAGCAATGCGTCCAAGTCAGCAAGGGCCTCGGACTGTGCGGCAGTGCTGGCGCTGCGGTCTGGCGGCCGGGTCTCAACCCGCACTTTTTCGACCCACAGCCGATCCAGACCCAGGCCGGCCGCCTGCCCCAGAATTTCTTCGCGCAACTGTGCTTCCAGTCCAAACAACTCGCCGTGCGCTGCGCAAGCACCTTGCAGGCACACCCGCACCGACAAAAAAAGGTACTCAGGCGTGTGCGCCAACAGATGTTCAAACGCCGAGCCCACCTGTCGGACCGCATCCTTCAGCGTGGTGGCCGCGCTGACATCCACCTCCAGCAGGTGCCAACGCAGTGCATCAACCAGCAGACGTTCCACGGACTTGATGCCGCTTGCGTCGGCGACTACCAGCACGGCACCCCTGGGTCCGGTTTCCCGAATATGGCGTCCCTGCAGATTGCCAGGGAAAACTACCCAGGGGTCTTGTTGCAGCACCGAAAACTCATGAACGTGGCCCAAAGCCCAGTAGTCGTAGCCTTTGGCGTTGAGTTCTGCCAAGGTGCAGGGCGCATAGTGGGCGTGCGCTGCATAGCCCTGCAGCGCCGTGTGCAACACGCCAATATTAAGCCAGCCGGGCTCAGGTGCGGGGTAGGTGGTCGCCAGATTCTCCAGCGTGGCCGCATCCTTATAGCTGCGTCCATGCAATGCTACTTTGAGCGCTTCAATGCGAAAGCTGCTGACCTTGCGCGTATCGAAGCTATGCACGTTATCGGGTAGCGCCAGCTTTTTGGTCATTTCGCTGTCGGCATCGTGGTTCCCTAACAGCAGGTAGACCGGAATATTCACCCGTCTGAGCCGCCCCATTTCGCGGCAAAAGAAGTGCCCGGTGTTGTAGTCCTTCCAGGATCCGTCGTACAAATCGCCGGCAATCACCATGAAGTCCACCGACTCCTCGATCGCCACATCGACCAGGCGCGTGAACGCATCGCGCGTGACATTGCGCAGCCGCTCTGCGGGGGCGTCCTTGTAGGCCGCAAGTCCCGAGAGCGGACTGTCGAGGTGAATGTCGGCGGTGTGGATGAATTTCATGGGCCGGACAGGTTGTAGGGCGGGCAGAGTGCCACGGGTGCGTATCCCGGTTAAAGTGCAGGCTGTGAATCTCAACAACGAACAAGCCATTCTAGCTGCCGCCCTGCTGCAGTCGCGCCAAACGATTCTGCCCAAGCGACTCATGCCACCGGGGCCGGACGCTGAGCAATTGCAGCTCATTTTGGAGGCGGCCGCCAGCGCGCCCGACCATGGGCAACTGCTGCCCTGGCGTTTTGTCATCGTGCCGGAAACCGCCCGCGCTGACCTAGCTTCCGTGTTTGCTGCCGCACTGCTCGAGCGTGACGCGCAAGCCACCCCGCAGCAAGTGACGCAGGCACAAGAAAAAGCCTACCGTTCGCCGCTGCTGATTCTGGCCTTGGTCGATGCGCAGCGCGGCGATCCCGAGATTGACCTGGGCGAGCGCATCGTCTCTGCCGGATGTGCCATTCAAAACATGCTGCTGATGGCGACGGCTTTGGGTTATGGGTCTTCGCTGACTAGTGGCAAGGCGCTCAAGTCGGATGGCTTGCGCCAGTTGTTTGGCATGACTCCCGGCGAACAGGCGCTGTGTTTTTTGAGTGTGGGGTCGGTGCAATCGCGCAAGGGTGCGCGACTGCGTCCCAGCCCTGCCGATTACGTCAGTACCCTGACAATCCCCGACCGTCGCTGACGGTTTTTCCCTTTTCACCGGACTTTGGCCATGGAAATTTCCAGTTTTGCTGATTTGTTGCAGGCTGCGCGCTACCAGCCGCTACCCCAGCGTTTGTTGTTTGTATTTGCCGGCACCGAGCTCCCAGACGATGCCACCGACGAGCAAAGGGCGCAATTTGCGGCAGGGCAGGGCGGCGCCCTGGTGCCCCTGATGTGCGTCGACAAGAGCCCGCAAGAGCTAGACTCTTTTGCGGCACTGGTGCAGGAGGCGCAGCAGTTTGCCCAGCCCTGGGTCCTGGTATTTGCTGCCGCCATCTCGGGCACAGAGGGGCTGCCGCCCACCAGTGCTGCAGTCGAGCAGGCGTTGCAGCGCATGGTCGAATCCGTAAGAGTGGGTGAACTGGCCGGATTTATCCCGTTTGACCCGCAGGGCGATACCGTCCAGTTTGACTGATATGGTTACTACGAACCGTGTGGCCTTGCCCGGGCACCACACCCCTGCAGTGGGCTTGGAGGCACCGTTCGAGATGCTGGAGGCCTGCCACGAACGGGTGCATCGCAGTCTGGACCTCCTGCGCCGTTTGCAGCAGCATGTGCAAGACAAGGGCGCCGACTCCGATGCCAGAGCGGCCGCGCGCGACGTCATGCGTTACTTTGACCAGGCCGCCCCTTTGCACCACCAGGACGAAGAACTCCATGTGTTCCCGCCACTGTTGCAGACCGCAAGCGCCCAGGTGCGTGCGCTTGTTTTGCAACTTCAACAGGACCATCTTGCCATGGAGACCTGCTGGTCCGCTGCGCGTGCCGTGTTGCTGGAGCTGGTGCTGCACGAGAGTAACGCAGCAAGCCTGCATCTGAATCTGCAGCAGATGGCCGCACTGGATGATTTTGCTGACTTGTATGCTCAGCACATCAAGCACGAAGAAGATCTGGTCTACCCGCTGGCACGCGCTACTTTGGCACCGGCTGCACTGCAGGCAATGCGTGTGGACATGGCGCGACGACGCGGGGTGCAGGCGCCATGAACCCGGATGCTGCCCAGCTCTGGCGTGCGCCGCAGTGGGCGTTTGCCATTTTGCTGGCCATGCTGGGTATGTTGGGTCCGTTTTCCATCGACACCTATCTACCTGCCTTTGCCGACATTGCAGGCTCACTCGGTGCGACTCCGGTGCAAATGCAGCAAACCTTGTCCGCCTACCTGTTCGGCTTTGCCTTCATGAGCCTGTTTCATGGGGCTATTTCTGACAGTTTTGGACGCCGCCCCGTGGTGCTGTGTGGTCTGGCGGCGTTTACGCTGGCATCGATCGGGTGTGCGATGTCGCAGAGCATTGGCCAACTGATTCTTTTTCGGGGCATGCAGGGACTGTCCACCGGGGCCGGCATTGTGGTGTCGCGGGCCATCATCCGCGACATGTTTGCGCCGTCTCAGGCCCAGAAGGTCATGAGCCAGGTGACGATTTTCTTTGGCGTGGCACCGGCCATTGCGCCGATGGTTGGCGGCTGGATGCTGGTGCATGTGAGCTGGCAGGGTATTTTCTGGTTTTTGACCGGCGTGGGTATCTTTTTGTGGATCGCGATTTACCGCTTGTTGCCTGAAACCCTGCACATCTCAGAGCGGCAGCATTTTCATCCCCGGCCACTGATGGCAGGCTACTGGAAGCTCGGATCCGACCCCCGGTTTTTGCTGTTGGCATTAGCCAGTGGTGTGCCTTTCAATGGCATGTTTTTGTACATATTGAGCGCCCCGGTGTTTCTGGGTGAGTTGTTGCAACTAGAGCCGCAGCAATTTTTTTGGTGCTTTGTCCTGACCATTGGCGGGATCATGGGTGGTGCCATGGTCAGTGGACGCCTGGCCGGAAAAATTGCGCCAAAGCAGCAAATTCGCCACGGCTTTGTCATCATGCTGGTCATTGGAATCATTAACCTGGTCGCCAATGTGGCGTTCACTGCGCATGTGAGCTGGGCTCTGATTCCCCTGGGGATTTTTTCCTTTGGCTGGGCGCTGATGGTGCCGGTGGTGACCTTGCTGGTGCTCGATTTGCACCCCGAGCGCCGTGGCATGGCATCGAGCCTGCAAATGTTTATAGGGTCGACCGCCAATGGCCTGGTAGCAGGCGTGGTGTCACCACTGGTGATGCACTCCACCGTGGGGCTGGCGACCGCCTCGCTCACCATGATGGGGCTGGGCCTGCTGTCCTGGAGTTACATTCGCCGTCGCTGGCCCGAGATTGGCAACACCATCGTGCATGCCTGATTGCGGTGGTGCGTCTGGTGCCTGAAGGGCACTTGTGCCGGTGAGGTGCTGGATATATACTGTAAATAAATACAGTATTACTTCAAACCTTCACTCATCTGCCGTGTCAAGTCCCAAGCACTCTGCCGCACTGGCCCACGTTCATCCTGACGTTTGGCTAGCCCACACCCTGGCTACCCCACTGGCGGCGGTGGTGGCTAGCGGCGAGGCTACGCTCGATGCAGAGTTGCCCGGTGGCGGTTGGCCGGTCGGGGCACTCACCGAAATTTTGCAGCCCGCAGGGGTGCATGCCGAGTGGCGTTTGCTGTTGCCAGCACTGGTGCGCTGCGGTTCGGGTGGGGTGGTGTTGGTCGCGCCACCGCATGTGCCCTTTGGCCCTGCATTGCTGGGGCGTGGCTTGCCGGTCGGGCGCTTGCTGTGGGTACAGACCCCGGTTGTGGCCCAGAGCCTCTGGGCTGCCGAACAGGCCCTGCGTTGTGCCGAGGTGGATGCCGTGCTGGTCTGGTTGCCACAGGTGCGTGCTCCCCAGTTGCGCCGTCTGCAAATCGCTGCAGCAGAATTCAACAAACTTTTGTTTGTGTTGCGCGCACCGAGTGCCCTCAGGGAGTCCTCACCTGCGGTACTGCGACTTTTCATAGAACCTGCAGTTGACAACCTCCATGCCGCTCACGGCACACAGCGGCCTAGCGACCGATTGCAAGTGCGCGTGCTCAAGCGCCGTGGTCCACCCATGGAGCGCAGTGTGTTTTTGCAGGCGACTGCGTCCGCGCTGGAGTGTGTGCTGGCTGCAGCCTGGAGCGCTCGAGATGCGTTTGCCGGGTCGACAAAGGAGTCAATAGTTCGAGAGTTTGGCCATGCACTGGATTGCACTACGTTCTGTGCCTGAGCCAGACAGTAGGGGGGCAGCGCTGGCAGATGTCCAGACCGCCCTGGGCTGGTGGGCCCTGCAGTTCACTCCGATGGTAGCGCGCGTCGAAGATGCTCTGGTGCTGGAGGTCTCTGCAAGTGAACGTCTGTTTGGTGGCCGCACGGCCCTGCTAAGCTGCATCGGCAATCCCCCCAAACCACTGGCGAACCTTGAGTTGGCAGAAGGTGCCACCGCCTTGGTGGCATTGGGGCGCTTGTGGAATCTGTCGCCCCAATGCCCGCCAGATGCCTTGCCCTTGCATTCCCTTGTGGCGGCGCGTACACACCTGCCCGTGCTGTTGCGCCTAGGGTGCCAGACCTGGGGCGAGTTGCGTGGCTTGCCGCGTGGCGGGCTGGCACGCCGGTTTGGCGCTGCGCTGCTCGATGCCCTGGACCGTGCCTATGGCCTGCAGCCCGAGGTCTATCCATGGCTCACTGTGCCAGACGTCTTTGATGCACCGCTCGAATTGGCCGCTAGCGTCGATACTGCATCGGCAATGCTGTTTGGTGCCAGCCGTTTGCTGGGGCAGTTGCAGGTCTGGCTGCGGCTTCGCCAGCGCGGCGTACTGGCGCTGGAGTTGCTATGGGAGCTCGATTCCAGGCGCTCCAATGCCTTGCACCAAGACGCGCACCATCACGGTGGCTCAGAGGGTCAGTTGGTGTTGCGCACTGCACAACCCACCCAGGACATGCAGCACCTGCAGCGGCTCATGGCCGAGCAGCTGGCCAGGGTCAGCCTGCCTGCGCCAGTGCTTATATTGAGACTGCGCACCTTGCAAACCCAGGTTTTGGCCGGGGAGAGCCTGAGTCTCCTGCCCGAGGACCTGCGTGCCGGAG
>JAIPCE010000066.1 GCA_021738345.1 Rhodoferax sp. | reverse complement strand
CCACCTGCGCTGGCCAGCCGACCTCACTCAGGATTTAGATTGAACCTAGATTGCTCAGTTGGACGTGCCCGAGTGGGCTGCTGGTGGCCGTGGGCAGCCTACAAAAAGCCCATAGTCTGGGTAGGCGCATTGAGGCTGCAGGCTACTTCCTGCAAGGAAGGTCTTCGACTCCAGGCGCGTTGCCAGCGGCTCAATCGGGCACGTAGCTCAGTCACCCAAAAGTGAAACCCTTCAAGGCCAATTACTTCCAGCGCAATGCCTCAATATCCACATGGGTGCTGCCATCGCCGAGCATCAGCACGCCCTCCTGGACCGTGGCCTGGAGTTGCATGCTGCGTTGGGCAAGCCTGGCAAGTGCTTGTGCGCTGTCGGCAGGAATGCGCCAGACCTGCAAGCGGTCGAGCCGGGTGAGTTTGGTGGCGATGCCTTTCCACCACACCTCCGCCGCGTGGTTAAAGCAGTACACCAGTACCTGGTCGGCCTTCTGGCAGGCCTTGGTCAGGGGCTTTTCTTCTGGCTGACCGACCTCGATCCACAGTCGTTTGAGTCCGGTGAAGTCGGTCAGTGACACGTCCGGGTCATCAGGGTCCGACAGACCCGCGCCAAAGGCCAATGTACCGTCACCGCCGCACACCTCTTGCAGAGTGTAGGCATTGAGCGCCAGCGCGGCGAGGCGAACCATCATGCGCTCGTCGGTTTCGCTTGGGTGGCGCGCCAGCGTCAGCGCATGGTCGGCATAGTAGCCGTGGTCAATATCTGCAATTTGCAGGTGGGCCTTGAAGATGGTGGATTTGATGGCCATGGTGTTGCCGCGGGATACGGCGGTGCTAGACCCGGCGCGCCAGCTCGGCCGCCTTGCCGGTGTAACTGGCGGGGGTCATTGCCAGCAGGCGCTGCTTCTCGGTCTCGGGGATCGCAAGGTTGGCGATAAAGCCCTGCATCAGCGCGGGCGTCATGGCCTCGCCACGGGTGAATTTCTTGAGTTGCTCGTAGGGTTGCGGCAGGCCAAAGCGACGCATGACGGTCTGGATCGGTTCGGCTAGCACTTCCCAGGAGTCGTCGAGGTCTTTGGCGATTGCGGCTTCGTTGATCTCCAGCTTGTTCAGGCCGGCGAGCAGGCTCTGGTAGGCCAGCGTCGCATAGCCCATGGCCACGCCGACGTTGCGCAGCACCGTGGAGTCGGTCAGGTCGCGCTGCCAGCGGCTGATGGGCAGCTTTTCGCTCAAATGGCGCAGCAGTGCATTGGCCAGGCCCAGGTTGCCCTCGGCATTTTCAAAATCAATCGGGTTGACCTTGTGCGGCATGGTGGACGAACCGACCTCGCCGTCTCTGAGCTTTTGCTTGAAATAGCCCAGGCTGACATAGCCCCAGACGTCGCGCGACCAGTCGATCAGGATGGTGTTGGCGCGTGCGATCGCATCAAACAGCTCGGCCATATAGTCGTGCGGTTCTATCTGGATGCTATAGGGCTGAAAGTTCAGACCCAGGCCCAGGGGCTCGGGAGTTTCCACGACCCGGCGGCTAAAGGCCTCCCAGTCAAAGTCGGGCCAGGCCGACAGGTGGGCGTTGTAGTTGCCAACCGCGCCGTTCATCTTGGCCAAAATCTTGACCGCCGCAATGCGGTCGCAGGCGGTCTGCAGCCGAACCACCACGTTGGCAATTTCCTTGCCCACGGTGGTGGGGCTGGCGGTCTGGCCGTGGGTGCGACTCAGCATGGGCAAGGCGGCGTAGGTGTGGGCCATTTGGCGCAGTTTGAGCAGAACCCGGTCCAGCGCCGGCAACAGCACCACGTCGCGGGCGCCGCGCAACTGCAGCGCGTGGCTGGTGTTGTTGATGTCTTCGCTGGTGCAGGCAAAGTGCACAAACTCGTTGGCGGTTTCGAGCTCGGGCCGGGCCACGAACTTGGACTTGATCCAGTATTCCACGGCCTTGACGTCGTGGTTGGTGGTTTTTTCGATCTCCTTGATGGCCTCGCCGTCGGCCTCGGAGAAATTCTTGACCAAGCTCAGCAAGTAGGTGCGGGCACCGGGCGACAGGGGCTTGAATTCGGTAAATCCGGCGTCGCTAAGGGCGATGAACCAAGCCACTTCTACCTGCACCCGCCGGTGCATATAGCCTTGTTCGCTCATCAGGGGACGCAAGGGTGCCAGCTTGCTGGCATAGCGACCGTCCAGGGGTGAAAGTGCGGAAATCGTAGAGAAAGTCATTGGGTCATTGTAAGTTGCGCGCCACGCTTGGGCGGGTGCGATTCAAAGCAATGGGGTAATTCGGTTTTGCCCCCTCGCCCCAGCGGGGAGAGGGCTGGGGCGAGGGAATAAGAGTCCACAGCACTTTGCATCCCACCCAGCTTGGGCCTTACAACCACAATGGCGAAGCCGAATGGATAGAATGACTACTCCCTGAAAGAAGTTAACGTCACATGAAACTACTCGGATCCACTTCAAGCCCCTATGTTCGCAAGGTACGTGTGGTCTTGGCTGAGAAAAAATTGGAATATGTCCTGGTCACCGAAGACGTCTGGTCAGCCGACACCAAAATCTCTGAAGTGAACCCTTTGGGCAAAGTGCCCTGCTTGGTCATGGATGGGTCCGACGCCTTGTATGACTCGCGTGTGATCGTCGAGTACCTCGACACGTTGTCGCCAGTGGGCAAGCTGATTCCGAGCGTGGGTCGCGAGCGCGCCGAAATCAAGCTCTGGGAAGCGCTGGCAGACGGCGTCATGGATGCAGCCATTTTGTCCCGCCTCGAATCCAACTGGCCGGGTCGTACCAAGTCGCAGCGCAGCCCGGCCTGGATTCAACGGCAAATGGAGAAGGTCAATGGCGCCATCAAGGCCATGGGCAAGTCCCTGGCCGACAAGCCCTACTGCGCAGGTATCCACCTGACCTTGGCCGATGTGGCGGTGGGTTGCGCTCTGGGCTATATGGATTTTCGCTTTCCGCAGGTGGACTGGCGCACGCCCCACCCCAATTTGCAGAAGCTCTACGATAAGTTGATGCTACGCCCCAGCTTTGCCGAGACCCAGCCGGCGTAGGCGTAGCGGCTCAGGCTCAGGAATTTGCGTGTTTCTTGAGCCAGCGCATCAGACTGCCCACGACGGGCAGTTTTTCGTAAAGTTCCTGCGCAGCATCCCAGTAGTCGCGGTGCAACAGTACCAACCCTTGCGGTGAAAATTCCAGGTGCGTCGCGCCGCGGATGGTTTGCGGCGTGCCCGGCGCAAAGCGCTTGAACTCGAACAGAAAATCCCAGGTCAGGCAGCATTGCGCGCCTTGCACGATCTGCCGGGTCACGACAAAGCGGGGCGATTCGAGCTGCACAAACATGTGGTCAAAAATGTGCGCAATGGCCGGCAAACCTTGCACGTCATTAAATGGATCGACAAAACGGGCCGAGGCAGCGTAGTGCTGCGCAAGCTGCTCCACGCTCTGCGGCGTAAGCGTCTCAAAGAACTGCACCAGGCGCGTCACTGCTTCCCGGGTCGCGACGGGGGTATCAATCGGTGTTTGTGTTGGCATGGATGTCATGGGGCTATTTGGCGGGCCAGATAAAAATAAAGACGCGTGGGCAGCAGGCGCAAGACCTTTAGCCACAGCGTAAAGCGTTTGGGAAAGTGAATCTCGAAGGCCCCCTGTGACCAGCCTCTGAGCATCGCCGCGGCCGCCTGATCGGGGGTAAGCAGCGCAGGCATCTCGAACGCGTTGGCGGCCGTCAGCGGAGTTTGCACAAAACCCGGATTGATGAGAGAGATGCCGATACCCCGGTCGCGTAGGTCCAGGTACAGTGTTTCCGCCAGGTTGATAAGGGCGGCCTTGGTCGGGCCATAAGCCAGCGACTGGGGCAGACCACGGTAGCCCGCCACACTGCCGACCAGACTGATATGGCCCGCGCCGCGCGCAAGTAAAGCCGGAAGTACCGCGTCTAGCAGAAACAGGGCGCCCTGGTAATTCACCGCGTTGTGGCGCAACATGTCCGCCAGGTTCATGCGGTCCGCACGCATGGGCTGGTAGTGGCCGGCGCAATACACCACGCAGTCAAGCGGTCCGGCCTTGAGCAATTGCTGCGCAGCGGCCCGCACCGCGTCCGGGTCGGTCACATCCAGCACCAGCGCCGCACTGCCAGCATGCGACTGCACAAAGTCGGCCAGCGCCTGCGCCTTGCGCGCTGACACCACCACCTGTGCGCCCAGGCCATGCAGACGCTCGGCGGTTGCGCGGCCAATGCCGGTGGACGCACCCACGATCCAGACCGTTTTTCCGCGCCAATCGCTCATGGGGGGATTGAAGGGACCCAACCAGCGACGCGCCCGCACCTTGGGCTGTGCCTGCACCTGCGGTTCAGACGCGCCGTGTGGAAGCGGCAGCCCTGTGGATTCTTTGGCGCTGATCATCGATTGACAAATGTCAGTGTTACTTTACCAAGCCGCACCCAAAACTTGCGCATCACCGCTTTGTTCGGCATCACACGGTCGTTCATCAAGTACATCCAATCGTCAAATTGCACCTCGATGTTTTTGCTGTGGCTGCGCTGCAACTCAGTGCCACCCAGCATGGACCCCCAGGACTGGCGCATCATCCCCTGTGCGTTGTAGGCGGTGTAGGTCACCATCAGGCACGCCATGGCCCAGGCAGCGAGCGCACCCCGCACGGACTCGGGTGGAAAAAACAACAGCACAAAACCCAGGCCCAGCAGCAGCGCCAGCCTAGCCGCCTGCGCTGCGGCAGTGGGCGAGGTACTTCCCGGTGTACTTTCCAACGCAGTGACTGACACACCAGTCGGTAAAGCAACCACGTAGGGTGCTGTTACATGCACGGACAGCGTTGGGGTCGTCATGGCGTGGCACGCGCCAACAGGGCCAGGCGCAAGGCGGGCTCGCTGGTGGCGCTGGACAACCAGATACCAAAGAACAGCCGGCTGAACTCGGGGTCAGCAATCGGTGGGCGGGGCTGTGTGTTGAACCAGAATCGCGCACCAAACGCCGGGTCGTGCAGACCGGTAATCCGGTCGCCAGCGGCCACATCAACAAAGCTGGCCTGCATGGCGGCCTGCCAGGCTTGCGCCTGCTGCTCCGAGAATTCACCCACGCGGCGCATCTCGGTGAGGGAGCGCTTTGCGATCAAATCCCGTTGGAGGGCCCGCAAATAGGCCAATTCCAGCACCAGGCCGTGCCGGGCGAAGCTTGCCGCCCTGAAACCCGCATCGACCCATAGCGTGGCGTCATAGATATTCAGGCCAAAAAAACGCATGCGGGCCGTGCCACTCCATTGCGCGCCCGGCAAGGCCGTCCGCACCGGTGCCGGCACCGCAGGTGCAGGTGCCGCTGGTGAATCGGAGGCGTGTTGGGCGCGCGCAGGCCAGCCACTTGCCAGCATGGTCGCGGCAAGGCTGTGTCGCAAAAGGGCTCTGCGGAGTTTCACGGTCGCTCAGCCTAGGTCAGGCCAGGGGCTTGCGCAAGGTGTACTGCACCACATCAATATTGTTTTCGCTGAATGCGGCTTCGCAGTAGGCCAGGTAAAACTCCCAAATGCGGATAAAGCGTTCATCGAAGCCCTGCTGCAGCACCTGTTCACGTTGCGCCATGAACGTTTCGCGCCAGCGCCTGAGGGTCTCGGCGTAGTCGTGGCCGAAGGCGAATTCGTCCACCACCTCCAGTCCGGCGGCGCGGGCCTGGCGCCGAAACTCACGCGGACACGGCAGACAGCCACCCGGAAAAATGTACTGCTGAATGAAGTCGGTCGACCCCACGTAGCGATCAAACAGGGCGTCGTCGATCACGATGCTCTGGACGCAGGCATGGGCGCCGGGTTTGAGCAGCTTCGACACGCTGGCAAAGTAGGTCGGCCAGTATTCCAGGCCCACGGCCTCGACCATCTCGATCGAGCAAATTGCGTCAAACGGTGCGTCGTTGATGTCGCGGTAGTCTTGCAGCCGCAAGTCGGTCTGCACGCCCACCCCCAATTTTTGCATGCGATCCCGGGCGAAGGCCAGTTGTTCAGTGCTCAGGGTTACGCCGGTCACCTCGGCGTGGAACTTGGTTGTGGCCATCTCGGCCAAAGCGCCCCAACCGCAGCCGATTTCCAGCACCCGGTCACCGGGTTGTACCTGCGCCATGGTGAGAGCACGGCGCACCTTGGCACCCTGGGCGCTGGCCATCGACTGTGCGCGATCGGCCCCAAACAATGCCGACGAATAGTTCATGGTCTCATCGAGCCACAACCGGTAAAACGCGTTACCGAGGTCGTAGTGGGCATGGATGTTTTTTTGGCTGTTGCTGCGCGTGTTGCGGTTCAGCAGGTGTTTGACGCGGTACAGCAGCCGGCCCAGCCACGCGCCATATACCACGCTCTCGACTTCGGCACGGTTCTTGACCAGCACCCGCAGCAGCTCCACCAGATTGGGCGTGGTCCAGTCGCCCGCAATATAGCTTTCTGCAAAACCAATGTCGCCGGACTTCAAAGCGGCGCTGAACACTTTCCAGTTATGCAGGCTCAGGGTGGCGTGTGGCAGAGCCTCGTGGCCAAAGCGTTGCATGCTGCCGTCGGGCAATTGCAGAGTCAGGCTGCCATGGCGCAAATGCTGCAGTAGCTTGAGCACGCTGCGCGCGCTGGCCGGAATGCCAAGGTGTTGCGAAAAGCCGGGGGCAAGGGTGGTGTTCATGGTGGGCCTGTGGTTCAGCGGGTGGTGAAGGTGGCGGGTGGTGCAGGTTTGACAAAAAACGGCGTCTTCTTGAGAAACAATTTGGCGGCCTGCCAATGGATGCGCAGCACCACGCCTAGGGTCATGGCCGGATAGCGCCACAGCGCCCGGCGCACAGCGGCAGCTGTCACGGGCTCCAGGGTGCCGCTGACGCTGGTCTTGATCAAGGGACCTGCGGCATCGTCGTAGTCGACGCAGGCCACGGTGCGGCGGTGGTCCGGTGTGACCATGAAGCGAAAACGGTAGCTGCCTTCGACCGGACAAAACGGCGACACGTGGAACACCTTGGCCGCGCGCTGCTCAACCCCAAAGCGCGGCGCATCAAGCACATAGCAATGGCGCTCGCCAAAGGTGTTGTTGACCTCGGCCACGATGGCACGCAGGCTGCCATCGCGGCGGTGGCAATACCAGAAACTGACGGGCTTGAAGGTGTGGCCTAGTACGCGTGGGTAGCAATGCAGCCAAATTTCGCCATCGGCGCAGTCCTGTGCAGCGCTGCCTCCGAGGCCCTCACGCTGCAATAGTTCTTCGAGCCAGCCCAGGGCGCCACCCCGTTCCGGACCCCGCCCGTCGCCATGGTCGACGTCAAAAAAGCTCAGGGCGGCCCGGCGGTTCACGACCAGGGCACCGGCGCCCTTGCCCCGCATGCTTCTCATGGGCAATAGCAGGAAGTAGGTGCCGTAGACAAAGGCATTTGACACCGGACGCATGCGCGCATGCCGCACCTGGCCAAAGCCGATCAGGGGCACCGCACCGTTGCCACACAGCGGGTCCAGCGGCTGCCCATCTGGTGCTGCCAAAGTCTGGCGCTCGCTGCAGCCCGAGCCAACAAGCGGGTCAGACATGGGGTGCCAGCACTTTTTGCAGGCGCTGCGCCACATCGAGCCCCGACTTGAGCCCATCTTCGTGAAAGCCATAGCCGGTCCAGGCACCACAAAAATAGGTATGGTGATGCCCTTGCAGCTCCGGTACCCGTTGCTGTGCTGCAATCGCCGCCACATCGAAAACCGGATGCTGGTAGTCAAAGCTGCCGTGCACATGACGGGCGTCGATCTCCTGCACCGGGTTCAGCGACACCACCACACTTTGAGCAAATGGCAAGGGCTGCAACAGATTGATCAGGTAGTGCAGGCAGACCCGCGCACGGTGTTGCCGGCGGTCGGCAGAACGTTCGTAGTTCCAGGCGGCCCAGGCGCGACGCGACTTGGGCAACACCGAGGTGTCGGTGTGCAGCACCGCACGGTTGGGCTGGTAGCGGATGGCGCCCAGCGTGCTGCGCTCGGCCGCCGTCGCATCGGCCAGCAGCGCCAGCGACTGGTCGGAGTGCGTGGCCAGCACCACTTTGTCGAAATGTTCTGTTTGGCCGTTCACCACGACCTGCACCCCCTGGGCGCTGCGGTTGATGCGCTGCACCGGACTGTTGAGGCGTTTGTCCTGAATCTGCGCCACGATTTTGTCCACATAATTCCGTGCACCGCCACTGACTGTCCACCACTGCGGGCGGTTGCTGACCTGGATCAGGCCGTGGTTGTGGCAAAACCGAATCATGGTCGCCACCGGGAACTGCAACATCTGGTCTGTTGGACAGCTCCAGATGCAGCCCAGCATCGGCAAAAAGTACCAGTCCCTGAATTCATCTGACAAGCCATGCTGATCGAGAAACCCTGCCAGGGGCTGCATCAGGTCAGCGTCCGAGCCGCTGGTGGCGAGGTCAGTCGCCAGCGCATTGAAGCGCAGCACATCGCGCAGCATGCGCAAGAAGCGCGGCTTGAGCAGATTGCGGCGCTGCGCAAACACGGTGTTCAGCGAGGAGCCACTCCACTCCAGCGCATTGCCTCCGAGTTGCGGTACCTGCACCGAAAACGACATGTCCGAGCGCGCCGTGGCAACCCCAAGTTCTGCAAACAATGCAATCAGTTGCGGATAGGTGCGCTCGTTGAACACCAGAAATCCGGTGTCCACGCCGTGGGTCAACGTTCCGTGGGGCGTCTGCAGGGTCACATCGACGGTGTGGGTGTGCCCGCCAAAGTAGCTCCCAGCCTCCAACAAACTGATATCGGCCCGGCCGCGCAGTGCATGTGCGACCGCGAGGCCCGAAATGCCCGAGCCCACAATGGCGACCCTCATGGCGCGCTCCCCTGGCCCGAGCAGAAATCACCACACCGGAACATCGACAGATAAAGAAACAGTCTCACAATACATCCACAAAATTAACTTGGTAGTAATTTTGTGACTGATTAGTATTTTATTGCCTTGAGTGTTCTATAAACCACAAATTCATGAGGGTTAATAGTGGTCTGCGGTCCACCCCCAGCCCGGTGCTTGTTTGCCGTCAACAAACGCCGTCATTGCGGACGAACCCGTAGCTACCAGAGGCGGTCTGAGGTCGGGCTGAGGGTGAGCGCCAGCATACGCTCCAGGTTGATGCGCACCCTCACATCCCGATGGGCGACGCTCGCCACGACCCGGTAGTCGCGTTGGCTGGTATCACGCATCATAGGTTCTATCGTAGGCAGTCCGGAGCGATTGACCAGTACTGCGACTTTGGGCGTCGAGGTGTTCTGACCGCGCTTGACCACCACCGCAATTTCGTCGGTCGCCAAGCGCACAAAAGACCCGGGCTGGTAAATGCCGACCGTCTTGATCAAGGCCGCACCCGCCTCGTCCATTTTCTGGTTCTCGTCAAAATAGCAGGCCTGCATTGCCGCGCTTGGGGCCACCATGGCCCGGGATGCCCGGGGCGCCAGTTGGGCCGCGAACATGTCTGCGCGTTGAATCAGTCGGGCCAGTTTTTGCGCCGGTGACCGGGCGGACATGGGCCCGGGCGTGCGGGTGTGGTGGTCGCGCACGGCGTCCAGCCAGACCGGATCGGTGACGCCCATCGCCAGCAACATCTCTGCCGACTTCGTTGCGTGGGAGTCGACAGCGGCGCGCTGGGTAGCTGACAAGGGCTCAACCTGGGTTGCCAGGCGGTCCTGCAAGTCGGTCATGGACAAATTCATGGTGAGGGCCGCTCTGAAAACCAGTCCTTCCCAGTCACTGGACCACCCTAGCACTTCACGTGCCGCCAAACCGCACATAACGCTGACCAGCATCGAGTGGGTGGCGCTGTACATGCGTTTTTCGGTGGCCGAGAGGTGGATCAGCGCAAACAGCGTGCCATCCGGATTGCGGCTGGAATGCCATGCCAGTTGCACAATGAGTCGGTCCAGCCGGTCCAGAAACAGGGCCGGATTGCTGTCCCGCAGCAGGCCGTTGCCCTGCACCTGAAGATCGAGCCAATCGGGGCGCTCGCTTTCTGTGGCGAGGCGCTCGGACAAAGTCGCTGCCGTAATCTTGGTGCCCGCGATCTCACCGAGCGATTTTCCATCGCGCACCAGCCCATGCAAGCGCTCCACATAGGCCCGGTGGTGCGCCTCGGAGTCCGCCACGTCGATAAATAGCCCACCCCCGCGCTGGGCAAACTCGGTCAGCATGGCCTTGGATTCGATCACGAAGGATTTTTTGGCCAGCAACAAGCCATCCTTGTCCATAAGCGGAAAAGGCAGGGGAGCACCAATGCGAATGGTGTCGACGCTGACGGCAACGAGATGCATGAAGCTGGGATTATGCTATGGGGTTTGACTTGGCGTATGCCCCATGAACAGCCCCCATCCCCGACCTTCTCTTTTGACCAAGATCTGTGATCGCAACGCACTGGCAAACGCGCTTGCCCGCTTGCCCCGACCCTGGGTGTTCACCAACGGCGTGTTTGACGTGCTGCATCGCGGCCATGTGATGTACTTGGCGCAGGCGCGCGAGCTCGGAGCCAGCCTGATTGTGGCGCTCAATACCGATGCCTCGGTGCGCCGCCTCGGCAAGGGCGATGACCGTCCGCTCAACAACCAGAGCGACCGCGCGGTCGTGATGGCCGGTCAGCAAGCGGTGGATCTGGTGACCTGGTTTGATGAAGATACCCCGGTCGAGGTCATCGCTGCCATTCGTCCCGACCTACTGGTCAAAGGCGGCGACTACGATATGGTCACGTTGCCTGAAACCGCCCTTGTCGAGTCCTGGGGTGGACGCGCCCTGTCTTTGCCCTTTGTCTCAGGCTACTCCACCACCCGCCTCTTGGAAAAAATTCGCGCCGGGTCGTGAGGGGTCAGAGAAAGCACGGTCAAGCGGCACCAAACACCGCATTCCACAGCGTCAGCCCAGCGGCTCGCTGCGCCTCAACCCTTGCAAACTCGACCTGCGTGGGCTCCTCGTTGAGGCGTGCAGTGTGCTGGATCTGGCGCAAGGCGCGGTAGGCTGCGGCGGCCTCTTCACCCACCGGAGCACTGAGCAGACTACAGGCCTGGGCACGCTGCAGCAGTGCAATATTGCCCACATTGGCCAGTAATTCGGGGTGCAAGTGGCCCTGGGACAGTACCAGGTACTGCACCACAAACTCGATATCCACCATGCCGCCGGGGCTGTGCTTGACGTCAAACTGGCTGCCGCGCACCGGATGGCTGGCACGCACCTTGGCGCGCATCTCACCAATCTCCTGGCGCAAACTGTTGCTATCACGCACTGCGCCAATGACGGCGGCGCGCACCGCGTCGAAGCGGCGGTGCAGGCTGTCGTCGCCCAACACACAGCGCGCGCGCGTCATGGCCTGGTGCTCCCAGGTCCAGGCGGTGTTGGAGCCGCGCTGTTGCTGGTAATTGGCGTAGGACGTGAAGCTGGTAATCAGCAGGCCGGAGTTGCCATTGGGCCGCAAGGCGGTGTCGATTTCATAGAGGTCGCCCTCGCCGGTTTTTACCGTGAGCCAGTTGATGAGCTTACGTACCAGGGCGCCGTACACCTCACCCGCGCGCTCGTCGTCGTCGTCGTAGACAAACACAATATCGAGATCACTGCCATAGCCCAGCTCTTTGCCACCCAGTTTGCCGTAGGCGATGATGCCAAAGTGGTGGTCAGGTCGGTGCCGGTTTTTCAGGCGGTCCCAGCACCAGCGGGTGGTGACCCGCAGCACGGTGTCGGCCAAGGCACTGAGGTCGTCGGCCACCTGCTCCACCGTGAGTCGCCCCTCGACGTCGCGCGACAGGGTGCGAAATACTTCGACATGGTGCGCGCGGCGCAACAGGTCGAGCAGGCCTTCATCGTCATCTTCAGCGCTGTTTTGCAAGGCCAGCCGACGGCGCTCGAGCTCGCGCTCGAAGTCGGCGGGGACAAAGCGCTCTTCGACCATCGCGGTTTCAGCGAGTTCGTCAATCACACCGGGATGCTTAAGCAGATAACGCGCGGGCCAACGCGCAGCGCCCAGCATGTGCAGCAGCCGCTCGTGCACCGTGGGGCGCTCCAGCAAGAGCGCCAGATAGCTCTCGCGCCGCAACAGGGGCTCGATCCAGTCGGCCAGGCGCACAGCGGCATCCACCGTCACGCGCCCCTCCTTCATCCACTGCGCGGTGCGCAGCACCAACCGCACCAGCCGAGCCCGCGAGGCCTCGCGCAGCGCCAGCACGCGCGGATGTTCGCGCCAGCTTGCCACGCGCTCGCCAAAGCGGCCATCGATTTGCTCCAGCATTTCATCAAAATCGCTCGTGGTGGGTACGGCGGGTGTGCCATTGCAGCCTTTGCAGGGCGGCTGTTCTCCCCCCAGCAGCGCATCGAATTCCTGTGCCACCAGTTCACGGTGGGTATCCAGAGCGCTCAAGAACTCGGCACTGCTTTGGCAACCCATGGCTCGGGCGACCCACGCCAGATCGGCGTCTGCAGTGGGCAGAAGGTGGGTTTGTGCATCGTCGAGGTATTGAATGCGATGCTCCACCTGGCGCAAAAAAACATAGGCCCGGGCCAGGGCATCGGCCGTGGTTTGGGGCATCAGACCGGCCGTGGCAAGACGCTGCAAGGCGTTCAGCGTGGGTCGGGTGCGCAACTCGGGAAACTGACCACCGCGCACCACTTGCAGCAATTGCACGGTAAATTCAATCTCGCGGATGCCACCGCGCGACAGCTTGACGTCGTGGTTACGCTCGGGGCGGCCGGCGCTGCGTTTGGTCGCATGCTCGCGAATCTGGCGATGCAGGGTGCGCAGCGCGTCGAACACGTTGTAGTCCAGGTAGCGGCGGAACACAAACGGCGTCACCACGCTGCGCAAATTGAGCACCGCCGGCCCGGTCAACACATTCGCCGGTGCCACCACACGGCTTTTGAGCCAGGCAAAACGCTCCCACTCGCGCCCCTGCACATGCAAATACTCTTCAAGCGAGCCCAAAGACACCGCCGGCGGGCCCGAGTTGCCATTGGGACGTAAGGCCAGATCGACCCGAAACACAAATCCGTGCTCGGTCGTGTCGCCCACCAGCGCATAGATGGACCGGACCATCTTGCCAAAATATTCCTGGTTCGAGATCCGGCCTCGGCCATTGGCATCACCGGCGGTGTCTCCGTCCTGGTCGTAGATGTAGATCAGGTCAATGTCGCTTGACACATTGAGCTCGCGGGCACCGAGTTTTCCCATGCCGACGATGCAGATTTCGGCGCGCTGACCCTGTGCGGTCAGGGGTGCGCCGTGTTGCAAGTCCAATACCTGCAAACTGTGGCTGCAGGCGACGTCGAGTGCAAACTCGGCCAGCTCGGTCATGGCGGCGGTCACGGCCTGCAGGCTCGCCTGGGCATCACAGTCGGCGCACACCAGCCGCTCCAGCACCAGTTGCCGCGTGACACGCAAGGCCGCGCCGGTTTCATGGCCACTGGCACGTAGCGCATCAAACACTTGCTGCATCGCAGCCCGGGACGGGACATCTGGCGCGAGCAGATGTAATTGCTCGGTATAGCGGCGCCGTATGCGCTGCGCAAAGCGAGAGCCCTCGGACAGCGTGGGCGCGGCATTGCGGGTCATAATTCCTGACATAGATCCAACAAGCGAATGATTGACGTTCTTCCTACCCCCAGCCGACGGCTCAGGGCCTTTGCAGCATGTGCCAAATGGACACTGTGGCTACTGGTCTGCGCGTGGGCTATTTTGGCCATGGTATGGGCTGGACTGCATTTTCTGATTGTGCCGCGAATTGCCGAACTGCGCCCGTGGGTCGAGCAACAGGCCTCATTGGCGTTGGGAATTCCGGTGCGTATTGGTGACGTGTCGGCCCAGTCAAACGGCTTGATACCCTCGATTGAATTCCGCGAAGTGCAATTGCTCGACCCCCTGGGGCGTACCGCCCTGCGCCTGCCCAGCGTGCAGGTCGCGCTGTCGCCGCGCTCGGTACTGGGCGGCGGACTGGAGCAACTCCACATCGATAGCCCGGTGCTTGACGTGCGTCGCACGGCCGATGGGCGGCTTTGGGTGGCCGGACTGGTGCTGACAGAGGGTCCCAGCACCGAGAGCCCGGCTCTCGATTGGTTGTTTTCGCAGTATGAGCTGGCCATTCGCAAAGGCAGCGTGACCTGGACCGATGAACTCCGGGGGGCGCCACCGCTGACCTTGACCAACCTCGACTGGGTGTTGCGCAACCGTATGCAGAGCCACACCATGCGCATGGATGCAACGCTGCCCGCGGGCCTGGGCCAACACCTCACCCTGACCGGCATCTTCAGGCAGCCGTTTTTGTCGCGCACCAATGGCAAATGGCAAGACTGGAGCGGACAGCTGTATGCCAGTTTTTCTGAAGTGGATTTGACACGGCTACGCCCGTATGCCGAGCTCGGCGTGCAGGTGACACAGGGCCGTGGTGCATTGCGCGCCTGGGTCGACGTGCAGCGCGGTACACCCACCGGGGCCACCGTCGATGTGGCACTGCAAGGGGTCGATATCAACACCGATGCGGCGCTTGAGCCACTGCGCGTGCGCTGGGTCGCGGGCCGCTTGACGGCGCGCCAGATTACCGGCGGCTATGCCTTTGCCACGCAGGCGCTGGAATTTGAGACCGCAGACGGCGTGCATTGGCCGGGCGGCAACCTGCAGCTCAATCTATACCTTGGTGCCCCCGACGGGTCCTACGCCGGCGACCTAGTGGCCGACCGGCTGGACCTTGCGGCACTCGCACACATTGCCCACCGATTGCCCCTGAATGTGGGCCTGCAAGCCCAACTGGCCGATTTGCAACCCCGCGGCACGGTGCAAAAACTCAAGGCCAATTGGCAGGGCGCGCCGGACCGGCTGAACAAGTATGCGGTCTCGGGACGGGTGGAGCAGTTGGCGCTTGCGCCACGCAAGGTGTCCGAGGGCATCCGGCCCGGCCTGCGCGGGGCAGAGGTCGACTTTGACTTGACGCAAAGCGGTGGCAAGGCGACGGTGGTGCTGCGCACAGGACAACTGCAGGCACCGGCAATTTTCGAGGAAGCTGAGATCGATCTTGACCAGTTGTCGGCCAAGGTGCAGTGGAAGATGGAGGGCGACCAACTCAGCCTGAGCCTGCCCCAGGTGCGCTTTGGCAATGCCGACGCCCAGGGTGAATTTCAGCTCAAATGGCGGTCCGGCGCGGTGGTGGTGGGCAGTGCGGGTGCGGCGGGCGACCACTTGCCTGGCGGTGTGCTGGAAGTGCAGGGCAGCCTGAGCCGCGCCGAACTCAATCGCGTACACCGCTATTTGCCTCTGGGCATCGGCAAAAACGTGCGGGAGTATGTCAAGGCATCCGTCCTCACCGGCAACGGTTCTGCCGTCAAGTTCAGGGTGCGCGGCAATGTGTACGATTTTCCCTATGCAGAGCCGGGTCTGGGCGAATTTCAGATCACTGCCAAACTCAATAACGCGGCTTACGCGTATGTTCCCGCGACCCTGCTGCCGCGTGACAGTCTGCCATGGCCCGCGCTGGCACAACTGTCGGCCGATTTTTCGATCGACCGCTCCACCCTCCAAATCAAGGGCGCGCGCGCAACGGCTGTGGGCAGCAATGGTGTACAAATTGTGCGCGCCGACAGCGTGCTCAGCAACCTCTACGGCGAAACCCAGATCGTAGTCAATGCCGAGGGCCGTGGCCAGTTGGCTGATCTGCTGGGGATCGTCAACGGCTCCCCTTTGGGAGCAATTACCCAGCACACCCTGGCGCGGGCCAGCGCCAGCGGGCCGGCCGATTTCCGTTTCAAACTCGGCTTCGCACTCGCTGCAGTAGAGCGTATGGGTGTTCAGGGTTCGGTCACGCTAAGCGGCAATGACCTGCAGGTCAACCCCGATCTGCCGGCCCTGGCGCGGGCCCGGGGTCCGATTTCTTTTTCTGAGACCGGGTTTTCGGTGGCTGGTGTGCAGGCCCGTGCCTTGGGTGGTGAGGTGCGAATCGACGGCGGGCTGTCGCTCTTGCCCGGCGCGCCCGGTGCTGCCGGCAAGCCTCAGTTGCTGCGCCTGCAGGGCACTGCCAGCGCCGAGGGGCTGCAACAGGCGCCGCAACTGGGCATCGCGGCGCGGCTGGCACAGTACGGCACGGGTACCGCAGCCTACACCGCGAGCGTCGATTTGCGCGCACCGGTGCTCACCCTGCTGGTCAACACCGACCTGCGTGGCATCGCACTGGGTCTGCCCGAGCCGTTCAGAAAGTCACCTGAGCAGGTCTTGCCGCTGCGCCTGGAGACTTCGGCGGAAGACCTTGTGCCAGACCGAACGTACCCCGCCAGAGGCGCCGACGCCGCGTCCACGCACCTGGACAAATGGCAAGTGGACGTGGAGGGACTTGCCAGCGTGAAATTTGTACGCGACCTGTCGGGCTCGCAGCCGCGTGTGCTTCGGGGTGCCATTGCGGTGGGCCTGGCGGCGGACGAATCGGCCCCCTTGCCTGAGCGTGGAGTCATCGCCAATATCCGGGCGGGGTCGGTTGATCTCGAGGCCTGGTCCCAGGTTCTGCGCCAAAGCACCGGTTCGGATGCGCCGGGCAATGCGGCCGACCCTGCCAGCTCACAGGCCGGCCTGGCGTATTTGCCGACCACGGTGGTGATGCGCGCACAGGCACTGCACCTGGGCGGGCGCCAGTTCAAACAGGTGCTGGTGGGTGCCAGCCGCGAGGGCATGCTGTGGCGTGCCAACGTCGATGCCTCCGAGCTCAACGGCTACCTCGAGTACCGCCAGTCGCTGGGTCCAACGGCCGGACGCCTGTACGCCCGGCTGTCGCGTCTGTCGATTGCTCAGGGTACGGCGCAAGACGTGGAAAACCTGCTCGACGAGCAGCCCGCGAGCATTCCTGCGCTGGACATCGTGGTGGAAGATTTTGAGCTGCGCGGCAAAAAGCTCGGGCGCGTCGAAGTGGAAGCGGTCAACCTGGGGGCCACCGCTACCCGCGAAGTGGCGCGCGAATGGCGCATGAACCGCTTTGACATCCTGACGCCCGAGGCCACCCTCAAAGCCAGCGGCAACTGGACCGATACCGTGGACCTCAGCCGGTCCGGCATACCCCGCAGCGTCAAGGAACGCCGCCGCACCGCCATGAAATTCACGCTTGACATCACCGATGCGGGCACCCTGCTGAGCCGCTTCGGGATGCCCGATGTGGTGCTCAAGGGCCAGGGCAAGATTCAAGGCCGGGTCGGGTGGCTGGGATCGCCGATTACGCTGGATTACGGCAGCATGGGAGGTGACCTGAATGTCAACATCGAGTCGGGCCAATTCCTCAAAACCGAGCCCGGTATCGCCAAGCTGCTTGGGGTGCTTAGCTTGCAGTCTTTGCCACGGCGCCTGGCGCTGGATTTTCGGGATGTTTTCAGCGAGGGCTTTTCCTTTGACTTTTTGCGCGGTGACGTGGAAATCGAGCAAGGCATCGCGCGCACCAATAACCTTCAGATGAACGGGGTCAACGCGGCGGTCCTGATGGAAGGTCAGGCCGACATCGCCAAAGAAACCCAATCCATCAAGGTGTTGGTGGTGCCCGAAATCAATGCCGGCAGCGCATCGCTGATTGCCTCCACCATCAACCCCCTGGTTGGACTCTCGACCTTCCTGGCCCAATGGATCTTGCGCCGTCCCCTGATGGACGCGGCCACCCAGGAGTTTCTGGTGGACGGCACCTGGGTCGACCCGCGCGTCACCAAAGTTGACCTTCGTCCACCCGCAGCGTCAACGGCCGTGCCAGGTCAATGAGGCTGCAATGCCAAGCCCGCTGCAGGAACCTGGCCTTGAGACAACACCCGGCGACCGCCTGGCTCAGGGGGCGCGGTCTTTTCGCTCGGCGTCTGCCGCAGGCGGCAGCTCACCGTTTTTGCGGCCCGAGAACATGGTCCACCAGATGATGCCTACAAATATCAATCCTGCCCCCAGGGCTTCTAGCAACAACAGTGTCATGAAACGGCTCCTGGCGCGACTGGCGATGGTCTGCATTGTAGGAACCTTGGCCGCTTGCACCAGCGCGCCGCTGCGCCCGCCGGTACCGCCGTCGGTCCAGGTGCCACTACCGGGCATGCGCGCAGCACCGGCCGACCTCGATCGGGTGGCGGCCCTGGTCCAGCCGCGCAGTCGCTGGGTGCCCGCCGCCTGGTCCGATTTGCCGGGGTTTGCCGAAGATTCTCTATTTGAAGCCTGGAATGCCTGGATCAGGAGCTGCGAGCGACCGGTGCCGGTCCAGGCCAAGCTATGTTCCGAGGTACGGCGCAATAGCATTGCCGATCCGCAGGAGCAGCGCGACTGGTTGCAAGAGCGCATGCAACCGTACCGGGTAGAGTCGCTGCAAGGCGAGTCGGCTGGCCTGCTCACGGGGTATTTTGAGCCGGTGCTGGAGGCCAGTCGCGTCTTGGCACCAGGTTTTACCGTGCCACTGTACCAAGCGCCGGCGCAGCTCGCGCAGCGCAAACCCTGGTTCAGCCGCAAGGAGATCGACACCCTGCCCGAGGCCCAGGCGGCACTGCAGGGCCGCGTCATTGGCTACCTGGCCGACCCGGTCGATGCACTGATTTTGCAGACACAAGGCTCCGGCCGGCTGCGACTGGAGCAGCCGGACGGGACCAGTCGCTGGGTGCGGCTGGCTTTTGCCGGCAGTAATGAGCATCCGTTTCGCAGCGCCGGGCGTTGGTTGCTGGACCAGGGTCTGGTCAAGGATGCGTCCTGGGCCGGCATCAAGGCCTGGCTGGCAAACAACCCGCAGCGCCAGCAGGAGCTGCTGTGGAGCAACCCGCGCGTGGTGTTTTTTCGCGAGGAGCGCATTGACGGCAACGACGCGGTCTGGGGGCCACGCGGTGCGCAGGGTGTGGCACTCACTCCAGGGCGCTCGATTGCGGTGGACCCTGGCAGTATCCCCTACGGAACACCGGTCTGGCTGGCATCTCAGGGGACCCAGGTTCAACTGCAAAAACTGGTCCTTGCACAAGACACTGGCCAGGCCATCACCGGCGCGGTACGTGCTGACTACTTTACCGGTTGGGGGCCGCAGGCTGCCGACTTGGCGGGCCGACTGCGCCAGCCGCTTCAAATGTGGGTGCTGTGGCCAAAATAGCCCAGTTGGCGTTACCATGCTAAGTATTGCCAATTCAAGCCCACCTAACCGGAACATCCCATGAAAAACTCCATGCAGGACATAGACGAACGGACCAATCTGGCCAGCAACAGCATGTTTGAGCTGCTGCTGTTTCGCCTGGGGGAGGCAGCGAACAATGAGCGCCGCGAGTTGTTTGGCATCAATGTGTTCAAGGTGCGCGAGATTTTGGTCATGCCCGAAATCACCGCCATGGTTAACATGCCGCCCACGGTCATGGGGGTTGCCAATATCCGGGGCCAGATGATCACGGTGATTAACCTGCCCATGGTGGTGGGATGTCGCCCCACCAAGGGTCTGGGTATTTTGCTGGTGACCGAGTTTGCCCGCACCACACAGGCGTTTGCGGTCGAAGAGGTCAATGAAATTGTGCGGCTTGAATGGAAGCATGTGCTGTCGGCCGAGGGCAGCGGCGGCGGTCTGGTGACCAGCATTGCGCGTCTCGACGGTGCCGCCGAGAACACCCGATTGGCGCAGGTGCTTGATGTGGAGCAAATTCTGCGCGATGTACTGCCCGAAGAGCAAAAAGCCAATGCCAGCCCCGAGGGCATAGCCCCGGTGCGCCTGCCACCTGGTACCGTAGTGCTGGCTGCGGACGACTCTGCCGTCGCCCGCATGATGATCGAACAGGGCCTCAAATCGATGGGGGTGCCCTACATCATGACCAAGACCGGCAAAGAGGCCTGGGACATGCTTGACAGCATCGCCACCAAAGCCAAGGAAGAAGGCAAGACCATCCAGAATAAGGTCGCCCTGGTTCTGACTGACCTCGAAATGCCGGTCATGGACGGCTTCACCCTGACCCGCAACATCAAGCAGGACGGGCGCTTCAAGGGTCTTCCGGTCATCATCCACTCTTCGCTGACGGGTACCACCAATGAAGGCCACGTCAAGAGTGTCGGGGCCGATGCCTATATTGCCAAGTTCATGGCCGAAGAGCTTGCCGCCACGATTCGCGACGTACTGGTGCGGGCCGGTCACGTTTAGTCAATCGCCCGCATCCTTTGCACTGGTGGCACCCTGACCTCTGGAGAAATTGCGTATGAATGCCCCACTTGATCGTGAGTTGCCCGCCTCTGTACGCGACGCCCTGAACCGCGTCACGCTGGACGACAAATACACCCTGGAGACGGGCCACGCCTTCATGAGTGGCGTGCAGGCGCTGGT
Organism: Rhodoferax sp.; assembly: GCA_021738345.1. GTDB lineage: Bacteria > Pseudomonadota > Gammaproteobacteria > Burkholderiales > Burkholderiaceae_C > Allorhodoferax. The sequence goes on along the minus strand of JAIPCE010000066.1, from coordinate 824 downwards.
GCGCCTGCCCATGTTGCAGCGCGCACGTGACCAAAGCGCTGGCAAGAATACCGCCGGGTTCATCAGCGGTTACCGTGGCTCGCCGCTGGGTGGCTACGACCAGGCACTGGGCAAGGCAGCAAAGTACCTTAAGCAAAACCACATTGTTTTTCAGCCCGGAGTCAACGAAGAGCTCGCCGCCACAGCGCTGTGGGGCACCCAGCAACTCGGGTTTGCGCCCCCGGGCAGCAACGTCTATGACGGCGTTTTTGGCATCTGGTACGGCAAGGGGCCAGGTGTCGACCGCTGCTCGGACGTGTTCAAGCATGCCAATATGGCCGGCACCACGCCCTGGGGCGGCGTGATTGCGGTGGCTGGCGACGACCACGTGGCCAAGAGCTCCACTGCAGCGCACCAGAGCGACCATATTTTCAAGGCCTGTGGCTCGCCGGTTTTCTTCCCGGCCTCGGTGCAGGAGATTCTCGATCTGGGTCTGCATGCCTTTGCCATGAGCCGCTACTCGGGCGTCTGGGCTGGCATGAAGACGATTCAGGAAATTGTCGAGTCGAGCGCCACGGTGTCGGTCGACCCGCATCGGGTGCAGATACAGATGCCCACCGACTTTACGTTGCCGCCTGGTGGCGTACACATCCGCTGGCCCGACACCGCGCTGGAGCAAGAGGCGCGGCTGTTTGACACCAAGTGGTACGCCGCGCTGGCCTACATTCGGGCCAACCGGCTCAATTACAACGTCATCGAAGGTCCCAACGACCGCTTTGGACTGATTGCCAGCGGCAAGGCCTACAACGACACCCGACAGGCCCTGCACGACTTGGGGCTGGATG
>JAIPCE010000065.1 GCA_021738345.1 Rhodoferax sp. | reverse complement strand
GATCAAGGTTGATACTTCGCTCATATTGCCTGGAATGATCAGCGTCGTGCTGGCGTCGGCGGCGACTTTGCCATAGGCTTCTACGGCTTTTTCGGCGACCTTCAATTGCACCGCGGCTTCACCGCCGGGCTGACGAATCGCAGCAGCGATGCGCTCAATGGCGTTGGCGGTGGCCTCTGCAACCGCCGTAATCGACGCCGCTTCGCCCGCCGCTTTATTGATGACAGCCTGTTTTTCGCCCTCGGAGCGCGCGATAAAGGCTTCGCGCTCACCGGTCGCGATATTGATTTGCTCCTGGCGGCGACCTTCCGAGGCGGCGATCAGGGCACGTTTTTCACGCTCGGCGGTAATCTGGGCCTGCATGGCATGGAGAATTTCCTTGGGCGGTGTCAGGTCCTTGATTTCGTAGCGCAGCACCTTGACGCCCCAATTGAGCGCTGCCTCATCAATGGCGGCGACCACCTGGGCGTTGATGATGTCGCGCTCTTCGAAGGTTTTGTCGAGCTCCAACTTGCCAATGACGGAGCGTAGCGACGTCTGGGCGAGTTGGGAGATGGCCACAATGTAGTTGGATGACCCATAACTTGCGCGCATGGCGTCGGTGACCTGAAAGTAAAGAATTCCATCGACTTGCAACTGGGTGTTGTCGCGCGTGATGCAGACCTGGCTGGCAATGTCCAGCGGCACTTCCTTGAGCAAGTGCTTGTAGGCAACCTTGTCAATGAAGGGAACCAGGATATTCAGACCGGGTGTCAGTGTGCCGTGGTATTTGCCCAGACGTTCCACCACCCAGGCGTGCTGCTGGGGCACGACCTTGATGGAACGTGTGACAAAAATGACGGCTACGATGAACAGAAGAACTGCGATTTCCATGGGAGTGCCTTTTCAAGTTTTGTCTACCAGCAGGCGGTTTCCCACCAACTCGGAGACGCGGTGAACGCCGGGACTTGGCGAGACCCCGGCGCGGTGAATGGCGGTCCAGTGGGCGCCGCGGTATTGCACGTCGGCGGTTCCATCGGGCTTCCAGAAGGGGACTTGCACGGTTTCGCCGATGTCAAGGTTCATCTCGGAGTTGGCCGACCCCTGCCGGGCGGCGGCACGCCGGACTTGCCGTACATGCCAGGCAATGACCGCACCACCCCCCACCACGGACGCGGTCACCAATTGACTGACCAGACCCAGTCCAAGGTGGGCCGCCAAAGCGGCGGCGGCCATGCCCAGCGCCAACATCAAGAGATAAAACGTACCGGTAATGAGCTCAATTGCGACTGCGCCGCCGGTCAGCAGCCACCAAACGGTGGTTTCGGTCATGTACAAGTGCCCTTTATGTATTGACGAAGCCACATTGTGTGCCAAAAGCCGGTTTCCGCAGGGGGCTGCGCGCATTTAGTCCTTACACTTCGCGCCTGTTTAGCAAAATTGGCCCAATTGCCGGAGTAATGCGATGAAATTTCGTTTCCCCATCATCATCATCGATGAAGATTTTCGCTCTGAAAACACCTCGGGGCTGGGAATTCGGGCTCTCGCACACGCGATCGAGTCGGAAGGCTTTGAAGTGCTCGGCGTAACCAGCTATGGGGATCTGAGTCAGTTTGCACAGCAGCAAAGCCGCGCCAGCGCCTTCATCTTGTCGATCGACGACGAGGAGTTCACGCCTGGGCCGGATCTGGACCCTGCGGTCGTCAATTTGCGCCACTTTATTGAAGAGGTGCGGCGCAAAAATCTCGATGTGCCGATTTATGTGTATGGCGAGACCAAGACCAGTCGGCATATTCCCAATGACATTCTGCGTGAACTGCATGGCTTCATTCACATGTTTGAAGATACGCCCGAGTTTGTTGCGCGGCACATTATTCGCGAAGCCAAAAGTTACCTTGAAGGGGTACAGCCTCCGTTCTTCAAGGCCTTGCTCGACTACGCTGAAGATGGCTCGTATTCTTGGCATTGCCCCGGCCATTCAGGTGGCGTGGCGTTCCTGAAGAGCCCGGTGGGACAGATGTTTCACCAGTTTTTTGGTGAAAACATGCTCCGTGCGGACGTTTGTAATGCGGTCGAAGAGTTGGGGCAGTTGCTTGACCACACCGGGCCGGTGGCAGCGTCCGAGCGCAATGCGGCACGCATCTTTAACGCGGATCACTGCTTTTTTGTCACCAATGGAACGAGCACCAGCAACAAGATGGTCTGGCACCATACCGTCGCACCCAACGACGTGGTGGTGGTGGACCGCAATTGCCATAAGTCGATTCTGCACGCCATCATCATGACCGGTGCCATTCCGGTGTTTTTGAAGCCCACTCGCAACCATTTTGGCATCATCGGGCCGATACCCAAGAGTGAATTTGAGCCGGCAACCATCAAGGCAAAAATCGATTCCAATCCTCTCGTGCGCCAGCACCTGGCGGACGTCGACATCACCACCATCAAGCCGCGGGTACTCACACTCACCCAGTCCACCTATGACGGTGTGCTCTACAACACCGAAACTGTCAAGTCCCTGCTCGATGGGTTTGTCGAAAACATCCATTTTGACGAAGCTTGGTTGCCCCACGCCGCATTTCATCCGTTTTATGGCACCTACCATTCGATGGGCAAAAACCGTCCTCGGCCCAAAGAAGCCATGGTCTACGCGACCCAGTCCATCCACAAGCTGCTGGCCGGCATCAGCCAAGCCAGCCATGTGCTGGTGCAGGACTCACAAACCAAAAAGCTGGACAAGCATTTGTTCAACGAAGCGTACCTGATGCATACCAGCACCAGTCCCCAATACAGCATCATTGCGAGTTGCGACGTCGCCGCAGCCATGATGGAGCCGCCAGGCGGTACCGCACTGGTCGAAGAAAGCATTGCCGAGGCGCTGGATTTTCGCCGCGCCATGCGTAAGGTGGACCAAGAGTATGGGGATGACTGGTGGTTCAAAGTGTGGGGTCCGGACAAGCTGGTAGATGAAGGAATCGGGCGTGCCGACGCCTGGATCATCAAGGGCGAGTCGGCCAAGGCCCGGGCCGGTGTGAATTGGCATGGTTTTGGCAAGATGGCGGCAGGTTTCAATATGCTGGACCCGATCAAGTCCACCATCGTTACACCCGGCATGGACTTGAATGGAAAATTTGCCAAAACCGGTATTCCGGCGAGCATCGTGACCAAGTTCCTGGCCGAACATGGTGTGGTGGTCGAGAAGACTGGCCTCTACAGTTTTTTCATCATGTTCACCATTGGTATTACGAAAGGGCGCTGGAACAGCATGTTGACTGCCTTGCAGCAGTTCAAGGACGATTACGCCAAAAATCAGCCGATGTGGCGCGTATTGCCCGAGTTTTGCCAGAAATATCCGCGCTACGAAAAAATGGGTCTGGCCGATCTTTGCCAGCATGTGCACCAGCTCTATGCCAAGTACGACATCGCACGTCTGACCACCGACATGTACCTGAGCGATTTGACCCCGGCCATGAAACCCAGCGATGCCTATGCCCATATTGCCCTGCGCAAGACCGAGCGGGTGGAGATTGACGCGCTCGAAGGCAGAATTACCGTGGGACTGGTCACGCCTTACCCACCCGGCATCCCCCTACTTATCCCGGGCGAGGTTTTCAACCGGAAAATCGTCGACTATCTCAAATTTTCGCGCGAGTTCAATGACAAATGCCCTGGTTTCGAGACCGACATCCATGGGCTGGTCGAAGAAGAGGGTGCAGACGGCAAAACACACTATTTTGCCGACTGCGTCAAAGTCTGACTCAGGCCGCAGAGTTGCTCGCGACTCCCATGGTCTTGCTGTGGCCACCGTCCACATAAGTGACTTCGGCGGTCATGCCGCTGGCAAGGTCGCTCATCATGAAAGCCGCCACGTTGCCGACATCGTCGATGGTGACATTGCGCCGCAGCGGTGAGGCGGCCGCCACCAGGCTCAGCAATTTGCCAAAGTCCTTGATTCCGCTGGCAGCCAGAGTCTTGATCGGGCCGGCGCTGATGCCATTGACCCGGATGCTGCGGCCGTCGGGCAGGTGGCCAACGGCCTCTGCGAGATAGCGCACCGAGGACTCCAATGCGGCCTTGGCCAAACCCATGGTGTTGTAGTGGGGAATGATACGTTCCGCGCCCAAATAACTTAGTGTCAACAGCGCCGACTTGTCGTTGAGATAGGGCAGTGCCGCTTTGGCCATGCCCGGAAAACTGTAGGCACTGATATCGAGTGCGATCTTGAAGGCGTCGCGGCTAAGTCCTTCGAGCAGATTGCCGGCAATCGCCTCGCGCGGGGCAAACCCGATACTGTGTACAAAACCATCAAAACGTGGCCAGGTCTGCGAAAGGTCCAAAAAGAGTTTGTCGATTTGGACGTCGTCACCCACATCACAGTCAAACACCAGACTAGACCCAAATTCTGTAGCAAACTCGGTAATTCGACCCTTGAAGCGCTCACCCACGTAGCTAAATGCAAGCTCCGCTCCCTGGGCGTGGCAAGCCCTGGCAATACCGTAAGCAATAGAGCGGTTGCTCAGTACGCCGGTGATCAATAGCTTCTTGCCAACCAGAAAACCCATGGGTCAAACTCCTCGAAAAAGATCGGGAATTGTCGCACGGTAACTTGTGCGTCCGATACAAAAGCACACTTGCCCAGGCTCTGTTTTGCAGTACAATCCGGGCTCACGACCAAACGGGCGGGTATTTACCGCCCGTTTTTTTTGGCCGATTGTTTTTGAGTGGATTGATTGAAGTGGCGCTGAAGGAAATAGTCGAGCAAACTGTAAGTGGCCTGGGTTATGACCTGGTGGAGATCGAACGCTCTGCCGGGGGCTTGTTGCGCATTACGATCGATTTGCCTTGGGTTCAACCCCTCGAAGCTGATTTGCCGCAGGAGCAGTTTGTCAACGTCGAAGATTGTGAGAAGGTTACACGCCAGTTGCAATTTGCGCTCGAAGTTGACGGCACCGAGTACAAGCGGCTGGAGGTTTCGTCGCCTGGCATCGACCGTCCTTTGCGCAATGCCCTGGATTTCGAGCGGTTTGTCGGGCATGTAATCGACATCACGCTGAAAGCGCCATTGGGTAGCGCTGCAGCGGGCCAGGTCAGTGCAAATCGGAAAAAATTTCGGGGCGTGCTGGAAAAGGTGGTGTCCCCCGAGGGTGTTTCGGCTTGGCAAATCGTCTGGAGCGATGTTCCGGCCGTCAAACCGGGCCAAAGAGTAAGCAAGAAGAGGGTGCCGCCGCCGACACAGGCACTTGGTTTTACCTACGATGAGTTGCGAGAAGCGCGGCTGGCACCGATTGTTAGCTTCAAGGGGCGCGCCACCGGCCCCGAAAATGTGTAGGTTAATTGGATTGGATTGAAAAGAGTGTTCAGGAGAGTCATGGCATGAATCGCGAACTGTTAATGCTGGTGGAAGCTATTTCACGTGAAAAAAACGTGGAACGGGATGTCGTATTGGGTGCTGTCGAGGCCGCACTTGCACAAGCAACCAAAAAGCTCTATCCCGGCGATGTTGATATCCGTGTTGCGCTCGACCGCGACAGTGGTAACTATGAAACATTCCGTCGCTGGCATGTGGTTCCCGACGAAGCAGGCCTGCAATTGCCCGATCAGGAAATATTGCTGTTCGAGGCCAAAGAGCAAATCCCCGATATCGAGGTCGACGAGTACATTGAAGAGTCGGTCGAGTCCGTGCCGATTGGTCGCATCGGGGCCATGGCGGCCAAGCAAGTCATTCTGCAGAAAATCCGGGACGCCGAGCGTGAAATGCTACTCAATGATTTTATGTCGCGGGGTGACAAAATTTTTGTCGGCACCGTCAAGCGCATGGACAAGGGCGACCTGATTGTTGAAAGCGGTCGGGTGGAAGGTCGCCTGCGACGCAGTGAAATGATTCCCAAGGAAAACCTGCGCACGGGTGACCGGGTACGCGCCATGATCATGGAGGTTGATTTGACCCTGCGCGGTGCACCGATTGTACTGTCGCGTTCGGCACCTGAATTCATGGTGGAACTGTTCCGCCAGGAAGTGCCAGAGATCGAGCAAGGTTTGCTCGAAATCAAATCCTGCGCCCGTGATCCCGGTTCGCGGGCCAAGATTGCCGTTTTGTCGCACGACAAGCGGGTAGATCCGATTGGCACCTGCGTCGGTGTGCGCGGTACGCGGGTCAATGGCGTCACCAATGAGCTAGCCGGTGAGCGGGTCGACATTGTGCTATGGAGCGAAGATCCCGCTCAATTTGTCATCGGTGCCCTGGCCCCGGCCAATGTCTCAAGCATTGTGGTGGATGAAGAGCGCCACGCCATGGATGTCGTGGTCGACGAAGAAAATCTGGCCATCGCGATTGGCAGGGGGGGGCAAAACGTGCGCTTGGCGTCTGATTTGACCGGCTGGAAAATCAACATCATGGACGCCGCCGAATCGGCACAAAAGCTGGCATCCGAGACCGATTCGGGCCGCAAGCTATTCATGGAGAAACTCGATGTAGACGAGGAAATCGCCGATATCCTGATCGCCGAGGGTTTCACCAGCCTCGAAGAAGTGGCCTACGTGCCGCTGCAGGAAATGCTGGAAATTGAGTCCTTTGATGAGGACACCGTGAACGAACTTCGCACCCGCGCCAAAGATGCGCTGTTGACGATGGAAATCGCCCATGAGGAAAGTGTCGATGAGATATCGCAAGATCTGCGTGACCTCGACGGACTGACCTCCGATCTGATTGGCAAGCTGGCAGACGGTGGAGTGCATACCCGTGACGAACTCGCCGATCTGGGTGTCGACGAGTTGACCGATATCACGGGCCAGTCCGCAAATGATGCCAAGAGCCTGATCATGAAAGCACGTGCCCATTGGTTTGCCAATGACACCGCTTCTCAAGAGTAATGGTTATGTAATCAATGTTTCAGTAAAGGCAAACAACATCCCCAAGGGCTGTTGTGCCGACGCTAAAGGTTCCACCACACATGTCTAGTACGACCGTTGCCGAGTTTGCCAGTGAACTCAAAAAATCTACCCATCAACTGCTTGAGCAGTTGAAGTCGGCCGGGGTTGCCAAAATGGCGGCCTCCGACGTGCTGACCGATGCCGACAAGCACAGCCTGTTGAGCTACCTGCAAAACAGCCATGGAACTGCGAGCGTTGATCGTAAGAAGATTACCTTGGTCAAGAAACAGACGACGGAAATCAAGCAGGCCGACGCAACCGGCAAGGCGCGTACGATTCAGGTGGAAGTCAGAAAGAAACGTACCTTCGTGCGTCGCGATGAAGGTGTTGAGCAGCCGCCAGACCCGATTGAGACCGAATCGTCGCCCGAGGTGGCTGCGGTACCGGTCATCGACGATTCCGAATTGCTGCGACGTGAGGAAGAGGCGCGGCGACAAGCCGAGCTGATTCGGCGTCAGGAGGAAGAGCTTGCGCAGCGCAGGCGTGAGCGCGAAGAGCAGGAAAAGCGTGCACGTGAAGCAGCAGAAATCGCGGCAGCAAAGGCAGCCGAAGAAGCGGCCGCACAGTTGCGGCTGGCCCAGCAGCGCCAGGCCGCTGCACCGCCGGCACCACCCAAGAAGCAGACCACGGAGACACCGGCACCGACAGCGGCCGTGGCCGAGCCTCCCAAACCCGATTCTGCCGAACTGGCCAGGGTGGCCGCTGCCACAGCCCGCGCCAAGGCGGACGCTGCCTCCAAGGTGGCCGCCAAGGAAGAGGCCGCGCGCGCTGCAGATTTGGGCGATCGCCGGCGCAAAGCGGAGGCCGAGGCCGCCGCCATCCGGTCCATGATGGCAACCCCGAAAAAGGTCCTGATTGCGAAGCGACCGGAGGAGCCAAAGCCCCCTGTGGTCGATGCCAAAGCTGCCATCAAGGGTACCTTGCACAAACCCCCGACCGGTACTGCAACCCCCAAGCCGGCGAAACCTGCGACCACAACGGGCACACCAGGTGCCGCTCCAGGCGGCACAGGCAAAGAAGTCAAGGCGTCCAAGCTGTCGTCGAGTTGGGCTGGTGATCCGGCCAAGAAGAAAGAGTTGAAAACCCGTGGTGACACGGGCGCTGGAGCCGGTCGATCGACCAATTGGCGTGCCGGTCCGCGCGGCAAGCGCGGGTCGGAGCGTGGCCGCGACGACCAGCCAATGATGTCCTCACCGGTGGAAATGCGGGTGATTGAGGTCCACGTCCCCGAGACCATCACCGTCGCTGATCTGGCCCACAAGATGGCGGTCAAAGCATCCGAAGTCATCAAGCAACTGATGAAGCTCGGTCAGATGGTGACCATCAACCAGCCCCTGGACCAGGACACCGCCATGATTGTGGTGGAAGAGCTTGGCCACAAGGCAGTGGTTGCAGCGCTCGACGACCCCGAGGCATTTACCGATGACGAGGTGTCCCTGCAAGAGGCCGAGGCTCTGCCGCGGGCACCGGTGGTCACTGTCATGGGCCACGTTGACCATGGCAAGACCTCGCTGCTCGACTACATCCGGCGTGCCAAGGTGGCAGCCGGCGAGGCCGGAGGCATTACCCAGCATATCGGTGCCTACCACGTCGAGACTCCGCGCGGCATGGTGTCGTTTCTCGACACGCCGGGCCACGAAGCCTTTACTGCCATGCGGGCGCGCGGCGCGCAGGCCACCGACATCGTGATTTTGGTGGTGGCTGCCGATGACGGCGTCATGCCGCAGACTCGCGAGGCCATCAAGCATGCCAAGGCGGCAGGTGTTCCTATCGTGGTCGCGATCAACAAAATCGACAAACCCGATGCCAATCTCGAGCGCGTAAAGAACGAGCTGGTCGTGGAGGAGGTTGTCCCCGAAGAATTTGGCGGCGAGTCGCCTTTCGTGCCGGTGTCCGCCAAAACCGGCAAGGGCATTGACGAACTGCTTGAGCAAGTGCTGTTGCAGGCTGAAATTCTGGAGCTTAAGGCCCCGGTCGATGCCATGGCCAAGGGCCTGGTCATTGAAGCGCAGTTGGACAAGGGCCGCGGACCGGTGGCCACCGTTTTGATCCAGTCAGGCACGCTCAAAACCGGTGACGTGGTGTTGGCCGGCCAGACCTTTGGCCGGGTACGCGCCATGCTCGACGAAAACGGCCGGCCGATCAAGACCGCAGGTCCGTCCATTCCAGTGGAAATACAGGGTTTGACCGAAGTACCTCAAGCGGGTGATGAATTCATGGTAATGCAGGACGAGCGCCGTGCCCGTGAAATTGCGACCTACCGCGCCGGCAAATTCCGGCACACCAAGCTGGCCAAGCAACAGGCTGCCAAACTCGAGAACATGTTTACCGACATGTCGGCAGGCGAAGTCAAAATGGTACCCATCATCGTCAAGGCCGACGTGCAGGGCTCGCAAGAGGCGCTTGCCCAGTCGCTACTCAAGCTCTCGACCGACGAGGTCAAGGTGCAGATGGTCTACACCGCCGTAGGTGGAATCAGCGAGTCCGACGTCAACCTCGCGATTGCCTCCAAGGCCGTCATCATTGGCTTCAATACCCGGGCCGACGCGGGTGCACGCAAGTTGGCAGAAAACAACGGCGTCGATATTCGCTACTACAGTATCATTTACGATGCCGTCGACGAACTCAAGGTGGCCATGTCAGGCATGCTGACACCCGACAAGAAAGAAGAAATTCTGGGCACTGCCGAAATTCGCCAGGTTTTCAAGGTTTCCAAGATTGGCTCGATTGCGGGCTGTATGGTCACATCCGGCCTGGTCAAGCGGACCGCCAAGCTGCGTTTGTTGCGCAACAATGTGGTCGTCTACACGGGCGAGCTCGATTCTTTGAAGCGCTTCAAAGACGATGCCAAGGAAGTCAAGGAAGGCTTCGAGTGCGGCTTGAATATCAAGAACTACAACGACATCGTCGAAGGCGATGTGCTTGAGTTCTTCGAGATTCGGGAAGTAGCCCGTACGTTGTAAGACGGTTTGCCAAGATGGTCCGCAAGAAGTCGTCTACGCCCAACCGTGGCTTTCGCGTCGCCGATCAGATTCAGCGTGATCTGACCGAGTTGATCGCGCGCGAACTCAAAGACCCCCGGGTGGGCATGGTCACGATTCAGGCGGTGGAAGTCACCCCGGACTACGCCCATGCAAAGGTGTTTTTCAGCGTGCTCAATGGTGACCATGTGGCGTGTGAAGCGGGCCTGAACCAGGCCGCCGGCTTTCTGCGCGCTGGCCTGTTCAAACGCTTGCATATTCATACCGTGCCGACCTTGCATTTCCAGTTTGACAAGACGACTGAGCACGCAGCCGATATGAACGTATTGATTGCCCAAGCGGTGGCCTCACGTTCTAAAAACGAGGACTAGTGTTGACTATGGAAGCGGCGCCGCGTGGTGGCAAGGTCACCAGACGCCCCGTACATGGAGTTTTGTTGCTGGACAAGCCTCTGGGACTGTCGAGCAACCAGGCTCTGCAAAAAGTGAAGTGGTTGTTGCGTGCCGAGAAGGCGGGCCATACCGGTACCCTCGATCCCTTGGCCACCGGTGTCCTGCCGCTGTGCTTTGGTGCGGCCACCAAGTTCAGCCAACTGCACCTGGAGGCCGACAAGACCTATGAGACCGTGCTGCGGCTTGGGGTGAAAACCACGACCGGGGATGCCGAGGGCGCGGTGATCAGCGAACGTCCTGTCGAGGTCTCGCTGGAGCGATTGAATGAAGTGTTGCGCAGTTTTACCGGCCCAATCGCGCAGGTCCCACCCATGCACAGCGCCTTGAAGAAGGATGGGCGGGCTTTGTACGACTATGCGCGCGCGGGCATCGAAGTAGAGCGGGCAGCGCGGCCTGTGACTATCCATACGCTGCAAGTGTCTGCGTGGTGTCTGGATGCGACGCCGCCGACGCTAAAGTTACTTGTCAAGTGCAGCAAGGGAACCTATATCCGGACCCTGGGCGAGGATATTGGTGAGGCTCTGGGGTGTGGCGCACACTTAAGTGCATTGCGGCGTGTACAGACCGGTGACTTTGGGCTTGCGCAGTGTGTCAGCTTCGGCGCACTTGAAGCGATGAATGATGCGCAGCGCTGGAACTGCTTGCTGCCGGTTGAAAGCCTGCTTGCAACCCATTCGGTGGTGCGTCTGACCAGCGACGATGCGGCACGTTTTTTGAGCGGAGTGCGCAGGCGCGGGACCTGGCCGGACACCGAACAGCTTGCAGTGTTTGGGCAAGCGCCAAGCGCTCTGCTGGGCACTGCCCATGTCAAGGCTGGGGAGTTGATACCCGGGCGGCTGTTAAGCCCGATGGAAATTAAGGAATCGCTGGCGCAGACACAGTTTGCGGCGGCATATTGAATATGTTAGAGAAAGTGAACCATGAGTAGTAAACAGATCCGCAACATTGCCATCATTGCCCACGTGGACCACGGCAAGACCACCATGGTCGATCAGTTGTTGCGCCAGTCCGGCACCTTTGCCAGCCACGAAAAAGTGGTCGATACCGTGATGGACAACAATGCCATCGAGAAGGAGCGTGGCATCACGATCCTGGCCAAGAACTGTGCGGTAACCTGGGAAGGCACCCATATCAATATCGTTGACACCCCGGGCCACGCGGATTTTGGTGGTGAGGTCGAGCGTGCTCTGTCCATGGTCGATGGCGTCGTACTGCTGATCGATGCGCAAGAGGGTCCGATGCCACAAACCCGTTTTGTAACCAAAAAAGCCTTGGCGCTGGGACTCAAACCCATTTTGGTGGTCAACAAGGTCGACAAGCCAGGTGCACGCCCCGACTATGTGGTGAATGCCGCCTTTGATCTGTTTGACAAGCTCGGCGCGACCGACGAACAGTTGGATTTTCCCGTGGTGTATGCATCGGGCATCAATGGCTGGTCTTCCATGGAAGAAGGCGGGCAGGGTGAGCAGTGGGGTCCTGACATGTCGGCCCTGTTCAATACGATTCTCAAGCACGTTCCGCACCAGGAAGGCGATCCCACTGCGCCTCTGCAATTGCAAATTTCAGCGCTGGATTTTTCGACCTTCGTCGGTCGGATCGGCGTGGGCCGCATCAGCCAGGGAACCATCAAGCCTATGATGGATGTGGTGGTGATGGAAGGCACGGACGGCAAACCCATCAAGGGTCGAATCAACCAGGTGTTGACTTTTGAGGGGCTGGAGCGGATGCAGACCACCGAAGCAGGCCCGGGCGAAATTGTGCTGATCAATGGCATTCCAGACATCGGCATCGGTGTCACGATCACCGACCCCATCAATCCCATGCCACTGCCCATGCTCAAGGTCGACGAGCCGACCCTGACCATGAATTTTTGCGTCAATACCAGCCCGCTCGCGGGACGTGAAGGGAAATACGTCACGAGTCGCCAGATTTGGGACCGATTGCAAAAAGAGCTGCAGCACAATGTTGCCTTGCGCGTCAAGGAAACTGGTGAAGAAGGCATTTTTGAAGTCATGGGTCGCGGTGAACTGCACCTGACCATTCTGCTGGAGAACATGCGCCGCGAAGGCTACGAACTGGCAGTGAGCAAGCCGCGTGTGGTGTTCAAGGAGGTCGACGGCGAGAAGCACGAGCCCATCGAGATGGTGACCGCCGACATTGAAGAGCAGCACCAGGGCGGCGTCATGCAGGCACTGGGTGAGCGCAAGGGCGACCTGGTCAATATGGAACCCGATGGTCGCGGTCGGGTGCGGCTGGAGTACCGTATTCCGGCGCGTGGGCTGATCGGATTTACCAACGAGTTTTTGAACCTGACGCGCGGCACCGGTCTGATCTCGAACATTTTCGACAGCTATGAGCCACACAAGGGTGAAATTGGTGGCCGCAAGAACGGTGTTCTGATTTCGATGGATGCTGGTGAGATTTTCACCTACGCACTCGGCAAGCTCGACGAGCGCGGGCGCATGTTCGTTCGGCCCAATGACCCGGTGTACGAGGGCATGATTGTCGGTATTCACAGCCGCGATAACGATCTGGTCGTGAACGCGACCCGTACCAAACAGCTGACCAACTTCCGCGTTAGTGGCAAGGAAGATGCGATCAAAATCACGCCGCCGATCGAGTGCACACTGGAATATGGTGTGGAGTTCATCGAGGACGACGAGCTGGTCGAGATTACGCCCAAGTCGATTCGCCTGCGCAAACGCTTCCTGACAGAGGGTGAGCGTAAACGCGCTGCCCGGTGATTTCTTGCGACTGACGCACAACCGGGCAGTGGCCCTCATGGTGGTGGTGACCCTGATGTGGTCGACCGCCGGGGTGGTGTCGCGCCACCTGGAATCGGCGCGCAGTTTTGAGGTCACCTTTTGGCGGGCGCTCTTCACCGCACTGTCCCTGGTTTTCCTGCTGCCGCTGGTACGGGGTCGCAGGGTGTTTTCCGACATACGCCATGCCGGTGTGACGTTCTGGGTGTCGGGTGTGTGCTGGAGCGTGATGTTCACCGCCTTCATGGTCGCTTTGACACTCACCAGCGTGGCCAACGTGTTGGTCACCATGTCGCTTGGCCCCTTGTTTACCGCGCTGGTCGCACGGGTGTTCATTGGCCACCGCATTGCGTTTCGGACCTGGATCGCGATTGGAGCGGCCGGGCTTGGCATTGCCATCATGTATGGCTCGCAGGTGTCAGGCTCGCAATTCCTTGGCATTTTGGTGGCTCTGTGTGTGCCGATTGCAGGCGCCACGAACTGGACCATCACCCAGAACTCGCACTCCCAGGGACAGGACATTGACCTGGTTCCCGCCGTGTTTGTCGGGGCTGTGATCAGTAGCCTGGCCACGTTGCCGTTTGCCACGCCGTTTCAGGCCACGGCCCACGATTTGGGCTTGCTCGCCGCGCTGGGTGTTGGGCAACTTGCCGTGCCTTGCGTTTTGTCGGTCCTGTGCGCCAAAGTGCTCAAAGCCCCGGAAATTGCGCTGTTGGCCTTGCTCGAGGTCATTTTTGGAATTTTGCTGGCGTGGCTGGGTGCCGGCGAGCGGCCGGGCGCCGAGGTGCTGACCGGCGGGACGCTGGTGATTGGCGCACTGTTGGTCAATGAAATATTGGGATGGAAAAACAGGAATAATGCAACATGATGCAGACCGTGAATGAAGTTCAAACCCAGGTAGCAGGCGGCATTGGCCTCATTACGCTGAATCGCCCCAAAGCGCTCAACGCCTTGAGCCTGCCGATGGTGAAGGCGCTGTTGGCAACGTTGCTTGCCTGGCGCGATGACCCATCAGTTTTCGCCGTGGCTGTGCGCGGCAGCAACAAGATGGGTCAACCCGGTAGTCCCGAGGCGCTGTTTGGCGGGTTTTGCGCGGGTGGGGATATTCGGTTTTTTCACCAGGCGGCGCTGGCCGGTGACACTGCGCTTGATACCTTCTTTACGGTGGAGTACACACTCAACCACCTTATCCATAGCTATCCCAAGCCCTATATTGCTTTTATGGACGGCATTGTGATGGGCGGCGGCATGGGAATCAGCCAGGGTGGCAGCCTGCGCATCGTGACCGAGAAAACAAAAATGGCCATGCCAGAGACCGGCATCGGCCTGTTTCCGGATGTGGGCGGGGGCTACTTCCTTGGCCGTTGTCCTGGCAACGTGGGGGAGTATCTGGCGCTGATCGGCGACACTATTGGGGGCGATCAGGCGGTGGCCTGGGGTCTGGCAGATGTGTGCGTCCCCTCGGGTGACTTGCCGGTTTTGTGGTCGGCGCTGCAAACCTGTGGTTCTGCCGGTGGCCTGCAGCAGTGGATTGCCGAGCACCTCATGCATCAATATCCTCGCTCTGCAGCGCCCGTTGTCGGTCTGGAGCCAGCCCTGGAAGCAGCATTTGGCTTGGACACCGTGACACAGATAGTCTCGGCGCTCGAAGCGCTGGGTACCAAGCCTGCGCGCGCGATCACCAAGACCCTGCGTCAGCGCAGTCCCCTGATGCTCCATGTGGTGCTTGCCCAGATTCGTCGGGGCCGGGGCATGTCACTTGCCGACAACCTGCGCATGGAGCGCGACATGGTGCAACATTGCTTCTACACCCACCACCTGGGGCGTACCGGTGCCGCCAGTGAAACGGTGGAGGGCATCCGCGCTTTGGCGATCGACAAAGATTACCAGCCGCGCTGGAACCCGGCGCGCATTGATGCGGTGACTATGGACATGGTCGAGCCCTTTTTTGAGAGCCCATGGACGGCTGGAGCGCATCCGCTGCGGGAGTTGGTGTGAATCACCGTCCCCCCGGGGGAGATGGTGTAGTGAAAGGCGGCTGTGATGGCGCAGCGGAGTCCGAAGGCATCTTCTCCGGCTGCGGCGGAATTGCCTGCTGGCACTGAATCTGGAACGACGGTCAAGTGCAACACGATCAGGCAGTTGAGGCCCTACCGTGCCCGGTTTTTCATTGCGCGCTCGACTTCGCGCTTGCCCTCTCGGTCTTTGATGGTGTCGCGCTTGTCATGCTCGGCCTTGCCCTTGGCCAGCGCAATTTCACACTTCACCTTGCCGTCTTTCCAGTGCAAATTGATGGGCACAAGGGTGTAGCCCTTTTGCTCCACTTTGCCGATCAGGCGCTGAATTTGCTCCTTGTGCATCAATAGCTTCTTGGTCCGCACGCTGTCAGGGTTTACGTGGGTCGACGCGGTGTGCAGCGGATTGATCTGCAAACCGATGATGAAAAGCTCGCCATTGCGAATCACCACATAGCCATCGGTTAGTTGCACCTTTCCTTCGCGCAAGGACTTGACCTCCCACCCCTCCAGCACCAGCCCGGCTTCGAAGCGCTCTTCAAAGAAATAATTGAAGGCCGCTTTTTTGTTGTCGGCGATGCGGGTGTTGATAGCGGGTTTTTTGGCCATTGGCAATAATTTGGGATGAAAGTCGGAAACTGAAGGCTTGACTACAATCCCGCAGAAACCTCCATTCTATGAAAACTGTTCACAAGTCCGTTCTGATCTGGTACAGCCCGCATGAAATGTATGTGCTGGTGACCGATGTCAACCGCTATGCCGAATTCTTGCCCTGGTGCGACCGCGCGCGCGTCGTGGCCGAGCATGACGATGGCATGACCGCCGAGTTGGGGATTTCCTTCAGTGGTGTGCGCCAAAGTTTTTCGACGCGCAATGTGCACACGCCAGACGCCTGCGTGGACATGAAACTCCTCAACGGCCCCTTTTCACAGCTCGACGGGAAATGGAACTTTATCGCGTTGGGCGACGGCTCACAGCGCGCCTGCAAGGTGGAACTTACTCTGAACTATGGTTTTGACAATGCGGCCCTGGCCAAATTGGTCGGTCCGGTGTTTGACAAGATCGCATCCAGTCTGGTGGACGCGTTTGTCAAGCGTGCACAGCAGGTCTATGGAGAGTAAGCCGCGCTTGCATGTCACGCTGGTTTATTCGCCCGGGCCACGTGAAGTGCGCGAGGCAAAACTGGTGCTGGAGCCAGGTGCCAGCGTCGCTCAGGCATTGCACACCTGTGGATGGCTCGCGGGACTTTCAGCGCAGGAGATCAATACGCTTGAGATTGGGGTGTGGGGACGCAAAGTAGAGCTTGACCACCCGTTGGGTCAAGACGACCGGCTGGAGTTGTACCGCCCCCTGAAAGTCGACCCAAAAGTGGCCCGCCGCGAACGCTTTGTGCGCCAGGGAAGCAAGTCTGCAGGCTTGTTTGCCAAGAAACGTCTGGGGGCCAAAGCCGGCTACTGAACTGAAAAAACCGGCAAGGCGCTAGCGGCAGTCGGTTGCGATGACGCCTTGAATGCGCTTGGATTCAACTTCCCGGGCTGCGTCGTCCATTACTTCGCGTTCGCCTGCAGCATTGACCCGGCTCACCCGCACGCCTGAATCCAGGTTGGCTTTGGCCTGCCGGGCGCGGGTGCAACTTTCGGCCCGTGCCAGTGCAATCCGTTCTTCCTCGGCCTTGCGTTTGGCGGCCTCGGCTTGCAGGGCGGCTCTTTTTCGGGCTTCGATCTCCCTGTCCAGGGTAGACAGGGGTGCGGCACTGGTCGCAGCAGCAGGTGCCACCGCACCCGTGGCAGAAGCAGAGGGCACAGTGTCGGGTGTGCCAGCCGGTTCCAGCGCCGCTGCCAGTCCCATTTGCGCACTTTTGGGCTGCTTGAGGATATTCTTTACCGGTACTTCGGGTGGCGGCGCACGGTCGCTAAATACCTTGCGACCGTTGTGGTCGGTCCACTGCCATTGGGCAGACGCCAGCATGCTCGCACTGGCCAGCAGCGCGCCGAAAAAGAGTTTGAGCGGTTTCATGGCGTGAGTGTAGCGTTCTGACGCGCTCGCTCGGCAGGTACAATTCCGCCTTTTGGAGCTTTGACATGCGCCTTCTTGGCAAAGCGCTCACCTTCGACGACGTGTTGTTGGTGCCTGCGTACTCCCAGGTCCTGCCCAAGGACACCTCTCTCGCCACCCGCTTTTCCCGCAATATCCGATTGAATCTGCCCCTGGTGTCAGCGGCCATGGACACCGTGACCGAGGCGCGGCTTGCCATCGCCATTGCGCAGGAGGGCGGTATTGGCATCGTGCACAAAAACCTCACTGCCAAGGAACAGGCAGCCGAAGTGTCCAAGGTCAAGCGCTACGAATCCGGGGTGTTGCGTGATCCGGTCGTGATCACGCCGACCCACAC
Source organism: Rhodoferax sp. (assembly GCA_021738345.1). Lineage (GTDB taxonomy): Bacteria > Pseudomonadota > Gammaproteobacteria > Burkholderiales > Burkholderiaceae_C > Allorhodoferax. The sequence continues at coordinate 4,239 of JAIPCE010000065.1, read as the reverse complement.
GGTGCGCCAGGTCATGGCCTTGTCTGAACAGTTGGGGGTGTCGGGTTTTCCGGTCTGCGAGGGCGGCAAGGTGGTCGGCATAGTGACCGGGCGCGACCTCCGGTTCGAAACCCGCTATGACTTGCCGGTCAGCCAGATCATGACGCCCAAGGACAAGCTGGTGACCGTGCCCGATGGCACCACCATCAGCGAGGCAAAAGTACTTCTCAATCAGTACAAGATCGAGCGCCTGCTGGTGGTCAATGACGCATTCGAGCTCAAGGGCTTGATCACCGTGAAAGACATCACAAAACAAACCAGTTTCCCCAATGCGGCGCGCGATTCCCTCGACAAATTGCGCGTTGGCGCAGCGGTCGGAGTCGGCGAGGGTACAGAAGAACGTGTGGAACTGCTGGTCAAGGCCGGCGTGGACGCGATCGTGGTCGACACTGCGCATGGCCATAGCCAGGGCGTCATTGAGCGCGTGCGCTGGGTCAAAAAAAACTACCCGCAAGTCGATGTGGTAGGCGGCAACATCGCAACCGGCGCTGCGGCCCTGGCATTGGTGGAGGCGGGTGCCGATGCGGTCAAGGTAGGCATAGGTCCGGGTTCGATCTGCACCACCCGTATCGTGGCTGGCGTGGGTGTGCCGCAAATCATGGCGATTGACAATGTCGCAAGCGCCCTCAAAGGTACCGGCGTACCCTTGATTGCCGACGGTGGCATTCGCTACAGCGGTGATATCGCCAAGGCGCTCGCCGCAGGTGCTGGCTCGGTCATGATGGGCAGCATGTTTGCCGGGACCGAAGAGGCTCCGGGCGAAGTGATCTTGTTCCAGGGTCGAAGCTACAAGAGCTATCGCGGCATGGGATCGATCGGTGCCATGCAGCAGGGCAGTGCGGACCGCTATTTTCAGGAGTCCAGTTCGGGCAACCCCAATGCCGATAAGCTGGTGCCCGAAGGTATCGAAGGACGTGTGCCCTACAAAGGCTCGATGGTCGCCATCGTCTACCAGATGGCGGGCGGGGTGCGTGCCAGCATGGGTTACTGTGGCTGCCCCACCATCGCAGACCTGCAAGAAAAGGCCGAGTTTGTCGAGATCACCACGGCCGGCATTCGCGAAAGCCACGTGCACGACGTGCAAATTACCAAGGAAGCACCCAATTACCGTGCCGACTGAACGCCTTGCTACGTCGGCCGCAGCGCGGCCGGCGGCCATGCGTTTCATCATGTTGGCGGTGCTGATCGACATGGTGTCGATTGGCATCATGATTCCGGTACTACCCCACCTGGTGGGCTCGTTTACCGATTCGAAGTCGGACCAGGCCTTCTGGTTCGGGGCCGTGACCTTTGCATTTGGAATCGCCAATTTCTTTGCTTCGCCGATTCTGGGCGCGCTGTCGGATCGCTATGGCCGTCGGCCGGTGCTGTTGATCGGGTTTTCCGGGCTGGCTTTCAATTTTTTCATGACTGCAGCGGCCACCAGCTTATGGATGCTGGTGTGGGTGCGTCTGATCGGTGGTGCCATGCAGGCCAATGTCGCCGTGGCCAATGCCTATGTGGCCGACATTACACCACCACACGAGCGTGCCCGGCGCTTTGGGCTGCTGGGTGCGATGTTTGGCTTGGGCTTCATTTTGGGACCGGCGGTCGGCGGTGTATTGGGTGACATGGACTTGCGGCTGCCGTTTATCGCCTCCGGAGTGTTGGCGGTGGTCAACTGGATTTACGGCTACTTTGTGTTGCCTGAGAGTCTGCCGCTCGACCAACGCACGTCGTTTGGCTGGCACAAGGCCAATCCTCTGACCGCGCTGCGCGGACTACTCGACTTGCACGGCGGCGGTGCACTGGTGGCCGTCATTGCCCTGAGTACCCTGTCGCAATTCATGCTGCACGCCACCTGGGTGCTCTACACCACCTTCAAGTTTGGCTGGACGCCGCATGACACCGGACTCTCGCTGATGCTGGTGGGCTTGGTGAACGTGGTCATGCAGGGCGTGTTGCTCAAGCATGTGCTCAAGCGTATGAGCCCCCAGCGCCTGGCGATTGTCGGTCTGACGACTTCGGCCATCGCCTATGCTGCCTACGGGCTGGCACCCCAGGGTTGGATGATTTATCTCATCGTGGTACTCAATATGCCCTCGGCCGCGATCAGTTCGACGTTGCAAAGCATGGTCTCCGGCGCGGTCGGTGCCGACGTGCAGGGCCGAACGCTGGGAGCGGTGTCGTCGCTCAATAGCCTCATGGCGGTCGTGGCACCGGTGATGGGTGCGGGTTTGTTGGCGTTCGTGTCATCGGCACCGGCCGGTGACCTGCGGCTCGGTTTGCCGCTCTACGTGGGAAGTGCCATCCAGGGGGTGGCGCTGGCACTTGCTTTGTGGCATTTTCAACACCATCGCCCGTCAGGGCATCCGTAATTTGAACTTCTGAACGTCTGAACTTCTTATGACACACCAACGCATTTTGATCCTCGACTTTGGCTCCCAGGTCACGCAACTGATTGCACGGCGCGTGCGCGAAGCCCATGTGTTTTGCGAAGTCCATCCCTGCGATGTCAGCGATGCCTGGGTGCGTGACCATGCCGCCGATGGCAATCTCAAGGGCATCATCCTCTCGGGCAGCCATGCCAGCGTTTACGAGGATGCCACCGACAAGGCGCCGCAGGCTGTTTTTGAGCTGGGCATTCCGGTGCTGGGTATTTGTTATGGCATGCAAACCATGGCACAGCAGCTCGGCGGCAAGGTCGAAGCGGGCAAGACCCGGGAATTTGGGTCAGCCCAGATTCGGGCGCGTGGGCACACCCGCTTGTTCCGGGACATCCAGGACTTTGTCACACCCGAAGGCTACGGCATGCTCGATGTCTGGATGAGCCACGGCGACAAGGTGACCGAGCTACCGCCCGGATTCAAACTCATGGCGTCCAACGATGCGTGTCCGATTGCAGGTATGGCCGACGAAGACCGGCATTTTTATGCGGTGCAGTTCCATCCGGAAGTCACCCATACCCGGCAAGGCGCGGCGATTTTGAATCGCTTTGTGCTCGATATATGCGGGTCGCGACCCGACTGGATCATGGGTGATTACATCGCTGAGGCAGTGGAAAAAATCCGCGCCCAGGTGGGCGACGAAGAGGTTATCCTGGGCTTGTCGGGCGGTGTCGATTCATCGGTCGCCGCGGCCCTGATCCACCGGGCCATCGGCGATCAGCTCACCTGTGTCTTTGTGGACCACGGTTTGCTGCGCCTGCATGAGGGCGACATGGTGATGGATATGTTCGTCGGCAAACTTCATGCGCGGGTCATTCGCGTGGACGCGAGCGACCAATTTTTGGGTCATCTCGCCGGTGTCAGTGATCCCGAGGCCAAGCGCAAGATCATTGGCCGTGAATTTGTGGAAGTGTTCAAGTCCGAAGCCGCCAGGCTCAAGGCCGGAACCGGTGGCCACCAGGGTGCCACATTTCTTGCGCAGGGCACCATTTATCCCGACGTGATCGAATCGGGCGGTGCCAAAAACAAGAAAGCCGTGACCATCAAGAGCCACCACAACGTCGGTGGCTTGCCTGAACAGCTGGGCCTGAAGTTGCTGGAACCTTTGCGAGAGTTGTTCAAGGACGAAGTCCGCGAGCTCGGGGTGGCACTGGGCTTGCCGCATGGCATGGTGTACCGGCATCCGTTCCCCGGTCCAGGCTTGGGCGTTCGCATATTGGGCGAGGTGAAGAAGGAATACGCCGATTTACTGCGCAGGGCCGACGCGATCTTTATCGAGGAACTACACAATTTCAAGGATGCAGCCAGCGGTAAATCTTGGTACGACCTCACCAGCCAGGCCTTTACCGTGTTTCTACCGGTAAAAAGTGTCGGGGTCATGGGCGACGGCCGTACCTACGATTATGTGGTGGCGCTGCGCGCAGTGCAGACCAGCGACTTCATGACCGCCGACTGGGCCGAGCTGCCCTATGCATTGCTGAAAAAAGTCTCAAGTCGCATCATCAATGAAGTGCGAGGCATCAACCGCGTCACCTACGACGTGTCAAGCAAACCGCCGGCGACGATCGAGTGGGAGTAGTGTTTTTAGCCTAAGTATTTGATTTATATAGATTTTTTACGTACGTATTCCGTGGTCCCGTACAGGAGTTCAACGCTGCAGGTTGGCGAGGGCTTGATTGTGCAGAGGGTAAAGCCAGACATCCTTGATGGGGATGAGTGGTTTGTGGCTGGTAGATTTTTTGCCACGTCCGCTGGTACGACCCACATTAATCCA
>JAIPCE010000064.1 GCA_021738345.1 Rhodoferax sp. | reverse complement strand
CGCACCGTTTGGGCAGATGATCGCTGCGTCAGGATCGGTCTGCAGCGCCCCCTGGCACCACCGCCCAGATTCTTGGCACACGCGGGCGGGAGCGCCGTTGCGCCAGACTTGCTCTTCCTGTAGTTGCGCCGCAGTCGTTGGGTCGGTGTTTAATTCGATCTGCAGCACCTGCATGACGTGGGTATCTTCGACCGGCAGTTCCCAGCTCAGGAAGACCTGGGTGCGATCCCGGTCTGGCGGAAAATCCGCAGGGTGGTAACCGTCGGCGCAGCGGTCAATGACCGCGTGAGGCTGACCCGTATCAAATACCACCGCAATGCCCCGGGCCAGCGCAAAGCGGTGACCGGTATGCGGAAAATGCAGGTCCAGCCCCTTATCCTCAGTCAAAAAAAGATTGCAGAAGGCCTTGCTCCCATAGTGGGTGCCGTCATGGTGGTACGGCGCGCCACGGCAAGCCATCAGCGCCACATCGCTGCTGGCAAGTGTCTGGTCCAGGCCGAGTGCGCACGTCCAATCAGACATGGCGCTCACGCAGTGCAAGTAGTCCGGCCAACGGGCCCGCGCCCGCGCCAGTGGCAAGGCTTCGACGTCCCCCGGTTCCAGCCGCAGGTGGCGTGAAACCTCTCGCTCCCAGTCGCTTAGCAGACGTGGCTGCACGGCCGGTATTGCGAGCGCGCCGGACAACACCACAGAGCTGACGCTGCGGCTATGGATGGCATCGCCGCGCCAAAAATACGAGGTGAGGCGGTCAGGCACCAATTACCTGTTCGCTTGCAGAATGGACCGCAGTTTCGCAGTTTGGCACTGGACCACACGGGCAGTTCTCTCGGTCTGCTCGACGGAAATCTTGGAATTGCCATCGAACGGGGGCGCCGACCCGCGCTGGGCTTCCAGGTTGGCGCGCATATTGTGCGGATCAAATTCGAACGGGCCTATCGTATCGGCGATGGCCAGTGCGGACGCATGGTGGAGCCCAACAGCTAGGCAATTGGCAATATCGCCTGAGGCGACACCCTCTCGCACGATTTTTGGGATGTCAAACAACCCGACTTTGCAGGTGTCGGCAATCGATTGTGCGGCTGACGGAGGCACCAGTCCTGCCGATGCCTGCGCCCGGGATAAAGTCGCGAGGTAGTACCGCATGGCCTCCTGAAATTGCCGCGCATTGAGGGGACATTGCGCCGGTGCACCGTTGAAAGAACTGTGCATGGATGCGATCGCGATAAATGTCGTAGCAGGTGAAATAGGATTGGCGCGCATTTGGTGCTATAGCCCGCGCACAACTCTAGGATTCAACCACAAGAATTTGTCGAACCGCGCGGTTAGCGCACTGAAATGGTCGATATTCGTGCGAATTTAAACTTTCGCATCCGTCGAGTTCGCCCATGGTCTGAGCCGAGAGCAGTGATCTCGGAAAAGGTCAGCTGACCCTGGTGCGGTTCCGACCTGCCGGTTGCTCTGATTTCAGCAACTTAGGATGCGGAAACAGCCAAGGTACCCTTCGTTCATAAAGCAAGCCACACCGCACTCAGGGCGCCTCGCATAAGGTAAGGTGCGCGCGCGGCTGGGCGCTTTCGGAGCAGCAACTGAAGCTCAATTACCGGGGCATCGCCGTGCCCTTGCGCGATCGCCATGGTGACGTGTTGGGCGTCCTCAGCGTGGCGATGCCCTTAAAAACCAAAAAAGTGAGTGTTCATGAGGAGCTACGCGAAAAATAAGCGATCAACTGAGGAATCCAGGATCAGGCAGGCCGCCAACGGCTTTGGTGGTGACACTGGCCTGCACCCCCACCATGGTGTTTCCGCTGACCCTCAGCACCAAAACTCCGGCCTTGCCAGTGCTAGCGACGCCACAGCATCTGTCGCAAGAGGGGAACTGGCTGGTAGCCGACGCTCAGCCCGATGTGTGGCGTTTCATGGACCCCGCAGCTCAACAACGCGGATTTGTGCAGCTTGGCAAGCAAAGTGCAAGGCGCAAGGAGTTGTCCAAGGCCACAGTGCAGTGAATCAACTGCGGTCTACAATCTTGCGCACAGGAAGACAACAACCGCGGCCCTGCACCTGAACGCAGACCTCGGCTAACAAGAGGATGCACCATGCCGCAATCAGTACCGTCCGTGAAAGGACCGCTTTCCAATTCTGCTGAGAAGTCAGCCCAGTTGCGCACCCAGGCACTGGAGTACCACCAGTTTCCCACCCCCGGAAAAATCGCCATTGCTGCGACCAAACAGCTGGTCAACCAGCACGACCTGGCACTGGCGTATTCGCCTGGCGTGGCGGCACCGTGCGAAGAGATTGTCAAGGACCCCAATAACGCCTTCAAATACACCAGTCGTGGCAATCTGGTGGCGGTGATCACCAATGGTACGGCCGTGCTGGGCTTGGGCGACATTGGACCACTGGCAGCCAAACCCGTGATGGAAGGCAAGGGCGTGCTGTTCAAGAAGTTCGCCGGCATTGATGTGTTTGACATCGAAATTAACGAGAAGCACGACCTCGACAAGCTGGTGGACATCATCGCGTCGCTGGAACCGACCTTTGGCGGCATCAACCTGGAAGACATCAAGGCCCCCGACTGCTTTTATGTCGAGCGCAAGTTGCGTGACCGCATGAAAATCCCGGTTTTCCACGACGACCAGCATGGCACCGCCATTGTCGTGGGTGCTGCGATTCTCAACGGTTTGAAAGTGGTGGGGAAAGACCCCAGACAAGTCAAGTTGGTGACCTCTGGTGCCGGAGCGGCCGCCCTGGCGTGCCTGGGGCTGCTGGTCAAGCTGGGGATTCCCCGGCAGAATATTTTCGCCACCGATCTGGCAGGTGTGGTCTACCAGGGCCGCACCGAGCTGATGGACGACGACAAGGCCGTGTTTGCCCAGGTCACCGAGGCCCGCACCCTGCGCCAGGCCATTGTGGGTGCTGACATCTTTTTGGGTCTGTCGGCAGGTGGCGTGCTCAAGGCTGACATGGTTGCCAGCATGGCACCCAATCCACTGATTTTTGCCCTGGCAAACCCCACACCCGAAATCTTGCCCGAAGAAGTCAAGGCGGTGCGCAGCGATGCCATCATGGCCACCGGGCGCACCGACTACCCTAACCAAGTCAATAACGTCCTGTGCTTTCCCTACATCTTTCGCGGCGCGCTCGATGCAGGGGCGTCCACCATCACCCTGGAGATGGAAATTGCCGCCGTGCATGCCATTGCCGAGCTGGCGCAGGCCGAGCAAAGCGAAGTGGTTGCCGCCGCCTACTCGGGCGAGCAACTGGCCTTTGGGCCTGAGTACCTCATTCCCAAACCCTTCGATCCGCGCCTGATGATGAAAATTGCGCCGGCGGTGGCCAAGGCTGCGGCCGATAGCGGCGTCGCCTTGCGTCCGGTGGCGGACATGGATGCCTACCGCGAAAAGCTGCAGAGCTTTGTCTATGCGTCTGGCACCACCATGAAGCCGATCTTCACCGCCGCCAAAAAAGCGCTCAAAAAACGTGTGGCCTACGCCGAAGGCGAAGACGAGCGGGTGCTGCGCGCGGCACAGATTGTGGTCGACGAGCGCTTGGCCTTGCCCACGCTGATCGGGCGCCCGGCAGTCATTGCCGAGCGCATAGAGAAATTCGGCCTGCGCTTGGCGCCAGGGCGCGACTACAACGTGGTCAATGTCGAGCAAGACCATCGCTACCGCGATTTCTGGCAGACCTACCACCGCATGACCGAGCGTAAGGGCATCACGGTGCAGGTGGCGAAGGTGGAAATGCGGCGCCGATTGACCCTGATTGGTGCCATGCTGCTGCACAAGGGGGATGTGGACGGCATGATTTGTGGTACCTGGGGCACCACCTCCTTGCATTTGCAGTACATCGACCAGGTGATCGGCAAACGCCACATGCCAGGCACGCCAGACGACCTCGACGTTCCGATTTACGCCTGTATGAATGGTTTGATGCTGCCGGGGCGCCAGGTTTTTCTGGTCGACACCCACGTCAACTACGACCCCAGCGCCCACGAACTGGCCAAGATCACCATGATGGCGGCTGAAGAAATGCGGCGTTTTGGTTTCAAACCCAAGGCTGCGCTGCTAAGTCACTCCAACTTTGGCACCAGCAATGAGCCCAGCGCGCGCAAGATGCGCCACACCCTGGCCCTGTTGCAGCAGCACGCGCCCTGGCTGGAGGTGGACGGGGAGATGCATGGCGACGTGGCGCTCGACGGTGCCGCGCGCAAGGCCATGATGCCCAATAGCAGCTTGCAGGGCGACGCCAACCTGTTGGTGCTGCCCAATATCGATGCGGCCAATATTGCCTACAACCTGCTCAAAACTGCGGCAGGTGGCAATATTGCCATTGGTCCGGTACTGCTAGGCGCCGCCCAGCCGGTGCATGTGCTTACGGCCAGCACCACGGTGCGCCGCATCGTCAACATGACCGCGCTGACGGTCGCCGACGCCAACGCTAGCCGCTAGTCGTAGCCCGCCAGCCTGCCGTCCGACGCAGGGCGGTGCATTTTCGCCGCACTTAACTTGCCTATTTTTTGGGCTTGCTTTTTTTTGCCAGATACGCGACACTACGTCCCTAGTTTGTTCGGGTTTACCCGAGGTGGCGTAAAAGGTTGCATAGTGGTGAAGGTCCTCTTGAAGTTAGTGCTCACTGGCCTGCTACTTGCGGGGTTTATTGGCATTGGCTCGGCCAGAGAATGGTCATCGACGGATGCACAGGCCAGCATTGCGCAGAGCAGTTTACCGGCGCAGGGCATTGAAACCTACGCGCGCATCCACCAGGGTGGGCCCTTTCCGTATGAAAAAGATGGCACGGTTTTTGGCAACCGGGAGCGTCTGCTTCCGGCCCAGAAACGGGGCTATTACCGGGAGTACACCGTGAAAACGCCAGGGGCGAAAAACCGGGGACAACGCCGCATTGTGTGCGGCGGCCCGGCCAAGGCACCCGACGCCTGTTATTACACGGCCGATCACTATGCGAGTTTTCGCAAGATCGTGCCTTAGTCAGTTTTTTTGAACCTTTAGAAAGAGAAGCGGGGATGGATATGCCACTTCGAACAGTTAGAAACAATATCGTTCAGTCGATACGCGCCTTCCGGGTGCCGGACCTGCAGGATGCAGCCCAGACCTTGGGCCACCATTTTCTGTATGCCAACCTGGCCAATGCACAAACCAAGCAAGACGTGCTCGACATGATCGGGCAGCAGTTCATGCTGCCCACCCATGTCGGCAAAAATTTTGATGCGCTGTATGACAGTCTGACCGACCCGGTACACAAGTCGGGTCCGCAACAGGGCTTTATTGCGGTGCTCGAACACGTTCCTGCAAACACCAAATTCGACAAGGAGGCGCGCGAGCAACTGCTCGATATCTTCCGCGACACTGCCGATTACTGGGGAGACCGGAAAATACCCTTCCGATGCTTCTATTCTTTTCTGTAGCCCGTTCTGCATACACCAGCCAAGCAGAACGGGCGAACGAGGCAAATGGCACAGCGGCGAAGGCCGACGGTGCACCCGGTGGCGAATTGTTGACCGAGAGCGGCGAAAGAATGCCGACCGACAAGTTGCTAGATGTATCCCCATTGGCGCTGCGCATGAGTAGCCCCTTTAACGCAAGCTACTGGCTAGCCGCCGCGTAACAGCGCGTAGGTTATTCGGTCTTGGTAAATGCCTGTCCATGCGCCAGGCATTTTTTATGTGCCAGCGTCAATCTCTTTGGCTTTGTAGTTGCTGAGTCAGGGCGACGTATTCAGCGACCGGTACTTCTTCAGCGCGCCGTTGCACATCAAAATCACCGACAAAATGTTGCTCCTGGAGCCACCGCCCAAGGGTGTGGCGCAGCAGTTTGCGGCGCTGGCTGAAGGCAATTTGCACCACTTCACTAAGCAGATTTTCATTGACGGTTGGCGGATCAGGCAGTGGCACCATGCGTACCACGGCGCTGTCCACCCGCGGTGGCGGGTCGAAACTCTCGGGTGGGACCCGCAGCACGCTTTCCATGGCATAGCGCCACTGCAACATGACACTCAGGCGACCGAAGTCAGAGCTTGCGGGCAGAGCGACCATACGATCCACCACTTCCTTTTGCAGCATGAAGTGCTGGTCTTCGATCACATCAACGAAGCTCAGCAAGTGAAAGAGTATCGGGGTCGAGATGTTGTAGGGCAAATTGCCCACCACGCGCAACTTGCCATGCGCCATGGGCTGGTCGCCAGGTTCAGCACCTGCCCCTGCGCCCACCACGCCACAAGCCAGGCTGTGCTCCAAGTGCCTGAAGTCAACCCGCAGTACATCGGACTCGACCACCCTAAGCAATGGGTGCGCTCGCAAGCGTTGCGCCAGGTCGCGGTCAAGTTCGACTACCGTCAGGTGTCCGAGTCGCTCGACCAGGGGTTGCGTCAAGGCAGCAAGCCCCGGACCAATCTCGACCATCGCTTGCCCCGGTCTGGGGGCGATGGCCCGCACGATCGCATCAATAATGCCGTCATCCGACAAAAAATGTTGCCCGAAGCGTTTGCGGGCCGTATGCTTCATGGCTAACTCGGCGCAGGCCGGTCGCCCAAAGTGGGCGGAGTCATTGCGGTGACTCGCGCAGCTCCACAAAGGCCCGCCCCCGCACCTCGCGCGCCCAGTTGGCAAAGGCCTCTTCGTAGCGCGCTTCGCGCAGGCGCGAGCGCACCAGCTCGCGCACTTCGCGCGGACCGAGCTCAAGCTGTCGACGCTCCACCATCTGGATCAGGTGCACCCCGAAACGGCTCACCAGCGGTTGACTGAGTTGCCCCTCATTGAGGCGATTCATGACCTCTTCAAATTCAGGTACAAACATGCCAGGATTGGTCCACCCCAGATCACCCCCTTGCGACGCGCTGCCGTCTTGCGAGAACTGGCTTGCCAGACTCTGAAACGTATCGGCGCCGGACTCGATGCGGCGCTTGTAGCCCGCCAGCCGATCTTGCGCCTGGGCAATGGAGAGTTGCGGCGACGGACGCAGCAAAATATGGCGCGCCCGACTCTGCACAACCGACTGTGTAAAGCTGGTCGGGGCGCGTTTTTCCAGCACCTTCAAGATATGAAACCCGGCACCGGAGCGCACAACCTCGGATACCTGCCCGACTTCCAGATCGCGCGTCGCTTCGACGAACAATGGGGGGTAGCGGTCTCCGCGGCGCAAACCCATCTGCCCCCCGTTGGTCCGGTCACCGGAAGACACTTCTTCCAGCAGGGTCTCAAAACGTTCGCCGGCCCGAATCCGCTCCAGCACTTTCTGTGCCTTCATGTAGAGCAAGCCGGCCTGCTCGGCGGACGCCTGCTCCGAAACGGGAATCAGTATTTGCGCCAGATTGAGCTCGCGCGCAAACGGATCGGCATTCTCTGCCACCCGATCAGCCATATACCGCTCGACATCGGTGTCGCTGATGCGGATGCGGGCCTCCACCTCGCGCTCGTGCACGCGGGAAAGTAACAGTTGTTTGCGCAGTTGATCGCGAAAGCTCCGCGCATCGATTCCATCCTTTGCCAATTGAAGCCGCAGGTTGGCAACACTCACCTGGTTTTGTCGCGCCACCGTCTCCTCTGCCTGGTCGACTGCAGCGTCGTCGATGCGCAGGCCCATGTCCGCTGCCAATTGGGTTTGTGCCTTTTCGTCGATCAGACGCTCCAGCACCCGTGTGCGCAGCTCATTGTCGCTTGGCAGGGTTTGCCTTCGCTCGCGCAACTCTTTACTGAGGCGCTGTACTTCCAACGTGACCTCGCTGTTGGTGATCGGCTCGGAATTGACCACCGCGACGATGAAATCGGCCGACCGCGCTGACTGCGCCTGTGCCACCATGTTGCTCAACCCGCCCAGACACACCAGGGCAGACACCCACATTCTCAAATTCATAGTCTCTCAATCGTAATGGCTAAAGCGGCTCAGGTTGGTGCCCGACTCGCGCAGGTTCTGGTAACGCGAGATATTTTGGGTCAAAGTTTTCTGCGGACTAAAACCCAGCCGGGTGAAACCCACAAACTCCAGTTGAAACATCAGGCGCTGCGTCGCGCTGGTGGTACTGGTTTGCACCCGTTCCAGCACGGCACGCGCCAGCCAACAGCCTGCATCGTACTCGACACCCAGTACCGAGTCGACCAGCCGACCTTCACTCAGACTGTAGTTCATGCGGCCTACGCTGTAGTAACGGCCCGCACCCTGGCCACGTCCGGCAGCCAGATCCTGACCGCGCTCGCCCCAGAGGTCATTGAGTGGCCATTGCCAACTGACGTCGATCTGCTCACTCAGGTTGCGCTGAAACCGGTAGGCCACGTTCAGGACCCGGTAGCTGCCCGGGCTGTAACGCCCACCGATGGTCGAGCGCACCGACTGGTCGGTTTTTGCGTTGTATTGCACCGTGGCATCGAGCACCCAATGGTCTTGCAGGTTGATCGATGCACCCAGCAACACGTCACTGACACCTGCCGCAGCCGGTTCCACGCCAGGGTTGAGTGTCACCTGCTGGTCGTCAAAGCGCAGCCGCTGCGCCACGCCAAAACGCGCGAGCTGGGCGCCACTTTGGGCATCAAGCAATCGCGTGGTCAAACCCAGGGTCAACAAATTGTTGTCGGAGAGCTTGTCTTGGCCCACGAACGCGTTTTCGGTGTAGATGGTGGCGAAATTGAAGTCATTGGCGGCCGTGTCGTAGTTGGGCAGAAGGCGCTGGTCCCGGTACGGTGTGTTGACGTAAAACGCGCGCGGCTCCAGGGTCTGTACCAGATCGCGCGCGCCCCAACGGATGTCGCGCTCAAACACCAGTCCGCTGTCGAGGCTCATGCTCGGCACCACGCGGCTGGCAGTGCGGGTGCCATCCGACAGTGGCGCATCAAACTGGTAACTTGTGGCATGCAATTGGAATCGCGGTGTGACAAAACCTGCAGCCGCCAGCCACGGCCTGCTGATTTGTAGCGTAGCGACGGCACGCTGTGCGTTGGGCTGCAGCGTGCGCATCCGGTCGGCCTCAAACTGGGTCAGATCCCCGTCAATGGACCATTCAAACGCGCGAACCGCAGGGGGTGCATAGCGGGTGCTGAGCTGGGGTGCCCGATCGTAAGGTGGCACGATGGGCGCGGTGGCATCTTGCAGGGTTTGCCACTTCAAAACCCGCAACGCAGTCGACAACGCACCCCGTCCCCAGCTCGCTGTCATATCTGTTGGCAGCAGACGCTGGGTAAGCGATGGGCTGGTGCGTGTGAAATCGCGCCAATAATTGTCATCACCAACGCGGTTCAGGTTGAGGTTGATGCCAATGTCCCCGACCGCCTGCAAACCCGTGGAGAGACGCCCCGCGTGCGTGTAGGCCAGACCCCAGCGGTCCGAGCCGCGCAGTGCATCACCTGCCATGTAGTTGGCGCGCACGGTGCCCGAGTGCGTCGGTTCCAGGTAGCGAAATTCGGCACCCAGGTCCAGGCCGCGTGCGGTCATCAGGGTGGGCGTGAGGGTCGCATCACGGTTGGGTGCAATATTCCAGTAGTACGGAATCCCAATCTCAGCGCCGTTCAGATTGTCAAAACCCAAGGTGGGCGGCAACAGTCCCGATTTTCGGCGGTCTGACAGCGGAAAACTGATGGCTGGCACCGGCAGCACGGGCACCCCCTTGAAGCTCAGCACCGCACCCGTCGCAATGCCCACGTCCTCTTCGGTGTCGAGGCTGATGGTGTGGGCGCGCAAGACCCAGTCGGGCATCCAGTCCGGTCCGGGCAGGCGCCGACAGGTGGTGTAGGTGGCGTTATGCACCAGCGTGCGACTGGCATCCAGAAAATCGGCGCGATCGGCTTGCCCGTGCGCATCGTTTTGCAAAAACTGGTAACGCGGCGCAGTAAAAAATCCCTCGAAAGTTTCGATCTTGAGCTCTAACAGATCGCCCTCGTAGACATTGCCCAGGCGGTTGATGCGCACCAAGCCGGTGGCACGCGCGGTGTCCGTGGTTTGGTCATATTCGAGCCGCTCGGCCCGAATCACCGAGTCCGCCTTGCGCAACTCGGCAGCACCTTCCACCACCGTTTCCAGGTCTGGGCGACCCCACAGGCGGTCGCCGCGCAAAAAAACCGGGGCTGTTTTGGACTGTTGGGGCGCGAGTGTTTCCTGCAACTTCAAACTTGGCTGCAGCGTCAATGCCTCTTGCGCGTGGCCCGAACCACCGGCAAGACTGGTCAGCAACGCGGCTCCAAACATCGTCCTGCGAACCGACGGCATCGATAGCGGTGGCCCGATTCTCATGTCGCGCTGGGTAAATCGCATGCGGTAAAACAAGGGGCTCGGTCGGTTCAAAGAGAGGGGCAGGGTCGCGAGAATGGTCAAACGGGGCTTTGTAGAATGGATTATCCATGAGCCCATACCCAAGCCCCCATCCTGCCGTGCCAGTAGCCGCCCCGTTATCTGAACAGGCCGTTGTGGTCTGGTCCGACCAAGCGCGCCATGCGCTGTTTGATGCCTGGCTGGACCGCGTGTCCCAAGCGCACCCGATGCACCTTGAGAGCCTGCGTTTGGCATCGGCCGATGCCAGTTTTCGTCGTTACCTGCGCATCGATGGCCCGCAGGGCAGTCGCATCATCATGGATGCTCCGCCCGAAAAAGAGAATTGCCAGCCCTATGTGCAGGTAGCGCGGTTGATGGCACAGGCGGGCTTGCATGTGCCTGAGGTGTTGGCCTGGGATACGCCCCACGGATTCATGCTGTTGTCTGACCTCGGTAGTCAGACCATGATGCAAGTCATTCGCCCGGACGCTGCGCCACCACTGGACCTGTATCTGCAGGCGGTCGATGTGCTGCTGCGCTGGCAGTTGGCCTCGCAAGAGGCAGTATTGCCGGCCTATGACAAACCGCTGCTGGTGCGGGAACTGGAATTGTTCCCGCAGTGGTATGTCGCGGAGCACCGCAAGGTGTCGCTCACCGGGGCACAGCGCAAGACGCTGGATGAAGCCTTTGCCACCATCGTGGCCAACAATTTGTCCTGGCCGAGTGTCTATGTGCACCGCGACTTTATGCCGCGCAACCTGATGGTCAGCGGCACACAACTCGGCGTGCTCGATTTTCAGGACGCGGTCTACGGCCCTATCACCTATGACATTGCAAGCCTGATGCGCGATGCGTTTTTAAGCTGGGAGGAAGACTTTTGCCTGGATGTCACGGTACGCTACTGGGAAAAGGCGCGCAAGGCCGGCTTGCCGGTTGGTGACGACTTTGGCGAGTTTTACCGCGGAGTGGAGTGGATGGGCCTGCAGCGCCACCTCAAGGTGGCCGGTATTTTCGCGCGACTCACCTTGCGCGACGGAAAACCCGCCTACCTGGCGGACACGCCGCGTTTCATCGCTTACTTGCGCGCGACCTGCGGCCGCTACCGGCCCCTCACACCGCTGCTACGGCTGATTGATCACATCGAGGGCATCACGGTAAGCGATGGTTACGCTTTTGGCCGGGTGTGAAGCCGATGCCTCGCATTTTTTGTCCCGCAGTGATAACCACTGGCACCCTGCTGGATCTGTCACCGGGTGCCGCGCGCCACGTGCAGGTGCTGCGCCTGCAGCCGGGTGATGCTATTACCTTGTTCAATGGCAGCTGGGAGTCCGGTTCAGGTGGTGGTGAGTTTGACGCCAGCATTACCCAGATCGGGCGCAGTGAGGTGCAGGTGCGCGTCGGTGCCCACCACGGTACCGAGCGTGAGCCTGCTCGTCGCGTGCACCTCGCAGTCGGCATGCCAGCCAACGAGCGCATGGACTGGCTGGTGGAAAAGGCCACGGAGCTGGGGGTAACCAGCATCCAGCCGCTTATGACCGAACGTAGTGTGCTTAGGCTCACGCCCGAGCGCGCTGAAAAGAAGGTCGCGCACTGGCAAAGCATTGCGGTCGCCGCCTGCGAACAGTGCGGTGGCAACCGGGTGCCCAGAATCTGGCCGGTCAAAACGCTCAAGGATTGGACTCTTGCGCTGGTGCCGGGCGGCACCGGCACGCGCTGGCTGCTGTCGTTGCGTGCAGGGGCGCAGTCTTTGCGGGCGAGGTTGGTGGAGCAACATCCCACCGAGCTCTGCCTGCTTTCCGGGCCCGAGGGTGGTCTAAGTGCCGCAGAAGAAGATGCCGCCCTGGCCTGTGGTTATGTGCCGGTCGCCTTGGGACCGCGGGTTTTGCGCGCCGAGACTGCGGCCCTGGTTGCCCTGTCTGCCGTGGTGCTGTAAAGCAGCATCAGGGTTTGTACGCGTTTGTTAGCCAGCCCCAAGCGGGCTGCAGACGGGCATACTACGGTGCATACGATTTACCCCCTTTTCGATCAGGAGAAACGACGTGATATCCGAATCCACCCGCAACACGCTGGTAGCTACCGGTCTGGGCACGCTGATGCGCGGTGCCGGGCTGGTAACCCGCTTCATTCCGATTCCACAACCCACGTTGCTGGTCGGGCCGGGCTCAAGCGGCCGCCTTGGGCAAGCCATTGCCGGGTTTGGCCACGGCAAGATTTTGATCGTGACCGACAGCATCATCTCCAAGCTCGGCCTGCTCAAGGACCTGACCGATGCGCTGACGGCGGGCGGCGCAGAGTTTGTGGTGTTTGATGAGATCACGCCCGATGCCCCGATTCCCCTGATTGAAAAGGGCATTGCGTTTTACCAATCGCACGGGTGTGATGCGATCGTCGCCTTTGGCGGCGGTTCTAGCATGGATGCCTCCAAGGCGATTGCGGTGTCGGTCTCCAACCCCAAGCCCTTGCGCGAGCTCGCCGGGTACTTCAAGGGTCGGCGCACACCGGTGCGCATTTATGCAGTGCCCACCACAGCTGGCACGGGCTCCGAGGTGACGGTCGCCGCCGTCATTTCCGACCCCGAGAACCACAAGAAGCTGGTGATTGTCGATCCGCGCATGGTGCCCAAAATGGCCGCACTCGATCCCACGCTCATGACCGGCTTGCCACCGCACATCACGGCCGCCACCGGCATTGATGCGCTCACGCATGCCATAGAAGCCTTCGTTGGTCATTGGACAACTCCCTATTCGGACGGCATGGCCCTGTCTGCGGTTGGCCTGATCTTCGAGAACCTGCGCATTGCCTACCGCGACGGTAAAAACCTGGAAGCGCGCGAGAAGATGGCCATTGCCTCGACCTACGCCGGCTTTGCCTTCACCCGCGCCAATGTGGGCTATGTGCATGCGATTGCCCACCAGTTTGGCGGCAAGTACCACACCCCGCATGGACTGGCCAATGCCATCATGCTGCCGCATGTACTCAAATTTTCCCGTCCTGCCATCGTCGACCGGCTGGCGCTGCTGGCGCTGCGCGCCCGGGTCGGGACCGACGATGAGCCGCACGACGAGCTGGCGCAGAAATTTCTCGATGCGGTCGACCAGCTCAACGCCGACCTGGGCATTCCCACCACCCTGGCGGCACTGCAAGAAGCTGATATTGCGGCGCTGGCCAAGGCCGCTTGTTGGGAAGCGCATACCGGCTACCCGGTGCCACGCTATATGTCGCAAGCCGAGTGCGAAGACTTGATTCGCCAAGTGCTGCCCGTTGCAGCACCTGCGGACACAACCGCGCACACCCCATCCCCCCCGCCACCCAAACCCAGGCGCAAAAAAGCCAACGCAGGAGCCACAGCATGAAAAAAGTAGTGACCGTCACCCTCGGATCGTCGAAAAAGGATTTCGAGTTCAAAACCGAGTTTCTGGGTCAAAGTTTCTCGGTGCGCCGACTCGGCGCCGACCAGGACGGCGGCAAGGCCTGGGACCTGATGCGCCGCCACCAGGCCACCGCCGACGCCATCGGTCTGGGCGAAATCAGTGACCATTACCACGTCGGACTACGCACCGTGGTCAACAAGGAAACCCAGCGCCTGCTCAACGTGGTCACGCGCGTGCCGATCACCACCGGTGCCACCTTGCGCCGCCTGCTGCAGGTGCGTGCCGTGCGCTATGTGCAAAAGGAGCTGGGGCACTATTTCAACAACAACCTGGTGCTGTTTCTCTCGGGCATGCGCAACTACGACATGGCGGTGGCCCTGTCCGACTACACCAAAAACCTGAGTTTTGCCGATGCCCTGTACCAGACCGGCACCCCGGCCATGCTTACGTCGCTGGAGCAGCTCGAGGTCTACGCCAAAGGCAGCGAGTGGATGCTGTCGGGCAAACCCGGTGCCGCGCTCGAATCTTCGCTGATCGACTTCAAGAACAAGCGGGTCTCCAGTGTGGTGGGCAAGTCGCACGTCATTGTGGGCACCTTTGCCGAGATCAAGGCCGTGGGCCATGGCAAGAATCTGGAGGGCAAGACGCTCATTACCTCGGCCATTGACGACGAGCGCATGGCGTACTTCACCCAGCACAAGGTCAACCTGGTGATCGACGTATCGCCCAAGTTGTTTGACAAAGTGGTGGCCATTAACACCCTGGAGGCCATGATTCTGGCGGTGCTGGAAAAACCCATGGAGGAAATCTCGGACGACGACTTCGACGAAATTCTCACCGAGCTCGACATTAAGCCGCGCCTGTTGCACCCCACGGGCAACTTCCGCAACATCCGCCGCTTTGCCTTTGTGATCCACCCCTTAAGCCAAAGCTACATCAAGAAGGCCTTCCCAATCCCCAAAGCCACGCCCAAGTTCGTCATGGACAAGGTCGAAACCCTGGCCGCGCACATGCCGCCCATGGTGTATTGCAAGATGGAAAACATCGTATCGCCGACCGGTGCCGAGGCCGAGGGCTGGCTGATTTCTGTCGGTGGCACACCCAAGGAAATGCTGTCGCGCAGCCCCGAGTTCACCTACCGCAGACTGCTGCACGCAGCCAAGATCGCCGAAAAAATGGGCGCGCAAATTATGGGCCTGGGTGCCTTCACCAAGGTCGTAGGTGATGCCGGCATTACCGTGGCACGACGTTCCAGCCTGCCCATCACCACCGGCAACAGCTATTCGGCTTCTGGTGCCTTGTGGGCCGCCGCCGACGCGATGCGTCGCATGGGCCTGGTCAGCATTCATCCGCACAGCAAAAAGGTCGCCGCCAAGACGATGGTGATTGGCGCGAGCGGCTCCATCGGATCCGTGAGCGCTCGCCTCCTTGCGATGTACTTTGACGAGGTCTATCTGGCGGGACGCACCTTGAGCAAGCTCGACGAACTCAAGGCCTCGATCCTCAAAGAAACGCCCGATGCCAAGGTGTTTACCACCATCGACTACAACGACCTGCTGGGCGACATGGACATGATCGTCACCTCGACCTCTGGGGCGGGCAAGGAAATTCTGGACATCATGCGCGTCAAGCCCGGCTGTGTGATCACCGACGTGGCGCGGCCATTGGACCTGCCGGCCTCCGATGTGGCCAAGCGCCCGGATGTCATGGTCATTGAGTCCGGCGAAATTGACTTGCCGACCAAGGTCAAGGGACTCAAGAGCATCGGCCTGCCACCGAACGTGATTTACGCCTGTCTGGCAGAAACCATTGTGCTGGCGCTCGAGGGCCGCTTTGAAGTGTTTACCGTGGGCCGCGACACCGAGTGGGAAAAGGTCAAGGAAATTTACAAGCTCGGCCTCAAGCACGGCATGAAACTGGCCGCCATCTCAGGGGTCAATGGCGTGTTTACCGATGAAATGATCGCCAAGGTCGTGACCCTGGCCAAGAAGGCGCGCCTGACCTGGAAGGGCGGCAGCACTGCCAAGCCCGCAGCCAAGACCCCGCGACCGGCGGCAAAACGCAAGACACCGGTCAAGGTCAGCGCCACGGTAATAGCCAAAGTTGCAGAGCCCCAGGTGTCCGCCGAACCCGCACCAGCGCCCGCGCCTACCAAACCGCCCGTGAAGCGTGCGCGTGCCAAAAAGGTGGCCCCGCCGGTCTGAACCCGGACCTTGAACCAAACCCCGTCACTGCGAGCTTGATATGGATCACCGGGCGACGTGACAACTAGCGAAAAATCACCGTCTGCACCGCTTCGCCAACCCGGGCGTAGCCACGGTACATGCCTTCGGTATTGAAGGGCATGCTCAGATTGCCTTGCGCATCGACCGCAATCAGGCCGCCGCGGCCCTTGATCGTGGGCAAGACCTGCATCACCACGGTCTGTGCCGCCGCGTCCAGCGATTGGCCAGCGTATGCCATGCGGGCGCAAATGTCATAGGCGGTGAGCGTGCGGATAAACATCTCGCCGGTGCCGGTGCAGGAAATGGCGGCGGTGCGGTTGTCGGCATAGGTGCCGGCACCAATCAGCGGCGTGTCGCCGACCCGGCCCACGCGTTTGTTGGTCATGCCTCCGGTCGAGGTGGCTGCGGCCAGATTGCCGTGGGCATCGAGGGCCACCGCGCCAACCGTGCCTAGCTTGCGGTCCTCATCGAGTGGTGCCTGGCCCGTGCTGCGTTGGGCAAAGACCAAAGCGGATGCGTCGTGGTCGAGCAGCGTGGCATCGCTGGCCAAGGCTTTCTCAAGCTGGGCGCGCCGTGAAGGCGTAGAAAAATAGTCGGGTTCGACCATTTCCAGCCCACAGGACTTGGCAAAGGCTTCGGCACCGGCTGCTACCAGCAGCACATGCTCGCTATGTTCCATCACCGCACGCGCCGCACGCAGCGGTCGCCGAACCCGGCTGACGCAAGCCACCGCACCGGCGCGCAAGCTGGCACCGTCCATGATTGCGGCATCGAGCTCGTGCGTTGCGTCGTGGGTAAACACCGCTCCATGGCCAGCATTGAACAGTGGGCAATCTTCGAGACCGTCCACCGCCAGGCTCACCGCGTCCAGGGCGCTGCCACCTTCGGCGAGCATTTGCTGCGCTGCCAGCAAAATATCGCCCAAGGCGCCGTGGTACAGCGCCTCCTGCTCCGGGCTGATGTGGCTGCGGCTCAAGGTGCCGGCACCGCCATGGATGGCGATGATCGGCTGGGGGCGAGGAGTTTGGAGGGGCATGGGGCGATTTTTTGGAAAAAGAGAAAAGGCATGTTAAGCTAGCAGGGGCTCGATTAAAGTGCCAATGAGTGGTGCCAATGTACCGCCTTTCAAGGAGGTTGGTAGCCCAACCACAGATTCAAAAGGATTGCAGGCAAGGCGTGGCGGCTAGCGGTTCATGGGGGCACCGAGCTTGTGCAGTCTTCGTTCATCCTCGCGTCGCACCATTGCCCAAAGTCGCAGGATCCCACTTCACTTTGACTCGCACCCCAGCCTAGCGCTCTTTCTCAGTACCCGATAATTCGCGCCAGCCCCACGCTCCCAAACGACGCCATGAAAACCCCCCCAACCACGATCCAGATTTCTCAGTTGCCTGATCGCCCATCCCTGTCCAAAAATCAAAATCTGTTCAACGATTTAGTCAGGAAGATTCAGTTGCGGCGCGATGAACTGGCACAGTGGCAAGAGGTGGTGGAGGCCTGCCGAGCGAAGGCAGCGTCTGAAATGCTGCCCCTACTGAAGAAGTTTCGGGAACAGCAAACCGCTTTCCTGGACGTGCTGGTGCAAGGACATGCGCTCAAAGGATTGACCAAGACCGATCGGCGGGTGTTGGGCGAGGAAATTTGCGAGCTGGCGGAATTTCTGCTGGAGGAAACCGGCGACCCGAAGTTCAAAGAAATATTCAACCAGTTCAGCCCCACCGACTACGATGAAGACGAAGATGAGTCGGAGATCGCGGATGTCCTGAAAAATGCCGTGGCGAATGCTTTTGGTATGGATCCCGCCGATTACGCCCACCTGCAAACGCCCGAAGAAGTCGCGGCATTGGCGCAGGCACAATTGAACGAGCGGCGCCACCACGCAGAAGTTGAACAGGCTCGAAAAGATGCCACACGCAAAAAAACGCCCAAGCAACTCGCGCGCGAAGCCGCCGCCAAGGCCGCAGCGGAGGAAGTGAGCTTGTCGATTCGCGAGGTCTACCGCAAGCTGGTCAGTGCCCTGCACCCGGACCGCGAGCCCGATGCGGACGAACGTGCCCGCAAGACCGCGCTGATGCAGCGCGTCAATCAGGCTTACGAAAAGCGCAACCTGTTGCAGTTGCTGGAGCTACAACTGGAGCTTGAACATATCGATGCGCACAGCATCGCCGGCTTGTCTGCGAGTCGACTCAAGCACTTCAACCAGGTGCTGCGCGAGCAATTGGCAGAACTGGAGCAGGAAATCAATGCGCTGGTCATGCCGTATCGCCTCCAGTTTGGACTCTTCGGATCCACACGTCTCAAACCCAGCCAGGTCATGACCTATCTGAATCGGGACATCGCCAATTTGCGGCGCGACCTGCGCGAAATTCAGAAAGACCTGCAAACCCCCCAAACTGTTGCCTCACTCAAGTTCAGGGTCAAGGCGCGTCAACGTGAAGCCAAGGCTTTCGCCGCTGAAGAGCGCATGATGCGCGATGTGTTTGGCTTTGATGCTGATGACAAGTTCCGCGACGACTGTCCGTTTTAGCGTTGCCGCCAGAAGGCAATGCACCCATCGCTGCGCGGCTCGGTGGCGGCGGCGATCGTGCTACATTGCTGCGAGGGTCCCCAACGGTATAAGGGGTGCAGAAATAGCTGAGGTACCGCCAGAAACGGTACATTGGCTGTTTCTGCATCCCTAAGGTCATAAGAGGAAAAATTTCCAGGAGACGCAATGAAGCAGCGTTTGCGCTTTTCAAGCTTGGTGCGTACCGGCGTGGCGCTGTGCATGGCGGCGCACCTTGGCGCGGCCCTGGCCCAGACTGCGGCGGCACCGCTGCAAACTCTGCGCATTCTGGGCGGTTTGGCAGGGGTGAACCAGTACAGCCGCAACGAAGAACCGTTTTGGACTCAAGAGCTGCGCCGCCTCACTGACGGCAAATATGCGGCCGAAATTGTGCCGTTTGACCGGGCCGGCGTGCCGGGTCCAGAACTGCTGCGTCTGATGCAATTTGGTGTCGTACCATTTGGCACCGCCTTGCTCAGCAATGTGTCGACGCAAAACCCCGACCTGGCAGCGTCTGACCTGGCGGGACTCAATCCCGACCTTGCCACCCTCAAGAAAAACCTGAGCGCGTTTCGCCCTTACCTGGAAAAAACACTGCGTGAGCGCCACGGGGTCGAACTACTGGCCATCTACACCTACCCGGCGCAGGTCATTTTTTGCAAGACCGCGCTGGCCGGCCTCGGCGACCTCGCAGGCCGAAGGGTGCGGGTGTCGTCGGCCACGCAGGCAGACTTTGTCACTGCGCTCAACGCCCACCCGGTACTGCTGAGTTTTGCCCAGGTGGCACCTAATCTGGCTTCGGGCAACACCGAGTGCGCCATCACCGGGTCGATGTCGGGCAATACCCTGGGCCTGCATGCGCTGACAAGCCACATGTATGCCATGCCCATCACCTGGGGCCTGGCCCTGTTTGGCGCCAACCTGTCTGCGTGGCGGTCGCTGCCGTCGGACCTGCGGGCCACGCTGTCCAAAGAATTGCCAAAACTCGAAGCTGCCATCTGGACCGAGAGTGAGCGCGAAACCGCCGAGGGTTTTGCCTGCAATCGCGGTCTGGCAAGCTGCACGACCGGGCGTAAGGGCGCGATGACCGAAGTGGCCACCAGCGCAGCCGACGAAAAACGCCGCCAGGAATTGCTGGTGTCCACGGTACTGCCGCGCTGGCTGCAGCGCTGCAAACTGCGTTGCGCAGAGGTATGGAACCAGACCCTGGGCGCGTCCTCGGGCATCACGTTGCCACCCAGCCCATGAAATTTTTGCGCAGCAACCGGGCATTTGCCGTCGTCACGGCGCTGGTCGTGTTGTTTCTGGTCGTGATTCTGGGGCTTGCTGCGTCCCTGGTGCGCGACCGCCGCGCGGTGGCATTGGAAGAGAGCCATGCGCAGGCAGTGCGGTTTGTCAGCGGTGCCGAAGCCGCCATCAACCGCAATTTGCTGGGCCTGGACGTGGTACTGGCCAGCATGGACAAGGTGCTCAAGATTTCACTGAGCATGCGCGACTGGATTGACTCCGAAGCGGCAGACCAATTGATCGAGGGTGCCATGCGACAAAACTTGTTGGCCAGTCGTATTGCGCTGGTCGACGCGCAGGGGCAGGTCGTGGCATCGTCCGACCAGGCGCGACAGCAACAAGACCTCAACCTGTCGGATGCCTTCTTGGCCGAGGTCATTGCACAGCCGGTCTCGACCTTGGTCATGAGCGCACCCACAGTGAGTTTTCGGTCCGGTGAAGTGGTGTTGTTTGTGGCGCGCCATCTGCGGCTGGCCGATGGCAGCAAGCTGGTAGCGCTGGCAGAAGTGTCGGTGGCGCAACTCACCACCATCCTGGTGCAGGGAGTGGACATTGCGGGGCTACAGGCCACGGTCGAGCGCAGCAGCGGTGAATTGCTGGTGGCAGCACCGGCCACCGAAGAAATTGTGGGCAAAAGGCTGCCGCCGCTGCGCACCACGGTGCGGGAATCAGGCACCATTACCCCGCAGCCCGCCCGTTTGAGCGGGGCACCCGCGCTGGTGGTGGCGCGCAACACCATGTATGGCGGTGTTTTCATTACTGCCAGTATTCCTGTTGCAGCGGCATTGCAGGACGTGGAGCGCGAAACCCAGTTGACCCTTGCGGTTGCCGGCGCACTGGCCCTGATGGTGCTGCTTGCGGGTGCCGCAGCGCTGTTGTATTTGCGGCACCTGACCAACGTGCAAGCCAACATGTCCCAGGCAAAGGAGACGCTGGACCAGGCCCTTGAATCGATGGTGAGTGGCTTTGTCTTGCTCGATGCGCAGCAGCGGGTCGTCAACTGGAACCGGCGTTTCATGGAGATCCACCCCTGGCTTAAAGGGCTCGTTACGCCCCAGGTAGCGTTTGCCGAGCTTTCCATGGTGACCGCTCGACACCTGATGCCCCAGGCGACCGATGATCAGCGCCAGCAATGGGTCACCGAGCGCATGGCCGCCTTGCACGGGCAGCACGAGAGCCGACAGGCAACCACGGCCGAGGGGACGATTCTCGAAATTTCCGAACGTCCCACGCCCGAAGGTGGCACCGTGATCGTCTACCAGGACGTGACTCGCCTGCAGCGCGCCATTGCCGACGTGGAAATGCTGGCTTTTTACGACCCATTGACAGGTCTGCCCAACCGCAGGTTGCTCAACGACCGGCTGCAGCAGGCCATTATTTCCTCGCAACGCACCGGCCAGTTGGGTGCGCTGTTGTTCCTGGACCTGGACCACTTCAAAACCCTCAACGACACTGCGGGCCATTTGGTGGGCGATATGTTGTTGCAACAGGTCGCGCAGCGCCTGCTTGCGGCCGTGCGCGACCAGGACACCGTGGCACGGCTGGGTGGTGATGAATTTGTGGTGATGCTGCAAAGCCTCAGTCACGAGCCCCTGGAGGCCGCATTGCAAACCAAAAAGGTCGGCGAATCGATCTTGCTCAACCTCAATATGCCCTACCACTTGCAAGATGCCGAGCACACCAGCACCTGCAGTGTTGGTGCGACCCTGTTTGGTGGTAACGACCAGGACGCCTCTGAACTGCTCAAGCAGGCCGACATTGCGATGTACCAGGTCAAGACCTCGGGCCGCAACGCCCTGTGCTTTTTCGATCCGGCGATGCTCAGCGCGCTCACCGTGCGCGCGGAAATGGAGCGTAACCTGCGCCATGCCCTAGCGCAGCAGCAGTTTGTGCTGCATTACCAAGTGCAAATGGACGAGTCGGGCCGGGCCGTGGGTGCCGAGGTGCTAATCCGCTGGATGCACCCGGAGCAAGGCATGGTACCGCCACTGCAATTCATACCGTTGGCCGAAGAAACCGGCCTGATTCTTGCCATCGGCGAGTGGGTTTTGCGCACCGCGTGCCTGCAACTCAAGGCGTGGGAGACCGAGCCGGCGGCGGCCC
>JAIPCE010000063.1 GCA_021738345.1 Rhodoferax sp. | reverse complement strand
CGGCTTGATGGATAAGCAGGGGGTCGGCATGGATATGTGGACAAGCCCGCAAAACGCCCGGCTTGACCACATACCCACACCTCCCACCCATGCTTACCCACAAGGGTTTCGCCTTCGGCCTGACGCGCTTCGCTTGCCAAACAGCCATTTGAAAATGAAGACAGAAATCGACAGCAAACCGGGGCAACGCCGTTCAGTTGCGCATGAAAACGGGGACAGCTTAAATTAACTGAAAAATTGTCTTGACACTGGGGTCCACTTTAGCGTTTGGCAACTTGATTTGCTCGGTGCGGTGATAGTCTTGAACCAGTCCAATACGCTCCTGTTCGTCAAGGGCAAGCCACTCGGCTGGATCGGGCTGGTTCGCTGGATCGTAGTTGGTCACGGTAAGTCCTTCAGGCTTGGCCTCTATTGCTGGTATCTATCGTGTTGCGGCTGCGTCTGCGTTTGATCAGGAAAACCCGTGATCAGAACGACGCCAGGATCGTAATTGACGTATCCGTAAAAGATGTATTCACTCCAGTAAGTTCGCGTCTTTCCATATTTCATGTGGCGATGCAGCCTCGCTTCAACGCCCACCGTGCCGGGGTGAATCTCATGGCGTTCGAAATACCCGAGCCAGTCTTCGGAGGTTTGCCTGTACATGCGATACGGAGTGGTCAGGCCTACTGAATATGCAACAGTATTGGCAAGCGGCGGCACTAGGCGCACGAAAATGATGTGCCCGGGACGGCCTTGGTAACCTGAACAGATATTGGCCGTGAGCAGCTTGCCTGTGATGAGCTCGCGAAGCTCAAACAACTGTCCCTTGCACTGCATGACTTCGTAGAGTCCCATTCGGGATTGATTCAGATTCTTGACCAGTTCTACTTGAATGGGTTCCAGTTGCAGCCGATCAAGCACCGCCAAGAAGCAGGTACACACCGTTTCCTTTTCAATCCCGAATGCGCCGTCCAGCATTGTCCAACAGGTGAAGTAAGAATTGGTTATCGGACTCATGGGTGGCGACGAAGGCTGATAAATGTCCAGCCACTTGCTCATAAAATCATGTATCTGGTGTAGCGGCGGCAAAGTCGTTACCTCCTCACCGAATAGGCTGATAAGGTTCAATGTATTGGCGTATAGGGCATGCAAGGGGTCGCTGCCGTCTGCTATCAGCTTCTCAACCGACGGCATCGTTTCGAGATTCTGCGCAGCTTGCTGTTTGGCTTTCGTCATCGCCTCCAGCGAAACCACTTTTGCGCGGACTGCATTGTCAAAAATCCGCGACAAACGCGTTGCCATCTTTCCCATACTTCCCCTTCGATGTGTTCTTCAAATATTTTACTTTGCTCATCAGCAGCAGCCACCGGTCTTGCCGTGGACGTTGGCGGTCATTCAAGACAGTCATTCGTCCCGTGCGGGCTCTTTTTGTATTGAGTTCCAGCGTTTTAGCCGACGCTGCCATTGCCCTAGTGGCTGGGATCGGTCGGCTTGAACCGTGTCAGTCGATTTTGCTATCAACTGGTCCAAGAGGGCATCCTGCTCAGGCTCATCTTGAGCAGGAAACACCGGAACGACCTTCACAAAGTAGTCACCTCGGGGACCGCGTAGCGTAGTCGGAGACCCCTGAGTGCTGAGCCGGTAGGACAGTGCATTACGGTTCAGGCGCATCTGCTGCATTTCGCTAGGGGTCGGTACCTCCACCCAACGCCCGGCCATCCAAGCATAACCGTTCACTGGCATTTCACAACGCAGTAGACCATCACCATCCAAAGTAAAAAGCGGGTGAGGTTCTATCTGCACTTCCAGTTCCAGGCTAATCTCCAGTTCGCCATGCCTTGATGTCGGCACGCTCAACACATGGCCATCGCGCACACCGGCGGGAAAGCGGACCCGGCGCCGGTAGGTAGCTGTCAGTTCACCGCTGCCGTCGCAAGCACTATCCATGGTAATGGTGACCTTTTGCGTAAGCGTGCGTTTAAATCCGCTCGACTCAGGGGGAAGCCGACACGGCGCCTATGCCGGTGACCGATCGCAGTCGCCCCATGACTTCGTCAGGCACTCTTAAAGAACCAAGCCCAGAACACCTAATTCAGACATCCCGGAATTACTTCAAAACCGAGCTGAAAACTGGACAAAATTTGTCGCATAACACGGCAATGGACAGGCCTGCCTGTATTTCTCCAATATTGTGAAACCAGGTCTTGGCGTTGGATTGTTTAGCTGCCATCTGTTCGCTCATTTCTGTCGCATTTCTCTAAATTTCCGCAACTAGTTGCGACAACTGTTGCCATGCAGTCCACATCAAAACAATTGCAGTACAAGAACGTTAGAATTTCACCTTTTTTTGAAATACAAATCCGCGCCCCAAAGGGCGGGGAATATACCCAACGTGATTCAATGCCTGTAGGAGTTGCTATCATAAATATACTTTATCTTATACTCCTCTGCCTCTTTTTCTTTAAATGCCTTTAGGCTATAAGGCGTTTTGTCCGTGAGGCATTTAGGTATCCATTTGAAAACTGCGTTGAAATCGCTATTGATAACCCGAACATCCTGGATGTGTTCCCAATCCAGTTCACCCTTTTTTTGCGCTTGATAAATTACTGTCACATCACTGCAGTATTTGTCGACGAGCTTTTCCCGTTCGACACCCTTTAAGTCTCGAATCTTGTCGGCAGATGGTATTTTATCAAATTTGCCCAGATCTATATTGAATGAATAGATTGAAACACCGAAGGATGCGCCGAGCTGTTTCAAACATTCAACCAATTTTGAGTCCTCGATTCGGTGGGCCAACACCAAATGTGCTTCATTGGCCCAATTCGAATTGCTCAAACATTGAAAGAAGAACTGTCGGTAGTTTGCCAGTGAGATGCCAACCTTCAGTTCACTTGAGATGATATTGAATGGTGAATGCCCGATTGCCTTTCTTATTTCAAGCAGGTTATTGTCCAACACCATTTTGTCTTCGATTTGTGTGAGAACCCCGACGTTCCAATCCAGACTTATAACATCAGAAAACTTCCAAGTGTTTATACCCTTTTCACTGCGCAGAGACTTGGTGTGCTCGATGTTTGCCGGGAATTTCTTTTCACGCTCCATGTATGCTATATACAATGCTCGGAACCTTTCCTCGGATTGTTCGTCGCGTTTTGCAACTCCGGTCTCAAAGCCTGCATCCACTATTTCACTGGTTTCAGTTGAAACCCCAACACTGTCATCAAATGATGATCGCCGAAAATATCCAAAACCCCGAGCTGTCTTTGCAATTGGAGAGTTTTCGTTCTTTGAAAGCTGAGACAAATAGTTCTTCACTGAATTATCTGAATACCCGGGCTTTAACATTGACCTAATTTTGCCGATCAACTCCCAACCGAGAATTGCCTTTTCATTTTCATTTGGCAAGATTCCATCGGTCGCTAATATTCGCAGCAACTGTGTTCTCAAATCCTCTTCAACAATTTGCTGATTCGCAGGCGAGATTGATTCGATATAGGCGCTGGTTGCATTCACAATTGGTGTTGTCGAATTTGTTTGATTAATGTTTTCCATTTTACTATTTCCTATTTGAACTAACTTTTGCTTGTTACTCGTTTCGTCTTTACGAAAGCTGATAGATATGCATCCCAAAGAGAAACGTTGTTTTTTAATTAGGCTTTTCACAGTTTTTCACTTTTATATTGGGCGCGGTCCATTGATCATAGGCTTCAATTCATCGCGATACTCTGAGACTTGATATTTAGTCAATTGTCCTGCCCAGGGGTGTGTGTCTCTCAGTGCAAGTAGCCTCCTTGTTCTGATCAAATACGTTCCAATGAATACTCATACAAGTCGACTGCGCGTTTGACCTGAAGCGTTCTCAGCGCCGCGTAATTGGTCAAGAACAACAACTTTTGCAGCTGATCACTCTGAATTTCAGAGTCATTCATTGCGCGCTGCGAGGCCTCAGATGACTGCATGGGTACGTCTTTCAACGTCACTTTTCTGTCCTTGCGCCCCAAAGCAGATCCATACGCCGCGCGCAGCATCATTTGCATGCGCCGAGGTGACTCCTTTGCGATTGGCGTTTGAACATCCTCTGGCAGTTGCGGCCAACGCTCGAGTTTGAGCTCCTTGCGGATGCGAGCGTTGATCACTCCCAAAACCTTCATTGACTGCTCGTGTGAAAGCGCCTCTATATGAAAGAAGCGCATCCGACTTTGAATCGCATCAGGGATATTGGTCAATGAATTTGATGTTGCAATCCAACGCACATGCGAAGCATCGATTGTCACACCCGGGAGACTTGCGTCTTGAAACTTCCTAGCGGAGGCAGGCTCCAAAAGGCTGAAGAGTACCTTCATCACATTCGGGTAGTCATCGCGCGTTTGGCACTTCTCGAGTTCATCAAGCATTACTACCGGATTGGCTTGGGTGCCTCGTGCAATCGCTTGGAACAATAAACCTGGAGCTGCGCTACTCCAGTGTAATTCTGTCCCAACCA
The DNA here is from genome assembly GCA_021738345.1 of Rhodoferax sp. GTDB lineage: Bacteria > Pseudomonadota > Gammaproteobacteria > Burkholderiales > Burkholderiaceae_C > Allorhodoferax. The sequence continues at coordinate 17,600 of JAIPCE010000063.1, read as the reverse complement.
AGGATGCCGCGTGGCTGCTGATCTCTACCTGAATTCGGTACAGTGTGCTTCTGATCAACTTGGCAATCGCTTCGACGATGACGCTCTTGCCCACGCCGGGCGCGCCCACCAACCCAATCGGTGTAAATGTAAGTGGCTTGCGACTGTGCTCGGCAAGCGTGAACTCACTCTCCAAATAGTCCAGCACGGGTGTCGCATTGGGATAGCTCTCACGCAGGACAAGGATTTCCCGACGCCACGTTTTGGCTGGCGAGACGAGTTCGCGTTGGGGTCCAGCTTCGGTGAGTGTACGACACGACTTTTTAAGCATGTCGGCTCTGTCTCCCCGACCTTCCTGACCCTTGCTAATTCGCTCGCTAAGCGCGCCAACCTGTTCCATGTCATAGACTTGGACCATGTTCTTTGGTTTGCCTCGGCACGCTCGCTCACGTTTACTTGTGCGCGTACCCGATTCTTCCTTGCTCACCTCGCCAGCGCCATTTGTGGCAATCTCGGCTGGGGTAAGGTCTGGCGATTCACTTTCCTCAAGTCGTTTTCGCTCCAGCTCGCGTTCTCGCAAAAAGCCTTCCGGGAGAAATAATCTGGACAAATCACGGTCTTTACGGTATCCGACAGTGATCGCTGCCGCTGTTGGCGACGCTTCGCCGTCGCCATGATCCGAATTTGACCTAAACATTCTTGGCTCCTTGTGAGGTTGATGGCAGTGCATGCAAGTGTCGGCCCGTTTCGACGGGCTCTATGCAATGGGAGCGAGTGAAATTTGCTTTCAAGAGGGGGTTAAAGGGATGTATGCACCAAGCTTTACTCCCACTATCGCGCTCGCCAAGGGCCTTCTTTTTTGGAGTGCCGCAACAGATGAACGCGTCCAAAGCGTTTCCCATACGAGCTTGCAATTGCTTTGACGCGAGCGTTTGCTTGTGGGTCTGATCCCAGCCCAAGCACATCTGTATCAGCGCGGCAAGTTTCGGTTTGGCCTGCTTCAAAGTACCAAGTGCACCTTGCACTGCCGTAAAAAAAGTATCGGCATCGGCACTCCAAACCTTGCGCTGGGCAAGCAGATGCCGAATTCCCACCAACAATGTGCAGACATAAAGCCCGTCGCGGTCGTGCGGCTCAAAAGGGTGGGCGTGGCGAACGTCTTGTGCAACGGCATGAAGCGAGTCAATCTGAAACTTCCAGCGCATGCCGTCCCGACCGACTGCAATTTGCAGTGACTCTCGAATTTCCGGCTGATTCGTTATTTCGAGCAGGAAGCAGTGCAGCTCAGGCGTTTTGACGGAGTCGATGGCCATTTTTAGCGCGATTTGCGCTGAATGCAGCTTGGAGAGTCGTGACTGATAATGTCGACTGGCGCAGGCAAGCGTGGATGGGCTGTGCGATTGCGATTTCTGACGAAGACTCACGGCACTTGACGGTGCTGTGAGGGGATTAAGAGCTAAACCGTTTTTCATATCATTTCCAATTCAATTAGGTGACCCGTTTGGGTCGAATAGTTTTTGGGCAAAGCTGCGCCCTGCCCAGGATCAAACTCGTGTTGATCCTGGGTCGTAGTTGGTGCGGTAGGTACAAATTGGCCAGCGTTACGTCAAGGTTGTTTCCTTGGCGAACGCCCGGCTCCGCTTTATGGCGGAGGATGTGGTTTAGCAAGTGCGTGCCGCGTTGGCGTGCGAGTTAAAGTAGGATTTTCAACGCAAATGCGAGCTTTGAGGCACTGAACTGCCGCCAATATCAGACGCTGGGTTTGGCGCTTAGCGATTGCTTGACTGGTATTCATGCGACTGCTTCCATAAAATTGGGAGTACTTTTGGCAAGACGAGTGAATGGCTGTGTATGCGCCATATCCTTTACCGACACCCTCATGTCCAGTTGCAAAGTTGCCCCTGTAGCCAAGAGAGCACCTGCAGTTGGCAAGTTTGAGGTAAGACCAATTGAAGGTGCCTCCAGATCTTCGGGTCTGAGTGCATCTGCATCAATCACACCGTCGACTGTGTCGATCAACAGCAATGCGTAGGCTTGCCTGACATCCATGCGCACTTCCCGTTGCATGCAGCTGTGCAAGTGCTTCTTTAACTCGTTGGTGAACTTGCCAGCGCTGATGCCGTGACGTGCAAATTTTATCATTAACTTCAGCCACTGCGGCTTTCGCGTGCCTTCGGAATCACTTTGTAAGCTGCCCAATTGCACAGCGAGTTTGTTCCAGTTGCGCTCCACATACTGGCATCGCTCAACAACCAGATGTGCGAGCGCCTCTTCACTGCCGGTCTGCATTACCATACGCTTCACCAGCAAATCGACTAGGTGCCGGTCAACGCTTTGGAGCGACTGCGACAGGCTGCTTGAAAGCGCTGCCGTTATTGCATTGAGCCCGGACTCAATACGAACCGTGTGGAACAACAGCGTTGTCGATCGGTCCACCTTTCGTTCTCCCCAACTCCCCATCGCCAGCATGACTGCGGCGGCACTGGCACAGAGAAAGGTGGTGCTAATCGCAATCGCCCTGCCTTGCTGTTCATAGCGCTGCATTTGACGCAGGATGAAATGCATAGCTTCGACCGAGCCGCCGGGAGATTCCAGTTGCAGCTGCACGCGGTTGTATTGGTAGTACCCAAAAAGACTTTGGAACCGGCTTTGCAACGCCAGAGCTCCTGCTTCGCAGATGGCACCGCTGTACAACACGACCGCTTCGTGGGGTCCCATGTGCTCACAGGTAATACTAAGGCTCTGATCGGTTCTCATGGCCGCTCTCCTTGAACGTTACCAAACGTCTGAATGGCTTGCACTTGCGCGGGACCATCCAAACGGTACTGGGACCTACCCCAAGTGCTGCCCAGCGAAAAGTAGCACTCGCCTACTTGAAGGGAGCTTGGAGGTCGAGCGCTCAGTACATGTGCCATACCGCCTGGGTCACCTGGGATGAAACTTCTCATGGTCTGATGGGCAACCTCGTCGGTGGTCCTAAAACACACTTTGGTCGGTGTGTTAACCAGTAATGATTGCAGCGCAGCGGTTGAGCGCCCTCCCCCACCTATCGCTGCTCGCAGCGCGGCCATAGACTGGGTTGCCAAGATGGCATTGACGCGATAGGCGCGTGCACGATCAAGAAACGCATGTTCGCCGCTTTCATCATCGGTTGTAATAAACCGCTGCGCCTCGTCGCAAAAGTAGCCAACGCTGCGTTTCATATCCGTGCGCTCAATTGCGCAGCGGAAGAATATTGACTTTAGGACAGCACCGACTAGGTTGTGGCTAGCCTTTTTTCGGGGTTGGAACACAATCACCGCACCACGCTCCATCAGGTCAGTGATGTTGCAATACTCAACTGAACGCTGGACGCGTTGGACACTCATGTCCAACAGAGTCTCGAGATCATCACCTCCCAGGATGTCCACTATCAGGAGTGCACTCCGAGCGTTATAGAAGTATTGCTCGAGTTCCTTGAGATTTGCGTATTTTGAAAGGGGGCGATCCAGTTTTGTCAAGCCAACTCCCATACACAGCACATCAAAGAGGTCACAGAGTTGGCGCAGTTGGCTTTGATCTTCCATTCCAAGAGTGAGCACCTTTTTTAGCGCCACCCACTGCGTTCTGTGCAAATACTGGACCTCGTCGGTGGCAAGGAAGGCAACACATTCGAGCAAACCAATACCGACGATGTCCGAGAACGCATTGGCGTCGCGCAGAAAGTTCAGTATCAGACGTTCAGCCATCGCTTGCCAGCGCCCGTCCTCGCCACTGCCTTTTTCCGAAACAAACCTATTGACTATTGCAAATCGGTCTTCCAGCGTCAGGTCGCAGCCGTCATCGAAATATTTCACAGGACCGGTCTGGCCAATTACCACCAACCGGTCAAGTTCGTCGAGTTCAGCCAGTTTTCTCTGAACCGAGCCTAAAAGCTCCATCTTGGGATCGACAATCAGGATCGTGGCGGACTTCCCTTCGTTGCGATATTGCAACATGGCATGCAGGGCCGGTTCGATAAAGGAGGTGGTCTTGCCAGAGCCAGTGGAACCCAGAACCAACGCGTTGCTCAGCTCGGTGAGCTTTATCTGCGTTTTGCCAAGCATGGGTGGATCGAATTTGAGAGGTGGCTCAAATCCAGTGTATGCAATTGGCGCTGGAGGTAGTGGCTTTTTGGAGGGCAATAAAACTACGTGGTTGGCGCGCTCAGTGGATTGGCGAAAGGCTGGGATTTTTTGGCAAGCGTGCACGTAGAGATCAAGCACTCTGTGTTGCTCCTTCTTGGGGTTGGACTGAACAAAAGCGCTGCCAAAGCGCGAGCTCACCGTATGCTCGGCATTACTGCTCAAGGCGATCGTGGCAGTATTGCCGTTACGATACAACTGCAATACTTGAGTCCCTGGCTCTTCTTCAGTGACTATCTGAGCGCCGCTGTAGCGAACCTTGCTCTGGAACTTGGCACAGTGCTTTATGAGGTAGTCCAGCCGGCACAGCTGAGTTTCATTGAGGTTTAGCACAGGCGCTCTGAAGGAGTCCTCGTCCTCTTGAGCAAGCGTTGCCTCTGGGTTGGTCGCTTCGAAATCAACATTTGAGCAATCTTGCTCAGGTTCTTCTGAGCCATCGGGTAAATCTCCTGCTTGAAGTGCTTCCCAGATACTGACTGCAGCCCTCGCTTCGTTGCTCAGAGTTCGGGCCACCTGCAGGGGCACCATGAGATTGCTCGCATTCAAAATCCCATATCCCGGTGGCAACGCGTTTTCCATGTCTTTGCGAATGATCACAGCACCACCTCCTGAGCTTGGAAACTTGCTACCCTGGATTTGGGGTACAGATTGAATATCTCATACGAAATGAACCGAAGTGGCGTTTTACGGAGACGTGTGTTTCGGACCTGTAATGGGTTGGCCATGCACAGATACGTAATATGCGGCGGGGTTTGCACATCGTTGCGATTGGCATCTTTTGGCCAGCAGTCGCCGGCAATACCGACAAGTGGTAGACGGTTAGCGTTCACCAGAGCGGTGGCCTTCTGTACAAGGGGCGGTTTGGTGTCAGTCTTAAAAATGGCTTTCATTACCTCAGTTCCTTTCAGTTTGGTTGCATTGGTTGTTTGGGTAATGAGTAACCTTGTGACAAAGGATCTCTTTACTTGTCTCAATGATCGCACACAATTATGATTGTGTCAAGTAGTGTTCCAACAATTTCTTTAAAATATGGAGAAAATGTTTGTGTGAGGTTCAAAACGGAAAAAGCCGTGGTGGCAACCCGAGAGTCCTAGAGATTTAGCAAAAATGCGCTCCTGCATGACAGCTTTGATTGACAGCATCGATTAACCTGAAATTGCCGACCTTTCTTCCCTGTAGCGGTCCTTTGACTGGGTAATCCGGCGGACCGTGACCGGCGATTCCGGTCGATCGTGACCGCTGGTTCCAGCGGATCGTTGCCGTTCAAATGGACAGGGCGACGCGGCACAAGGTGTAGCACTGTGCCAGTTTGGAAAGTGGATTTCATGGCTTCTGTTTCCGAGGTTCGGTAGCATTGGTCTTTTGACAGTGAGTTAAACTTGTCACAATTTTTTTCGTTTACTTGTCTCAATGACTTTTGTCATGATGTCATTGTGACAAATAGTGTTTCACTATTTGTTTCAAATTGAGGAAGTTGTTGGTATGAAAGCTGGGTACGTGAGAAGCAGCGGTTGGAACCCGAAGGTCGTAGAGACCCAGGAAAAGGCACTGCAGGCCGCCGGCTGTACGCGGTTTTACACCGATTCGCCGGAGAGCAAAAGCTCCGGACTTGATGCTGCAGTTCAAGATCTGAAGGTCGAAGATGTTCTCGTTGTCACCAAACTAGATCGAGTCGGCAGGCCAATCAAAGGCCTAGTCGATCTGATCAATACGCTTGAATCAAAGTCCGTCGCGTTTGTGGCGATCGAAGATGGGGTTGATACGCGCACGGATGATGGCCGCTACCTAGTACATGTCATGAAGCGACTTTCCCTAATGGACAAGGCGCTTGTGAGCGAGAGAACACAACAGTCGCTCAGAATCGCCAAAGAAAAGGGGCGTACGGGAGGCAGACCTCCTGCACTTTCGGAGGAACAAAAAGCTGAAGCCAGTAGGCTGATAGCCTCTGGTATTCCAGTGCGTGCGGTTGCTAAGTTAATCGGGTCGAACCACGCTACCCTATATCGCCATATCGGAGCGAAACCTGTCGTTCGTAGAAGTTAGACAGACACTGGAAAACCTCGATTTGACGGCCCAATCAAAATCCCCGCAGTTCACGGGGCGTGGTATAGGCCCGCCAGCAAGATTCGTGAGAAAATCGTTTGTGGTGCATGGGAGAGTGGAAAGCTCATTGCGATTGATTTGCTAATCACGTCGTCGCCCACCAAGAAAGCCGATCCATCCTACTTGCTTGCCGGTGCAGTTGGGTCTTACAAATCCAATGCCAACTTGGCTAAATGTGCCATCCCCCGAAATTAGGACACTTTGTAAAGTTGACGTTCGGCTCAATCCACCAGCATGATGAGAGGTGGTTCCGGCCTTATAAACTTGGCGTCCCGAAGGCATCCCGCATTTGCCGGGCCCGCTTAACCTGATCGGTGTGTAGGTACACCGAAGTTGTAGACACAGAGGCGTGCCGCAGGTTGTCTCTCACTGTGGTCAATTCTGCTCCCCGCGCCAAAGCATGCGTGGCGTGCGTGTGCCTCCTAGGGGTCCCCTCGTTTTCAGTGCAATAAGCCTAAAAACCGCAGTTGAAGCACTAGGAACTTCGTAAGTGCGCGTCACTGAAGGTAGTTTTGACTTGTGGCACATCACCCATTTGCAACTGCTCCGCAATCATATAAATTGATTGCAACCCATTGAAAATACTGGGTTTTTTCTGTTTTGTGCCAAGTCAACTGCGGTTTTTAGGATAAGTGACGGTACGCAAAGCTAGCACTGGCGCGGGGGTGGTCTGGGGAGATCGTTGATTTCATTGACTTTCCTGTTCACTTTCAAATAGGAGATTCGTGGCGTCAAGCCGTGGTCGGTTTCATCCATTGGTGCCAGTTATCGGAGCACTTGGCCGCGAAGGCAGGATTTGGTTGGCGTAGCGGTCAACTGGGAAGCGAAATACACCTCGCAAGTTGATGCTCTCCAGCCTGGTGGGCGCAATCTTCCCGATCAATTCCGGGGGAATGACTTGGCGGCGGTTCGACCAGCGATCCAGAACGGCCTGCATTTGTGAGGTATTCCACGCCATCACAATGTTGGCCATCAGGCTCAACGCGTCGGCCACAGCCTGCATTTCGTCGACGCGTTTGGCCTGTGCTGGGCTGATCCGGCCGGTATAGATGGCACGCTTGAGGGCGTTGACCGCCTCGCCCCGATTGAGCACCCGGCGCAACTCGTTCCTGAAAGCGTCTTTGACAAAGTAGTCAGCCAGAAACGCCGTACGCAGCAACCGCCCCAACTGCACGCCGGCCTCATAGATCGGATCGCCCTGGGCGGCGGAGCCGAATCGCGCCAAAGCTGCCACCGCACTGGCATGTCCGCTCATGACTGAGGCTGCCAGGTGCACCAGACTATCCCAATGTTTTTCGATCAAAGCGATGTCGACATTGGCTTCGCACACCGCAGCGATTTCTGCGGGCACTTTGGTGCCGCGCGGCACGAACAGGTGGCGCTGTTTGAGTTCCTTCAACCGCGGGCATAGATCAAAACCGACCAACCGGGCCAGTGTCATTGCAAAGTCTGTGTAGCCGTGGGTGTCCACTGCCAACTGACTGGTTTCAAGTTTCTCTTGGCGGATAACACCTTCAATGGCCACACCCGCCTGGCGCTCATTGAGCACAAAGGGTTGCACATGGAAGATTCCCCATCGGTCTTTTACATGGGAGTAGATTCCAATGGAAGGTGTGTTGCGCCGGGGATCCAGTCTGGCTTGCCACACCCGTTTAGTGGTCTCCATGCTCATCATGTCAGAGGACGCCAGATCCGATCGCCCCCAAGTGGCCGCAATCGGGTGGCGTTGCATGAATTCCAATACGGCTTGGCAGGCCTGACTGAGGCGGCGTTCGTCCCGCGCCCAGCGCATGGCCTGGCGGATGCTGGTGGCAGACAGCTGCGGAATCATGCGCGCGCATTCGACGGCAGTCAGACTGGTGCCGTGGGCCATGATGCCGGCATAGACCATCAGCAGCTCATCAGTAGAGCGCGGCTCACGCCCGAGCATGATCCAGCTAAAGCGCACTTGGGCATCAACCGCCAGAATCACTTCCGGTAATTGCACCTCCCCAATGCGGTGGTCCAAAGCCGCCCGCAGCTTGGTCACTTCCGGGTCTTCGTCCTGCGCGGGCAATGGCGACAGATGGAGTTCGTCATCCACGCGCAGCACGCCACTGCGGGCTGCGGCGGCCACAGCCTCGACACCGGCAGATACTCGGGCCAGCAAAGGCTTCAAAAATGTGGAGGCTTTACCTGGCAGCGACAGCCGGGCGTAGTGCTTTTTGGATTCTGCCGTCCAGCGCTCGTCTGTAAAGAACAAACGTGCTCGGCCCCTGAAACTCAAGCTGTGTTCAATCCAGACCGAACCGTTGCGCACCGCACGGCGAAGGGCAAACAGCGTTGCCACCTCCAAAGCCTGAAAAGCCCGCTCCCGATCCGGGTTGGATATTGCTGCCTGCCAAACCCTTCCAAGACTTGGCGCCACCACATCAACTGGCAGCTTTCTGGAGCCTTTGAGATACAAAGCTTGCAGCTTGGCAAGGTACTCGATGGCAGGATGCTCTCCGGTGGCTTGCCACGGCAGCTTTGCAATGGCGACGAGCAACGACCGTACGGGGCGAATGCCATCTATCAGGCCCTCGCGCACCAGGGAGGCCCTGCTTGGTGGTTTGCGTTTCTGCGTTGCGATGACCAGGGCATCCAGACGATCACGCAATTCTGTGTCTGGCACGGCACCCTTGGCACTCAAGGCCTCCAGTTCTGCCAACAACGTTTTGTACATGGCGGCCCAATTGACCGTGGCCGGCACTTGCGCTGCAGCCTGACGCCACAAATCGGCAATCCGGCGTTGCACCATCAAAATCAATTGGTCCGTTGTGGTGAATAGGCAGTACCGCAGAAAGCAGGCAACCTCCACGGTGCGTGCTGGCTCCTTGATTTTGGCGCCGGCAGATGGCGGTCTGGAAGCCAGTCGGCGCGCGTAGCGGCGCAAGATGAGATCGGGGATGTCTGCCAGGCGCTTATGAACGTCCAGCATGTAAAGCAGGTCGATACGTTCCAGTACCTCGCTGATTTGGCGGGTTGAGTGTTTCGCCGGTGCTGCCCATAGCCAACTCTGCTGGGTTTGGCCATCGGGGCGCAGCTCTGAAACTGAGGCTCGCCAGCGATCAAGGGTTGCTGGATCAACGCTGGCGGCGATGGCGGTGCCTGTTTCAACTTCGAGCTGTGCAAGTGCCGCCGCAATCAGTGTCCGAATTGCCCGCTCGTGCACAATAACCAGCTTGTTCTTGTAAAGCCATTGACGCGCCCGCACGAGTAGCTGATCGCGGTCGGCGCAGCGCGCCACTTCGTCGCTCAGTTCACGCACCAGAGAGCGGCGTTGGTGCTCGCTCATCCACTGGAAACCAAGGACTGTGCAGGCTACTTGTTGGTGATCGAATAGCGTGCGGCCGCGTTCATACATGGCTCTCAGCGAGGCGACTTCTGGTGCTGCAATGCCAAGCTCGTTGCCAAGGTGGCGCCACAAGGCTACAGGAATTACCCGAAAGGCACCGAGCAAACGCCCACTCATGCGCAGGAAACCAATATGGAGCGCCAGACCAAGCTTGTGGGAATCACTTCGGCGTGCATTGACTGCCTCGCGCTCCACGCCATCAAATGTGAAAAACGCCTTCATCTCGAAGTCGCTGATATCGCGGGGGAGCTCACGCAGCCCCAAAAACGTTGTGTGCCAGCCTTGCATCGTGAATTCCATTAGTGGGCGGTCACGATACCCGTTTGGAAAGTGAACAGGAAAGTCAATCAAATCAACGATCTTCCCACACCTCCTCCGCGCCAGTGCTGGGTTTGCGTACCGTCACTTATTGCACTGAAAACGAGGGGACCCCAAGAGACGCAGGAGAAAAAGCGATCATTGGGCAAAGTGAACTTCCCAAATAGGGTGCGGTACACGATGGAATGAATGTCCTTGCGCTTCATCGGTGCCGTGCATTTCGGACAATGGGCGTGATCGCAAGAGACGCATTGGACCTGCAGTTCAAGGTAGTTTCGCTGAATTGATCCAAGAAGACTCTTGCCATCGTCCATGCTCAGACCAAGGCCGGCCGCCAGAGCATTTTGCGAGTCACAACGTTTCTCCATCACCGCGACCCGCTTCATCTCCCGACCTGCATCGTCTTCGACAACCACTTCTACTCTCAGTTTCATTTTCCGCTTCCGAAGCTTATTGCCTGGATTTAACAATGGGTTGCCCTTAGAAGCGAGATTTACACCTTTTCCCATGGTTTGGGCCGGTCTCGTCATCACCTCTGACAAGCCATCTTCGCGCGAACAGAAATTTTCATTTAGGCGTTTCCGTAACTACTAGTACACACAAAAAATATTTCCGTGACTACTAGTACACGATGATTTTAAATCTCGTGAAAATCCCTCATTTCATCTTGACTTCTAGAGGAAAATGCGAAAAATCAGGAAAATAAGCTTACCAGATTGAGTTTTTTGCTATTCCGGCCTAAATATTATTGTGAAAATCGTGGATATTGACTGCTTTTATAAGATACAAATATAAAATCCTAACAAGTATTTTGGAAAATTGGTCTTTTTTTAGCGTGTACTAGTAGTCACGGAAAAAATGTTTTGCGTGTACTAGTAGTTGCATTTTGTTCGTAATTAAGTGAAAATATGTCCAGTAGTGTCACGGTTTATTCGCAAAAACAGACGTAATTTTTACCTAGCCATGCGGAGTATTCGTAGTTTTCGGCTTTTCAAATTATATGAAAACGCACCAGATTACTGGTAATCATCACATACAGCACTTTTTTTTCAAGAAGGTCCAAAACAATGAGAACCGCTTCAGTATAGCCTTCCTCGATCATTTCTTACTCAAACGACCAGGAAGATGTGGCTGAAAAAAGAGAGGACTCGGACGAGTTGGATCATGCGGCAATGGTCCGAACTTAAGCGATGACCACCGCCTGGATGTCCATGCGATGCGCAGTTGTAAGTAATTCTAATATTCTCAGAACATTTCATCCGGCTTTGCTTCAGTAATTTAGATTTTGATTTATAATAATTTTATAAAATTTGTGCACTAATTTTTATTTTAAATTTTCCTCGAAAAGAATATATAGATATGGCACAAAATATAGGGTTAACCCTAACTAGTTTTTTCTCCCAACTTTCTGAGCGCATTTGCTCTAGCGAGTTTGTCGCCGACGTGCGCCATGTCCTGGCTCCCCAGGCCTTTACCCGTAATCGCAAGCTTCCATTGCCCAAGCTCATCGCTGCTCTTGTGTCGATGCGGTCATCGGCCGTGCAGGTCGCTCTCGACAGCTTCTTTGGCAGCTTGGGCAGTAATGGCGATCTGCAGCGCGTTGTCAGTGATCGCGCCTTTGCAAAAGCGCGCGATCACTTGTCTTGGACAGGCTTGCAGCGGCTCAATAGTTTTGTCGTCAATCTGGCTGACACCATGGGCTTGATCCCGCGCTGGCATGGTTTGCGGGTGGTGGCCGCCGATGCGTCTGATTTCATGCCAGCGGTGCGCGCATACAAGCCCAAACTTCAACCCAAAGCGCTGCCCAACTCCAGCGTCAAGCCCAACTCCAAAAGACCGCTGCGAGCGCGAGTCAGCATTTATTCTCGCTGTAGGCTAAATGTGCCCATCACCCGAAAATCGGACACATTGTAAAGTTGGCTCCAATCGTAGATCACAGGCGCTATCAAGCCGCCTTCAAACACTGACGATGTGCATCGACGAATAAGGGCAAAGTACGGCCCCGCTCTCCGCACGGTCCAGTCGGCCCAGATCTGTCAAGAAAGCCAGGTCTTCGTGGCCTCCTCGTTTTTAGTGCCATATTTGGCGGCACGCAAACCTAGCACTGGCGCGGAAGTGATGTTGGAAAATTATTGATTTCATCGATTTTTCCTGTTCCTTATCAAATCCGCGATTCGTGGCGTCAAACCATGATCGGTTTCATCCATGGGTGCCAGTCATAGGTCAACCGGGAATCGAAGCAAACCTTGCAGGTTGAGCTTGACTTTACAAAGTGTCCGATTTTCGGGCGATGGGCACTTTTAGCCAAATACGGCGTGGTAGCGGCATGTGTGCCCGGGTTTGGGTACACATCAAAACGCGCCATCAGAAAGCTCTCCACTGATCCAGCGGCAGGCCTTCAGTTTCTATCGTGGCGTTATAGGCAGCAACGAAATCAGCGTGATCGCTTCGCCAGCGGCGCATCTGTTCTTGCGTCACCAACTCACGCAAGTAGGTATCGCACACCTGCGAGATATTGAGTTCCAGCGCCTTGGCTGCTCAAGTACGTCGGCGCTCAGACTCAAATTGGTGGCTCTTTTTAAAGGCTGACGAGCCCGGACGCGGCGTTTGGGGGCGGTAGCTTGAAGGGATGGCATAGAAACTTTCAATGCGCATTAATAGATGCGCAATTTTATCTGCTATTCATGAACACGACAAACTGACAACTTTGACCCTTGGCCAACGACCTCATTGGCTAAATGACCGGGAATCCTCAGCGTCGCGCACAGGGCGCCACGGCCGCAACCAGCACATGCACGAGGGCCATGACCTTGCTGAAACTGAATTGGGGCCGACCCGCAATCCTTATCTGGCGGTCTTGAAGGCGCGTTTCGACGCATCGGATGACATGGCTTAAGAACGTGGAGCTTGTCGTTCGTTAGCCGCGCGCTCGAGATGATCCGGCCCGGACGCTACTTCCTGCGAAGACCTGCCATCATTGGCGCACAGCGGCCCGGAAAACCTATATGGATATTGAGAACGTACGATGCCTTGAGCAAGCTGACTACTACTCAATGCGCCCACTTCCGCTTCCTAGCAGGGCTCACCTTAAGTTTGGGCAGCAGAACTGATTTCGACAGACCTCGACAGACTGCTGAAGTCCTGATTGATGCGCTTCGGACTCAATAGGGCGCTATGCCAATGCCTTGAATTGGAAGTACCGCAGTTGCTACAACATGTGCGTGCGTCGTTGAAGACTTGCCACGAAATTTTGACAGCACATCGTCTTCACAAAAGCTAAACTACCGGCTTCTTCGTCCCTACTTAAAGTGTTACCCGGGGTTGAACCTCGCCGCGCTAATCAACTGAAGGGCCCAATGCTGTCGTACCCATGTGGCTCAGAGGTCGGGCCAGTAGGTACTCAGTTCATGCAGGGTCCTCAAATCCAAATGGGGGCGTGCATCGCCATAAGTCCAGGCACGGCCTTCGCGGTTCAACCAGGCCACTTGCATTCCTGCCGCAAGCGCACCAATACAGTCTGCATGAGCGTCGTCACCAATGTGTAGCACCTCGTGCGGCAGTCGAAGCGGCGACAAAAATTCTCACATCGGGCTTGGCAACGCCCAGTGATTGGGCGCTTACGCTGGCGCGAAAGTACTTGCCAATGCCAACCCGGTGCACGTCCGCATTGCCGTTGGACAACGCCACAACCGGGTAGCGCTGGCTGCAGAAGGCCAAAGTGGTCAAGGCGTCCTCATACAGATCGACACGCTGTCGCTCCGCGAAAAATACTTCAAACGCATGCTCGGCCAGTTGCGCCGAATCACCCGCCATTAACAACAGGGACCGGATCGACTCCAATCGCAAAAACGAGAGGTCATGGCCCCGCGCGGTGTGACGGTTGTTGACTTCGTCGCGTACCGCCTTCTTGATCTCTGGCTGGGCCGACAGGGCTGCTGTGGTGGGCGCATGTTCATTCAGCCACGCTTGCAAGACGGCTTCTGCACGGCTAATAGTGGGCCAGACGGGCCACAAAGTGTCGTCCAGATCGAGGGTGATGGCTTTGATACGGGAAATGTGGGGTGGTTCAAACCCTGGTAACACTTTGAAGGATTTTCAGGATGTGATTGGGGATTCGTTCGCAGCCAGTGTGCGGCGCCCTGATACTCAGTGTCCCTCGTTCACCACAGAATTCCAGCATGACGCCATCCCCCTGCCCAGCGGCCAAACTTGAGCCAGCCCAGCGCATGGCCCTTGCCATTCAGACGTTGGGCAAGGACACCAATATCAGCAGCCTTGCTGCCGCCAATGATGTCAGCCGCAAGTACCTCTACCAACAAAAGGGCAAAGCTCGTGATGCCTTGCAGGAGGCGTTCGCGCCAAGCAGCGCTGGCGAGGAGGTCCTGTTCTCAATTCCGGTGACCAGTGCCTGGCTCGATCAGTTCGTCGTCTCCCTTACCCTGACTTGCCATAGCTCTTACCGCGGGGTGGTGCAATTCGTGCGCGACATGCTGGGCGTGTCCATCAGTCTTGGCAGCGTACACAATTTGCTCCAACGCGCTGCCACGCGTGCACTGGAGCTCAACTGTGCTCAGGACCTGTCGGCCATTCGGGTGGGCTTGAATGACGAGATATTCCACTGCAACGAGCCGGTGCTGGCCGGCGTCGATGCCCGTTCAACCTATTGTTATTTGCTTGCCGATGAGCTGCACCGTGATGGTGACGCCTGGGCCACTCACTTGCTGTGCCTGCGCGACCAGGGCCTTGATCCCGACTTCTTTATCGGGGACCAGGGAACTGGCCTGAGGGCCGGGCAGGCTCAGGTCTGGGACGCCAAGCCCTGCCACGGCGACGTGTTTCACATCGTCAAACAGTGCGAAGAGCTGGCCAACGTGTTGGCGCGCATGGCACAAGGTGCGACCACCCGGCTGCGGGCTGTAGAGGAAAAAATGCAAGACGCCAAGGCCAAAGGCGTAGCCCACACCTTTTCCGTCCAGCTGGGCCAAGCACGCCAGGCCGAAGAGCAAATGGCCACACTGGCCAGGGACATCAAGACGCTCACGCAGTGGCTCAAGCGCGACGTGCTGGAGCTCGCTGGCCCTGAGTTGGCCACGCGCCTGGAGCTGTTCGATTTCGTCGTTGCGGAGATCCACGCCCGTGAGTACCTGGAGCCTGAGCGCATCAGGAAGGTGCGCGTCGCACTGCAAAATCAGCGCGATGATCTGCTCGCGTTCGCCGCAGTTCAGGACGAACACTTGGATTGCATCGCCCATGCCTACGAGGTAAGCGCCCACCTTGTGCGCCAAGCCTGTTTGTTGCAGCGCAAGCCCGACACATCCAACGCTTTCTGGCAGGGCTGGAACCGGCTGTGCGCCCAAATGGGCCACAAATGCCACGATGTCTTTGAGGCCGTCATGCAGGCCATGACCCAGACGCCGCGCTGCAGCTCCATGGTTGAAAACCTGAATTCCAGGCTGCGCAACTACTTCACGCTGCGCCGGCAACTCGGCGGCCGGTACCTGGAACTGCTGAAGTTCTTCCTCAATCACCGCACGTTCCTGCGCAGCCGTGTGCCTGAGCGGGTTGGCAAAAGTCCCCGCCAGCTCTTGACGGGTGAGGCGCACCCGCATTGGCTGACGATGCTGGGTTTTGGCCCGCTGCAGCCGCAGCAAGGCTGATCCGGCGCAGGTCAACAGGCCTGCCGCCACTCCATCGTACCGAACGATAAATCTCAAAATCCTGCGGGAGATACGGTCACGTCTGTGTTACCCGAAAACGGCCATTTTTGAACCACGCCGGAAATGTCGAGCATGGCCCCATGAGAATACTCTTCCGACAACACGTTCCTTTGCCCCAGCGATTTTCAAGCCTTTAGGGACCCAACTGAGCCGCATGCGCCATAAGCGGGCAAACTCATGACTATGATGACCTTTCATTACCGCACTCCGGCTCAGCAACGTCTGGGGTTCCTTTTGCGCTTCAAACGCGTGTACCACCAGTGGGTTGCAGCGAGCCTGCTTGGACTGGGAGCCATTTGCGTACAGGCAAATCCATCAGCCAACGTGGAGCCAACGCCACCCACGGAAGCTGAAATCGTTGCCGCTGCTGCCAAAACGGTTTCGGTAGACCCGGCACTATTCACGACACAGAATTTTCAGTGGAAGGACGCAGCCCGTGACCGGGAAGTGCCCGTCAAGCTTTACCTACCTGTGGAGCCACTCAAAGCCGGTGCGGTGCCTATGGTTGTTTTTTCTCATGGCATCGGCGGATCGAGAGACGGCTACAGCTACCTTGGGCGCTACTTTGCCGCCCACGGGTACGCCAGCCTGCATGTGCAGCACGTGGGCAGCGATCGCCAGATCTGGCGCGGCAACCCACTGTCCCTTGTTTCCCGATTGTCGGACGCTGCCCAAGATACCGAGGCTTTGGATCGTGTGAAAGATGTCAAATTCGCACTCGACCGGCTCTTGGTCGATCCGGCGGGCAAAGTCATCAATACCCGTCGCCTGGTGGCGGCTGGTCACTCGTACGGAGCAAACACGACAATGCTGCTTGCGGGTGCGAAAGTCGATACGAATGGCAGCACCGTGTCGGTCAAAGACCCCCGCTTTAGCGCCGCAATTCTGATATCGGCTCCTCCGTTTTATGGTTTGGGGGATCCCCTGAAAATAGTATCGGGCATTGACGTCCCCACCCTTCACATTACCGCGATGGCGGACAACATTCAAATTCCGGGTTACAGCTCGGGCGTAGATGACCGTTTGGCTCTTTACCAAGCCACAGGCGCCGCCACGCGTGCCGCCAAGTTTTTGGCAGTATTCAAGGATGGGTCGCACAGCATGTTCACTGACCGCATGGGCACCGGAGGACTAGCACACAACCCCAAGGTCAAAGTGGCCACACGCCAATTGGCGGTCGCATTTCTGAATTGGCTGACGGCCCAGGATTCCGTTGCGCTGGACGCGTGGTCCGGCCAAAACGCAGCGCTTTTGGCGCGGTTTGAAAAGACTGTGTTTTGACGTTCTAGCCTCAGGCATCGCTGACGCACCCGCCGTGCCCTATCAGACTCTCGCAAATGCCGTTCTTGTTCTGCACTTCGCAGTCGTCATCTTTGTTGTACTCGGATTGCCAGCAGTGCTGGTTGGCAACTGGCGCGGCTGGTCCTGGGTAAATTACTTTGGGTGGCGAGCGGTCCACCTGCTTGCAATCGGTGTCGTCGTAGTTCAAGCATGGCTCGGTCGCTACTGCGGCCTGACGGTACTTGAATCAAAGTTACGAGAAATGGCCGGCCAAGCGGGATATGAACGTAGCTTTATTGAGTACTGGGTTCAGCGGTTGCTCTACTACGAAGGCCCTCTATGGGCATTTGCGTTGGTCTATACGGTCTTCGGCACCCTTGTTCTTTGGTCATGGTGGCGCTACCCACCAAGACCACGCCGTGCAGGGCGCAGCGATGCCTAACCCCTTGCAGGGACTTCCTACGCGGTCAAGTGGTGCCCAGCCATGTGTCTGCATGCTGTTGACATCCCGCACACCTTACTTCAAAGTAAGGAAAAAGGAAATTCCATGTCCACCGCCACTCTCACATCCAAAGGCCAGATCACGATTCCCGTCGAAGTACGCAACGACCTCAAGGTGGATGCCGGGGATCGGGTGGAGTTCGTTTTGATCGCACCCGGACG
>JAIPCE010000062.1 GCA_021738345.1 Rhodoferax sp. | reverse complement strand
CTTGCGCACCTCAATAAACACCAGGGTCCCGCCCGGCGCATGCATCACCAGATCGATTTCTCCGCCACCCCGGCCAGGGGTTCGATAATTACGCACCAACAGGCGCAGGCCTTGCTGCTGCAAGTACTCCAGTGCGGCATTCTCGGCAGCATCCCCGGTTTGTTTGGCGGTGGCCTTGGGAGCCAATGATCGATTTGAAAGGAAACCCATGTGAGTCCATTATTTTTTGCTGCCCTGGCCGCCTCGGGGGCGGCTGCTTCTAGTCAGCATTATCCGCAAGCCACACTGTACGTGGTTGCGACCCCGATCGGCAACCTCGCCGACATCAGCTTGCGCGCCTTGCACGTATTGGGCTTGGTCGATGTCGTGGCCTGCGAGGACACGCGCCACACGCAGGCGCTGTTGCGGGCCTACGGCATTGACAAATCGGCAGCACAACTGCTGGCGCTGCACCAGCACAACGAGACCCAGGGCGCGCGGGCGCTTGTGGACTTGTTGCGCCTTGGACGGCGCGTGGCCTACGTGAGCGACGCAGGCACGCCGGGTATCAGCGATCCGGGCGGGCGGCTGGTAGCGGCCGTCCGAGCGGCCGGCCTGCGTAGCCTACCCATCCCCGGTGCCAGCAGTGTCACCACACTACTGAGCGTGGCGGGCGTCGCGCAGGAGCAGCCTGGCGGCTTTGAATTCATGGGCTTTTTGCCGACCAAAGCCGCTGAACGTGCCCATGCAGTGCAGGCGCTGACCACCTTGCAACGCGCAGCCGTGGTGCTGGAGGCACCCCATCGGATCGAGTCCTTGGCACTGGCGCTGTCCTGCCTGGGCCAGCGCCGTGTCACGCTCGGACGCGAGCTGACCAAGCAGTTTGAGGAGATTGCCACGCTACCGGCTGAAGAAATTGCGACCTGGCTGGCCCAGGACAGCAACCGTTTGCGCGGCGAGTTTTCCCTGGTGATCCACCCCGCAGAAGGGCACACCGAGCCCGCAACAGACACCCGGGTGCTGAAATTGCTGCTCGAACACCTGCCGCTCAAAACTGCGGTCAAGCTGGCGGGCGAGATCACCGGCGAGTCACGCAATACTCTCTATCAAGCAGCTCTTGACCTTAAGCAAAGTCATTGATGTCCATCGCGTTACGATAGTGGGCTAAGCCCAAGGACTCACGAATGGATTTGATCACGCTCAGCCAGGATGCGCATGTCGGCACCATCACGTTAAACAATTCACCAAAGCACAACGCCCTGAGTCACCTGTTGGTGGCGCAGATCATGGAAGCCCTCAAGCAGCTCGAACTCGCCAAAACCCGCGTCGTCATCTTGCGAGCACCGGAGAATAGCAAAGTCTGGTCAGCCGGCCATGACATCGGCGAGCTACCCGAAGACGGACGCGACCCCTTAGGCTGGGCAGATCCGCTGCGCGAGCTGGTTCGTACCATCGAAACCTTCAGCGCGCCGGTCATCGCCCTGATTGACGGTGGCGTCTGGGGCGGCGCAGTCGAGGTCGTGCTGGCATGCGACATCATCATTGCCACCCCCGAATCCACATTTGCCGTCACGCCTGCCAA
The DNA here is from genome assembly GCA_021738345.1 of Rhodoferax sp. Lineage (GTDB taxonomy): Bacteria > Pseudomonadota > Gammaproteobacteria > Burkholderiales > Burkholderiaceae_C > Allorhodoferax. The sequence continues at coordinate 20,609 of JAIPCE010000062.1, read as the reverse complement.
ACTCGGCGTACCGTATAACGTAAGTGGCATGATGACCTTCATGAGTGCGGCCAGCCTGCGCATTGTCAAGGAACTGGCCTTTACGGCCTTGCCCATTTCTGCCACCCGTGCCGAACACGTGGGTATGATCAACCATGTCATCGAAAGTGCGGACATCGATGCGTTTACCCGTGCCATGGCCGCCACCATAGCGGCCAATGCGCCCTTGAGCATTTCTGTCATGAAAGAACAATTGCGTGTGCTGGCGGGTGCCAAGCCTCTGACCCCCCGCGGCTTCGAAAAGGTGCAGGGCCTGCGCCGCGTGGTCTACGACAGCCTGGACTACCACGAGGGCATTCGTGCCTTCAAGGAAAAACGCAAACCGGTATTCAATGGCACCTAAGCCCTCGGTCGACATTCCACTTTCCCTTCGTCATTAACCCAAAGGAAGACAAGCATGAAACTCAATCAACAATCCTCCGAACGCGGCGTCGCATTGCTGCAAAATCCGCTGCGCAACAAGGGCACTGCATTTACCGAAATCGAGCGCGATGCCTTGGGTTTGCGGGGCTTGTTGCCACCCCATATTCACACCCAGGATGAGCAGATGGCACGGTTCCTGGAAAACATGCGCAATCTGACTGACCCGCTCGAAAAATTTACCGCACTCAGCGCCCTGCACGACCGCAATGAGGCGCTCTTCTTCCGGGTGGTCTGCGACAACGTCGATGAAATCATGCCGCTGATTTACACCCCGACGGTCGGCCTCGCGTGCCAGCGCTTTGGTCATATTTTCCAACGCCCGCGCGGCATGTTCATCAGCATCAACGACCGCGGTCGCATCGCTGACATTCTGCGTAACTGGCCGCACAAGGCGGGCATCATTGTGGTGACCGACGGCGAGCGCATTCTGGGTCTGGGCGATCAGGGCGCCAACGGCATGGGCATCCCGGTCGGAAAGTTATCCCTTTACACGGCATGTGCCGGGGTCGATCCGGCCATTTGCCTGCCGGTCACACTCGACATGGGTACCAACAACGAATCACTTTTAGCCGATCCCTATTACGTCGGGCTGCGGCGCCACCGTGTGACCGGTCCGGCCTACGACGAACTGGTCGATGAATTCATCACCGCCGCCTGTGAGGTGTTCCCTGATGTCATCATTCAGTTTGAAGACTTTGCCAACCACAATGCGTTCCGTTTGCTGGAGCGTTATCGCAACAAGATTTGCACCTTCAACGACGACATCCAGGGTACCGCTTCGGTTGCTTTGGCGGGGGTGTTTTCAGCGCTGCGTGTCAAGGGCACGAAACTGTCCGACGAAAAATTCCTGTTCCTGGGCGCAGGTGAAGCAGCCACCGGTATTGCCGATCTGATCGTGGCAGCCATGGTCGCACAGGGCATCGACCAGGAAACCGCGCGCAAGAGCTGCTGGCTGGTCGACTCCAAGGGTCTGGTCGTCAAGTCGCGCGAAGGCTTGGCCGCGCAAAAGCTGCCATACGCCCACGACCACCCACCGATCACAGACTTCCTCACTGCGCTCACTACGCTCAAGCCGACCGGCATCATTGGCGTGGCTGCAGTCGGCGGCACTTTTACACCCGAAGTGCTGCGTAGCATGGCAGAAATCAACGAGCGTCCAATTGTGTTTGCCCTGTCCAATCCCACCTCCAAGGCCGAATGCACCGCTGAGCAGGCCTACAACGGGACCGACGGTCGCGCCCTGTTTGCCAGCGGCAGTCCTTTTGCCGCAGTGCAGTACAAGGGCAAGACCTTCGTGCCGCGCCAGGGCAACAACTCCTACATCTTCCCGGGCGTTGGCCTCGGGGCCATTGCCTGCGGCGCCACCCGCGTCACCGATGAGATGTTTCTCGCAGCGGCACAAACTCTGGCGGACCACGTGACACCGGCCGACCTCGAACAGGGCAGCCTGTTCCCGCCACTGTCCAACACGCGCGAGGTGTCGGCGCACATCGCAGTCGCGGTGGCAGAAGTCGCCTTCGAGCGTGCGCTGGCCTCCAAGTCGCGCCCTGAGGACATGCTGACCCTGGTGCGCGCACACGTGTACGATCCGCGCTACCCGGCGCATGCCTGATAGAACCAACCTCCGGGAGTCTGGCATGGGTTGCAAGCAAGGAGTTTCATTTCCGTGACTGAAGCGCCGCCCTGGAAAACAACGTCACCCCAGCGCCTTCCCGAGGGCGCTTCGGGTGCCGCGCTGCAACCGATGCTGGAACATGTCATCGAGCTCTACGACTCGCTTGAGTTGCGCTATGAGCGGCTTCGGCAGGCCTATGCCAACCTGTTGGAACGGCATGAAGAACTTAATGAGCAAATTCGCGCGATGCGGGATATCCACCTCATCACCGACTTGCGCGGCACCATATTGCAGAGCAACCGTTCTGGCCTGGCGCTTGCGCCGCTGCATCGGTTGGTCGGCAGCAACCTCAGGGACTGGGTTGAACCCACCTACCTGGCCAATTTCGAAACGCTGCGCGCCTTTGCCGTGCGGGCCAGCGTACCCGCCGGCGAAGAACGTGAGCTGCGGCTCATCTGCCAGTCGAACACGGCCGACGAAGTCACGGTATCTGCACAGGTCCTTGCGGTCGAAGAGGGCTCCGCGGTGCAGGCCTTGCATTGGGTACTTCGCGATGTCCGACCGCTGGCTGACCAGCCACTCGACCATGTGCGGCCACTGGTGCAGTTTGAACGGGTCTCGGAATGCGTCTTCATGACCGATGCCCAAGGCAAAATTCTGGCCGTCAATGCAGCCTTCAGCCGAATCACCGGCTATGGCGCAGCAGAAGTCATAGGGCGTAATCCCCGATTTCTCCAATCCGGCCTGCAAGACCGCACGTTCTACCGTGATTTTTGGCGCGAACTGCTCAGTGCCGGATTTTGGCAAGGGCACATTTTTAACCGCAAGAAGAATGGCGAGATTTACTCCCAGTGGCTCAAAGTGAGCGCTTCACGCGATGCCAGCGGGCAGGTACTCAGTTATACCGCCGTCTTTTATGATCTTTCGCGCACGGCCCCTGTCGACTCTCAACACCAGACAGACACGTTGGCCCAGCCGCTGGAGCACACTCCTGCGCGGCTGTGACGCCTTGACTTTGACTTAAATCAATCGAAAAAGCTTATCCGCTGCGGGATAGACCCGGTTGATTACAATCAAGCCCGCTTTGCCTCAAGCGCAGGTCGCCACAGCGTGGCGCGCTCTTTTGTTTGCACATTCTTTGAAATTCAAACTTCTTTCATGCTGAGTGCCCACGGTCTTGCCTGTGTGCGCGGTGATCGCCGCCTGTTTTCCGGACTTGACCTCGCGGTCAGTGCCGGGGAGTGGCTGCACGTGCGCGGCGAAAACGGTTCGGGCAAAACCAGCCTGTTGCGCCTGCTTGCCGGCCTAGCGCAACCGGCTGAAGGGGATATTCGCTGGTGCGAGCGGCCAATCAGCGCCGCCGACACCGAATACCGCAAGAACCTGCTGTTCTTTGGCCACCACGGCGCCCTCAAGGAAGACCTCACGGCGCTGGAGAACCTGGATTTTTCCGCCGCCATGGACGGTGCAGCACTGCCGATTGAATCTGCATTGCGGGCCTTGCACCGGTTTGGCCTCAAGGGACGCGAGCAATTGCCGGTGCGCGTTCTGTCGGCCGGACAAAAACGCCGCGTCATGCTGGCACGTTTGGTGACGCGCAATTCAAGCCTGTGGATTCTGGACGAGCCCTTCACCGCGCTCGATGTCAAGGCCGTTGACTTGCTGTCCCGGCTGATCAGTGAGCATGTGGAGGCCGGGGGCATGGCCATTTTGACCAGCCACCAGGCCATGCCGATCCCCGGCGGACGGGTGGTGCAGCTATGAACCCGGTGCTGGCAATTGCACGGCGCGATCTGTTGATGGTGATGCGTCGCAAGAGCGAGGTGCTGACGGCGCTGTTTTTCTTTGTCATTGTGACGAGCCTGTTTCCGCTGGGAATTGGACCGGAACCTACGCTGCTGCGCAAAATTGCGCCCGGGGTGCTATGGGTCTCAGCCCTTCTCGCCACCATGCTGGGGCTGCAACGCATGTTCGCCGCCGATCACGCCGATGGAACCCTGGAACAAATGGCCATATCCCCGACTCCACTTTACCTGCTGGTGGTGGGCAAGATCGGCGCCCATTGGCTAGTATCGGGTCTGCCCCTGGTGCTGATCGCGCCGGTGCTGGGCATTCAGTTCGACCTCAGTGCCGATGCCCTGGTGGTATTGGTTATTGCGCTGCTGCTGGGCACGCCACTGCTGTCCCTGATCGGGTCGATTGGAGCCGCCCTGACCCTGGGTGTGCGGGGTGGCGGGGTTTTGTTGAGTCTACTGGTGTTGCCGCTTTATATTCCGGCACTGATTTTTGGTGCCGGCGCCGTAGAAGCCCATATCTCGGGCATGGGTGCGCAAGGCCACCTTTCGTTGCTGGCGGCGATGCTGTCGCTGGCTGTGTTTTTTGCGCCGTGGGCCACCACGGCGGCACTGAGGATTGCATTGGAATGAGCAACCGACTGATCAACTGGTTCCGATTTGCCAGCCCGCACAATTTTTATCCGTTGGCCGGTAAAATGATCCCCATTTTCTGGACCCTGGCGGCCATTTTTGGCGCCGCCGGGTTGTGGATGGGGTTTTTTGTCGCCCCAACCGACGCCCAGCAGGGCGAGGGCTACCGCATCATCTTTGTCCATGTGCCTGCCTCGTGGCTGTCAATGTTTATCTATATGGTGATGGCGGCCTGGGCGGGCATCGGCCTGTCGCTCAATGCGCGGCTTTCGAGCATGATGGCACAGGCGCTTGCACCCACCGGTGCCTTGATGGCCTTTTTGTCGCTCTGGACCGGGGCATTCTGGGGCAAGCCGATGTGGGGAACCTGGTGGGTCTGGGATGCGCGCCTCACCTCCGAACTGATCTTGTTTTTTTTGTACCTTGGTTTCATGGCGCTGCAGGCATCCATTGACGACCCGCGCCGGGCCGACAAGGCGGGGGCCATAGTGGCACTGGTGGGTGTGGTCAATGTGCCCATCATCTACTTCTCGGTCAAATGGTGGAACACCCTGCACCAGGGTTCGAGCATCAACCTGACCAAATCATCGATGGCCGTGACCATGCTGTGGGGCATGCTGCTGATGGCGCTGTGCTTCTGGATGTACTCCATCGCACTGGCGCTGACACGGGTCCGCACCATCATTCTTGAACGTGAAGCCCACACCGATTGGGTCAAACAACTGCCAGAGGTCAAAGCATGAACTGGAATTCACCGGCCGAGTTTTTTGCCATGGGTGGCTATGGCCTTTATGTGTGGGGCAGCTTTGGCGCCTGCGCATTGGCCATGGCATTGGAACCTTTTTTGGCCAGACAGCGTCATAGAGAGGTTCTGCAAACACTCAAACACCAGGCATTGGCCGAAAAACTGGAGAAGGAAAACCCATGAAAAGCTGGAAAAAACGCGCCGCGATCATCGGCGGTGGCTTGGCTACCCTCGGTATTGCATCGGCGCTGGTACTCAATGCCCTCAACAGCAATATCGCGCTTTATGTCACCCCGAGCGAAGTTGCAGCGGGCAACTCGCCCAAAGAGCAGGCGTTTCGGATTGGCGGCATGGTCAAGGACGGTTCACTCAAGCGCGACAACCTGGTGGTGCACTTTGTCATGACAGACAAGGCGCACGACGTGCCCGTATCCTACAAGGGCATCCTGCCCGACCTTTTCAAGGAGGGCAAGGGTGCCGTGGTGCAGGGCAAGCTGGGTACCGATGGCCACTTTACCGCCTCTGAAGTGCTGGCCAAGCATGATGAGAACTACATGCCTCCAGCCGCGCAGCAAGCACTCGACCAAGCCGAGCAAAAGCAAGGCGGTGCCAAGCTATGACCCCCGAAATTGGGCAATTTGCGCTGATTCTGGCGCTCTGCGTCTCCCTGGTGCAGGGCACCTTGCCCCTGATTGGCGCCCACAAGGGCCGCGCCGAGTGGCTGGCGCTGGCCCGCCCCGCGGCGCAGACCTCGTTTGTCACGCTCGCAATTTCGTTTGCGGCATTGACCTGGAGTTTTTACGTCAACGATTTTTCGGTGCAGTATGTGGCGGCGCACTCGAATTCGCAGTTACCCACCCTGTTTCGCTTTGGCGCGGTGTGGGGCGGCCATGAGGGCTCGCTGCTCTTGTGGGTGCTGCTACTTTCGACCTGGGGCATTGCGGTGGCACGCTATTCCCGCACCCTGGACGACACCATGGTGGCGCGGGTGCTGGGCGTTATGGGCCTGGTGACCACCGGTTTGCTGCTGTTTATCCTGTTTACCTCCAATCCTTTTGACCGTTTGCTGCCCGCCGCCGCCGACGGCCGCGACCTCAACCCCTTGTTGCAAGACCCCGGCCTGATCTTCCACCCGCCCATGCTGTATATGGGCTACGTAGGTTTTGCCGTGGCCTTTTCGTTTGCCATTGCAGCGCTGTTGTCTGGCCGACTCGATGCGGCCTGGGCGCGCTGGTCGCGCCCCTGGACCACGGCGGCCTGGGTGTTCCTGACGCTGGGCATCGCCTTGGGGTCCTGGTGGGCGTATTACGAGTTGGGCTGGGGCGGTTGGTGGTTTTGGGACCCAGTTGAAAACGCGTCGTTCATGCCCTGGTTGCTGGGTACGGCCTTGCTTCACTCGCTGGCCGTGACCGAAAAGCGCGGCAGCTTCAAGAGCTGGACAGTTCTGCTGGCCATCGGGGCGTTTTCGCTGTCACTGCTGGGCACCTTTCTGGTACGTTCGGGGGTGCTGACCTCAGTCCATGCCTTTGCCACCGATCCGCGGCGTGGCGTTTTCATTTTAGCCCTGCTGGTGCTGGTAGTAGGTTCCTCGCTGCTTTTGTTCGCCTGGCGCGCGCCGAAGGTCGCTCTGGGTGGCTCGTTTGGTGCCATATCGCGCGAATCCCTGTTGCTGACCGGCAATGTGCTGCTAGTCGTGGCTTGCGCTGCGGTGCTGCTGGGCACGCTTTACCCGCTCATCATTGACGCCCTGGGCCTGGGCAAGATTTCAGTCGGACCACCCTACTTCAATGCAGTGTTTGTTCCCATCATGGTGCCGGTGGTGTTTTTGCTGGCTGCCGTACCTTTGGCGCGCTGGAAAAACACCGCACTCAAAGATCTGGCCATGCGCCTATGGGTTCCGGCGGCGCTGGCCGTGCTGGCGGGTGCTTTCATTCCGCGCATGATGGGCGGATGGACCGCCCTGACGGCCATGGGCAGTGCACTGACCGTCTGGATTCTCGCCTCTGGCACGATGCAGATCATTCACCGGCTGAAAGCCGGCATGCCGCCGCTGTCGTTTTGGGGCATGCACCTGGGTCACATGGGAATAGGCGTGTTCATTTTCGGGGTCACCATGGTGGGCGGCTTCCAGGAGGAGCAGGACGTCAAAATGGGGCCTGGCGACACGGTGCAGGTCGGGGGCTATCAATTCAAGCTGATCGGGGTCAAGGACATCATGGGGCCCAACTACAAGGCCAACCGGGGCGAGTTTGAGGTCACCCGCGAGGGCTCTCGCACGCTGATTCTTCATCCCGAAAAGCGCGCCTATTTCTCATCGTCCATGCCCATGACCGAGGCCGCCATTGACGCCGGCTTCACACGTGACGTGTATGTGTCACTGGGCGAGGCACTAGACGGCAACAACTGGGCCATTCGGGTGTACTTCAAGCCCTTTGTCGACTGGATCTGGGGTGGCTGTGCTCTGATGGCGCTAGGCGGGCTGTTTGCCATGTCCGACCGCCGCTACCGGCTCAAGGTCAAGGTGCGCGAGCCCGAACCTGTACCGACAGCACCACTCAAGGGCGTGCGCAAGGGAGCCCGGGCATGAAGGCCAAGTTTCTGGTCCCGCTGGCCTTGTTTGTGGTGCTGGTGGGGTTTCTGGCAGTGGGTCTGGGACTCAATCCGCGCGAAGTCCCTTCGCCGCTGGTTAACAAACCGGCGCCGATCTTCGCCCTGCCACACTTGCATCAACCGGAATTGCAGTTTGCTTCGGCCGACCTCAAGGGCAAGGTGTGGCTGCTCAATGTCTGGGCGTCCTGGTGCGTCGCGTGCCGCGAAGAGCATCCGGTGCTGATGGACTTTGCCAAGACACAAATGATTCCCCTGGTTGGGCTTGACTACAAGGACCAGCGCAAGGACGGCATCAATATGCTCAAGCGCAGCGGAAATCCCTACGACATCATTCCCTTTGACGCCGATGGCCGGGTCGGTATCGACTTCGGGGTCTATGGTGTGCCCGAGAGCTTCCTGATCGACAAGAACGGCGTCATCCGCTACAAGCATATCGGCCCGATCTCCACCGAAGCCCTCAACAAGACCATCATCCCCCTCATCAACGAGCTCAAGAAATCGTGAAATATCTGTACCTGATTGTGTTGTTATTGCTAGGCACGGCGGCGGCCTGGGGCAAGGAGGCTGCGCCGCTGGCTGAAGACCCGGCTGTAGAGCAGCGGTTGATCGTCATTTCCGAAGAAATGCGTTGCCTGGTGTGCCAGAACGAGTCACTTGCGGGCTCTCGCTCCGAGCTTGCGCTGGACTTGCGCCGAGAGTTGCGCACCCTGATCAAGCAGGGCAAGACCGATGACGAAATCCGAGAATTCATGGTCAGCCGCTACGGCGACTTTGTGCTCTACCGGCCCCCGGTCAAACCGATTACCTGGATGCTCTGGATTGGACCCTTTGTGCTCATGGTGGCCGGCGTGGCGGCACTGTTTGTCTACATGCGCCGACGCAACCAGGAGGTCGTCCGGCCTGAACTCACCGACGAAGAACGTAAGCGCGCTGAGGCGCTGCTCAAGGAAGGCGAAAAATGATAGCTTTTGTGGCGGCGGGCGCCCTGATTGTGGCGCTGGCACTGGCGCTGTTGTTCAGGCCTTTTTACTGGAAAAGCACCGGCACCGAGGTGTCGCGTCGTCAGCTCAATGCGGTGATTTACCGCGATCAGATGACCCGCCTCGAACGCGACCGCGATGAAAAAATGATCGCCCAGGATGACTACGAGCAGGCCCGCGCCGAACTGCAGCACCGCCTGCTTGAAGAGGCCAGCGTCGCCGACTCCCAGGTCACGCTACACGCCCCCAGAAAGACCATGCTGTTCGTTGGATTGGCCCTGCCAGGTCTAGCGATTGCCATCTATCTGATGATCGGCAACCCTTCAACCATCGGTGCCAGTGGACCGCAACACCAGGTTAGCACCTCCGAACTCAACACCATGATCGAAGGTCTGGCCAGGAAGCTGGAGAAAGAGCCCGAGAATTTCAAGGGTTGGGCCATGTTGGCACGCTCCTACAAGGCGATCGGTCGCAATGCAGAGGCCGAACAGGCGTTTGCGCGGGCGGGCACGGTGCTCGACAGCGACGCCCAGTTGCTGGCCGACTACGCCGACGTGATGGCCACCAACGCCCGCGGCAATTTGGCCGGCAAGCCCACCGAATTGATCGAAAAAGCCCTGAAAGTTGAGCCCAATAACGGCATGGCGCTCTGGCTGTATGGCACGGCTGCATTCCAGCGCGGAGACTTTGAAGTCGCGGCACGCACCTGGGAGAACCTGGTGCAACAACTCACGCCCGGTTCTGAAGACGAGCAAATGTTGAGCAACGCCATCAAGGATGCCTACGCCAAGCTCGGCAAGTCTGCACCGACCCTTGCCAGCCGGCCGGCAGCGCCAGCCGCCGGTTCCAAGGCGGGCGCCAAAACCGCTGCAGCCAGCGCCCAGGCCAGCGTCAGCGGTGTGATTGAGATTGACCCTGCGCTCAAGGCCCGGGCACTGCCCACCGACATCGTGATGGTGATTGCGCGTTTGCCCGGTACCCGCATGCCGATCGCGGTACTGCGTGCACCGGCCACCCAATTGCCACTGCAATTTACCCTCGACGACTCTTTGGCCATGAACCCGCAGGCCCTGATCTCGAATGCGGCAGAGGTCGAAGTGGAAGTGCGCATTTCCAAGACGGGCATGGCAATGCCGGAGCCCGGCGACCTGTTGTCAGCAGCGCAAACCGTCAAGGTGGGCGCGAGCGGCCTCAAAATGCGCGTCGACCGGGTCCGCCCCTGAATCGGGCCGTAGCAGGATCAGCCATGCACCGATCGCCGGTCATGAACAAACGGGCACTGATGGCGCTGCTTATTGGCGCAATGACCGCAGGCACTGGCCTTGCAAAAACACCCGGCGAGGTGCCCATCGGCGGTGTGCTGCGTCAGGCCCCGATGCAGGGGCTGTCGGGTACCAACCAGAATCTGTCAGATTTTCGCGGCAAACCGCTGGTCATCAATGTCTGGGCCAGTTGGTGCGGCCCCTGTGTTCAGGAAATGGGTTCACTTGAGCGGCTGCACCAGGCCTATGGTGGCAAGCAGTTCAATGTGATCGGCATTTCCACGGACGACTACTGGACCAACGCCAAAGGTTTTCTACAAAAGACGCGTATTTCGTTTCGTAACTTCATCGACAACCGATTGTTCCTCGAACATATGCTGGGGGCCGACCGGCTGCCCCTGACCCTGTTGGTGGACGCAAAAGGCCGTGTACTGGCCAAGGTCTACGGTGCACAGGCCTGGGACAGCCCGCAGTCGGTGGCCATGATCGCCCAGACGTTCAAAGTCAAACTGTAGTGGGCCTGGTCATTAGCTCGCCCACGCGATAGCCAGGCCGACCAGCACGGCAAGGCCGACCACCCAGCCCCAGGGACTCCTGGTCTCGGCATAGGGATCAATCAGCGAGCGCTCGGACCCTGCGGGCAACTCGGCAAGCTGGGTCAACGAGGTACCGAACGGAATATTGATGCGGGCTCGCGCGTTGATGGCCCAGCCGTTGGCATCCAGAATCGGCCCCAGATTGCGGCTGCGCAGCTTGAACCACGCCAGAATCACGGCCGGCGCCGAAATCAGCAGCATCAGACCGCCCAGCGCGAGCGGCAACTGCCACCACTTCAAGGCAAACAGCCCGGTCACCAGCGACGCCAGAAGGGTGCCAATGGCACCGATCGCCAGGCCAATGGCCGCAAAAATGCCGGCAAACTTGGCCACGTCAAAGGGCGCCACTGACGTAGCCGCCGGTTTGGACGGCGCAGCGGCTGTCACCTTTTTGCTGCCTTCGGTTGCGACTGCCGACAGCCTCGACTCCGACTCGGCATGCTTGCTGCTAGCCATTTTTTGGGCCTGATCGGACACCAGGCGCACCAGACGCTTGTAGGGTGACCAGAAAGCCTGACGAAGGCTGATCGGGTTGTCGATGATCCTGGAAATCGTGGCATTCCAGTCACGCCCCTGGCGGTCGTAGAACACGCCGTTTCTTCCGACCATGAGCTGGTCCGAGTCGCCTGCGGTAAAGGCTGCCGCAACCGCCATTTTCTCGCTGCCTCGGGTGCAATCCACATACACCAGGCAGATACGCGACAGGGCCGCTAGCGCCGCATGCCGGGCCGGGTCGTTCACCGCCACGCAGAGCTCGCAGGAGCGACCATCGAGGTACAGGGTGCCGACCTGGAAGGTGGCCGCACCCTCACGCGTGTAAAAGTTGCGGAACGAGACAAAATTATTCGCCAGCAACTGCAAATCGCGCACGTAACGGGCTAATTGTTCCAGCTCGCGCACGCCGTCGCCCACCGCCGCGGGATCGGGTTTGCTGGCCTGCCAGGTGACAAACGCGGCAAGCCGCTGTTGGAGGTCCTGCCATTGGGCCTCAGTCAGTTGCTCCAGCGGCCCTAGCAAAGGTGTCACCACGCGCGCATGCAGTTGCCCAATACGGTCGGCCCACGCCGGATTGATGCCGGCACCAAGGGGCAAGGCGCTGCTGGCTTCGACCCGCGCCAAGGGCAACGCGGCGATGCCGTCGCTCCCGGTCTGAAGGGTGGTATGGCCCAACACCGCGAAAGCGTCGGGGGCGGCGTTAAGCGCCTCGGTCGCGCGCGCATCGAATGCAGCCAGGCGGCAGCGCACAAAATAGTCATCGACCTTTTCCGCCACGGCGCTGAGCGCAGCTTGGGCCGCTTCGGTGGCATCGCCGAGTGGCCGGGCGTCGATGGCCGAGGCCTCCCAGGCCGCCATGGCGCGCTCGACCGAGCGCCCTTGCGCGTGGCTGGCATCCTCAACCGACACCATGTTGTCTGACCTGCCGGTATCCAGCAGAACCTGTTGTGCCGCCGCCAGGATGCGCCGTCCGGTATCGTCATCGCCGCGAATCGCATGCAGCGGCACACCGGGCAGTTGTTTCACCAGAACCTCGGTGTCACTGAGCCGCTCGCTGGCCCATTGCAGCGCAGCAAGCAGCTCCGGCGCGCGCACGGTGCCATCGGCGTCATGGTCCACCAGCGCCAAGGTACGCGCATCGAACTCGATGCCCCGGACCGGACAGGCCAGCGCGACCCACAACTTTTGGTCGAGCGATGCGAGCGCCAAAATCTCATCGGCGCTGTCGAGTCGAACCTGATCAAAGCCGCCAGCGCGGAAGAACCGCCATTTTTGAAGGGGTGTAGTCACGGGTTTTGCCTGCTCTTGGGGTGAAAGTGGGACCGAATCTTAAGCCAAAGCCGGTCTCGCTACACTGTAGCCCCCTTTAGGAACTTCCCATGCAGCCAGAAAGCTTTATCGTCGGCAAGGACGCGTCACTCGATGCGTCGATTGCCACCATGCAATCCAGATTGTTGGCGCTGGATTTTCATGTCGAAGAGCGCTCCTGGCTCAACCCGGTCGAAGGTATCTGGTCGGTGCACCTAGTCGAGCGCGACTGCCCCCTGATGTTTACCAACGGCAAGGGCAGCTCGCGCCTGGCGGCACTGGCAAGCGCGTTAGGCGAATTCTTCGAGCGCTTGTCTACCCAGTATTTTTGGAACCACTACTACCTGGGATACCAATATGCCGAGGGAAGGAAACGTGCCTTTGTGCATTACCCGCAAGAACAATGGTTTGCCCTCGATGGCGACGACGCCTGGCCCAAAGGTTTGCTCACGCCCGAGCTGCAGGCCTTTTATAACCCCCGCGGCAGTATCGCTGCCGGGCGCCTGGTGGACTTCAACTCCGGCAATGCAGAACGTGGCATTTGCGCCCTACCTTATATGCGGCAACGGGACCAGGCCCGCGTGTTTTTTCCGATCAACATCATCGGCAACCTGTATGTCAGCAACGGCATGTCGGCCGGCAACACCGAGGCCGAGGCGCGTACGCAAGCGTTGTCCGAGATTTTCGAGCGCCATGTCAAGTTCCGCATCATCGGCGAAGGTCTTTGCCTGCCTGATGTGCCGCAGGAGGTGGTTGACCGCTACCCGCGCATTGCCAATGGCATACAGGGTTTGCGCAATGCCGGCTTTGGCATCGTGGTGAAGGATGCCTCGCTGGGTGGCAAATTTCCGGTCATGAATGTCACCCTGTTGAACCCCCAGGATCAGGGCTGCTTTTCAAGTTTCGGTGCCCACCCACGCTTTGAAATCGCACTCGAGCGCGCACTCACCGAGCTATTGCAGGGGCGCGCGCTAGACGCACTTGGCGGCTTTCCTGGCCCCGGTCTGGACCTGGAGGAAATCGCCGGTGCGCCCAATCTCGAAATCCATTTCGTCGACTCCAGCGGAATCGTTCACTGGAATTTTCTGCGCGCGACCCCGGATTTCGGCTTTTGCGACTGGAATTTCAGTACCACCACGGCTGAGGATTACGCCTGGTTGGTCAATGCCATCCACACCCTGGGGCACGACATCTATGTCGCCGATTTCAGACAGCTCGGGGTCTATGCCTGCCGCATCCTGGTACCGGGCATGTCAGAAATTTATCCCATAGACGAGCTGGAATGGGAAAACAACAGCGTCGCCAACCCCATCCGCGAGGCCATTTGCCACCTGCCAGATCTCGACGACGAAGAGTGCTGCGACTTGCTCGACAACCTTAACGACAGTGGCAACACCGACGACAAGCGGGTCGCCGCCCTGATTGGTCTGGCGCCTGGCAGCGACCCGTTCTGGAACGATTTGCGGGTTGGCGAGTTAAAGACGCTGCTGTCTCTGGCCGTGGGCGATGCAGAGGGGACCAGCGAGGGCTGCGAGTGGATTCGCCAATTTGCACAGCTTAATCCCGAGCGGCTGCGGGTCTATGCCTGCATCGAGAGCCTGCAAGGCTTCGAAGATGCCAGCAATTTCGACACCGCGCTGCGGTCTCTGTATGGTGAAGAAACGCTGCAACTGGCCAAAGCCCTGTTGGCCGGCAAGTCACGCTTTTTTGGCCAGCCCGCCTTGCGCCTCGATTTGGCAGACTGCGAGATGCACCAGCGCCTGCTGGCCGCCTACGGCAAGCTGTATCCCCCGCCCGGCGCGCGGGTCGCTTCCCCATTCACTGGTTGAACGCGCAAGCCCCCGGCCCACCAGGATGTCCGCACGCACCGCAGCCAGCGGGAATGGCTGGCGCGGCCTCGGGCGTACCCGAGGTGGTAGCAAAAACAGACAGCAATTTCTGCAGATCGGTGGAGTGGCAAGTCGGGCACTCTGGCGTGTTGCTCGCGCGCACCAGCGCTTCAAAAGTGTGGCCGCAATCGCCACAGGCATATTCATAAATTGGCATGGCACTTCCTGAACAAAAGTTGGATTATCGGGTGAGAGCAGGCGGTTTGGACGGCGTGAACTGCCCGGAATTGCCATGGCACTGCCTTCGCCAAACTCCATGAGTGTCTTTTCGATCTGCCGCCGATCACTGCTCTCCAGCGAAACGGTGGGTGCCAGGACGCTCCGGAAGGGAGTGTTCATAAGGAGTTACTTTCAAAAATCAGCGGTCAACTGAGGAATCTAGGGTCATTGTCCTGAATCGGAACCGACCCCTACTGCACCGCTCTCGGCGCTTGTGGCGACATCACCGGGAGGCGCAACATACGGCTTTCCTACACCCCAATAAACCCATTCGCCACACAAAACCTAGGGTAAACCCTTATATTCGGCGTTTTCATTCAGAAAGGACTTCCTATGTCTTTGCCCACACTTCACTTCGACACATCCGAGAACACCGCGCTTTTGCAACGCTATGCCGCATTGTTCATTGACTCGGCCGGTTTGCCGTTTGACGTGGCGCGGGCCCAGTATGCACGGGCCGTAGAAACAGGGTTACTGCCGCGATCGATGCTGGCAACCCGGGATTTCACCCGCGCACTGAGCGCCGTGGAGCGGCTCACATTGGGACCTTGGGCGCGCCATGTGTGACCCCCTCTTGATACCCCGTACAGTATTCGTATATACTACGTGGGGTATCAAGGAGACCCAGGAAAATGACCGCTTCAGCAATTCAAAACCGCATGTCCGTAACCAGGCACCTGCATGGCTTTGTGCATATGTTTGCCGCCTTGGCCTTGGCCGCTCCGGTCTGGGCACAAACGGCAGCTGTGCCAACCACAGTGGTTCAGCCCAAGGCGGTGGGCGCATCCTACGAACTTGACGGTGTCATTCAGGCCGTCAAGCAAAGTACGGTTGCGGCACAGGCGTCTGGGCGTATCGCGACCTTTGTGGTCAAGGCCGGCGACAAAGTCCGCGCCGGCCAATTGCTCGCCACGATTGACGACCGCGAAGCCGTCGCCGGCGTGCAGCGCAGCCAGGCCCAGATCAACCAAGCCGACGCTGAATTGCGCAACGCGCAGTCCAACTTGGAGCGCACCCGCGACCTGCAAAGCAAGGGCTTCATCAGCAAGGCCGCCTTGGACACCGCTGAGGCGCAGCATAAGGGCGCCACTGCGGTTCGGGACCAGGCCATCGCAGGGGCTCGTCAGTCAAGTATCTCGCAGGGCTTCACCCGCGTCACCGCACCATTTGACGGCTGGGTGCTGCAAACCAGCGCAGAGGCAGGCGAGTTGGCGGTGCCCGGCAAGCCCCTGCTGACCGTATATGCGCCGCAGCCCCTGCGCGCCGTCGTGCAGGTGCCTGCTTCGCGCAGTCAGTCGGTGCGAACCGCTGCGCAAACGCTGGTTGAGGTGGAGGACGGCCCCAATGGCTTGCAGCAGATCACCCCGGTGCAGCGCAGCGCCGTGCCCTCAGCTGACCCAGTCTCGCAAACGACCGAATGGCGGCTGGACTTGCCACCGCGCGATAGCGCTGCCCTGGTGCCCGGTCAGCAGGTCAAGGTACGCTTCGCGCAAACGCAATCCGCTTCGGTCGCCAAGCTCGTGGTTCCAGAAGCGGCGGTCTTGCGCCGGGGTGAACTGACCGCGGTCTACATCGCAACAGCAACCGGTTTTACCTTGCGCGCGGTACGGGTCGGCAGCAAGGCCGGTTCTGACGGATATGAGGTCCTCGCGGGCCTGACCTCGGGCGAAGTCGTGGCCCTGGATCCAATTCGCGCCGGCTTTGCCAACGCCAAACCTGCGTCCAGCGCAAAGTGAGCGCGTCATGATCGACACAACGAAACTGGGTGTATCGGGTCGCATTGCGGCCGCCTTTCAGGCCAATGCTCTGACGCCGTTGCTGGCGCTGGTCGCCTTGTTGTTGGGACTGTTTGCGGTATTGGTCACGCCACGCGAAGAAGAGCCCCAGATCAACGTCACGATGGCCAATGTGCTGATTCCTTTCCCGGGGGCCAGTAGCGCAGATGTGCAGAACATGGTTGCCAGACCGGCGGAGCAGGTGCTGGGACAAATTGCGGGCATTGAGCACACCTATTCGGTCGCCCGACCGGGTCTGGCTGTGCTGACTGTGCAATTCAAGGTCGGTGTGCCGCGTACCGAAGCGCTGGTTCGCCTCTACGATGTGCTCAATGCCAACCAAGACTGGATGCCGCGCGATCTGGGCACGTTAACCCCCATCGTCAAGCCCAAAGGCATTGACGATGTACCGGTGGTGGCAGTCACACTGTGGAACCGGGATGGCGCACCTGCGCTGGACCTGGAGGCCATTGCCCATGCGGTCGAAGTGGAATTCAAGGCGGTCGCCGGGGTGCGTGAGGTGCAAACCCTGGGTGGCCCGGGCCGCTCGATTCAAGTCAATGTCGACCCCTCGCGCCTGCGGGAACGTGGTGTGGACCTGTTGACACTGAACCGCACCCTGACCGCCGCTAATTTTGGCATGCCCGCCGGTGCGGTATTGGCCCCTGCCAAAGCGGGTGCCAATCCGCACATGCTGACGGTCGATGCGGGTGAGTTTTTGCGCACTGCGCAAGATGTTGGCGATCTGGTGGTGGGTATCCACGGTGGCAAACCCGTGTTTTTGCGCGATGTGGCGCAAATCGAGCTGGGCGCGCAGCAACCGCAGCGCTATGTGTGGTTCACCCCGGGCCAGGCCTATGGACTGGCGCAAAAAGAAGGCAGCGCCAGCGCACCGATCGGTGCTGGCGGAGCCTATCCAGCAGTGACCATTAGCGTGACCAAAAAACCTGGCGAAAACGCGGTCGATGTGTCGCGTGCCGTAGTCTCACGGCTGGAGTCCTTGCGCAACACCGTCATTCCAGCCGCTACTGAGGTCAGTGTGACCCGCGACTACGGCGAAACGGCAGCGGACAAAGCCAACAAGCTGATTCAAAAGCTGGCCTTTGCAACCGGGTCGGTGATTTTGCTGGTTGGCTTTGCCCTGGGCAAGCGCGAAGCCGTCATTGTGGGCGCGGCGGTTATTTTGACCCTGACCGCCACACTGTTCGCCTCGTGGGCTTGGGGTTTTACCCTGAATCGGGTGTCGCTGTTCGCACTGATTTTTTCGATTGGAATCTTGGTCGACGATGCGATTGTGGTGGTGGAAAACATTCACCGCCATCAGCAACTGACCCCCGAGGCAGCCCTGCGGGACATCATTCCGCGCGCCGTCGATGAGGTGGGTGGGCCGACCATCCTGGCAACGCTCACGGTCATCGCGGCGCTGCTGCCCATGGCTTTTGTCTCGGGTTTGATGGGGCCCTATATGAGCCCGATTCCGATTAATTCGAGCCTCGGCATGGCCTTGTCGCTGGCCATTGCCTTCACCATCACGCCCTGGCTGGCGCTGCAATTGATGCGTTCACACGGCCATGGGGGCGCACAACACGCCACGCCGACGGGTCCTAGCAGGCTGCAAAAAATCTTCACCCGCATCCTGACACCGCTGCTGGCTAGCGCACGCAAGCGCTGGCTGTTGCTGGCCGGCATTTTGGCGGCCTTGTTGTTGTCGGTGGGGCTCACCTTGGTGCAGTGGGTGGTGCTCAAAATGCTGCCGTTTGACAACAAGAGTGAATTCCAGGTGGTCGTTGACATGCCCGCCGGTACCCCGCTCGAGGACACCGCCGCCACGCTGCAAGCGCTCGGAAGCTATTTGGCCCAGCAGCCTGAGGTGCGTGATCTGCAAGCCTACGCAGGCACCGCATCACCCATTACCTTCAACGGTCTGGTGCGCCAGTACTACCTGCGCTCAGAGGTCGAAATGGGCGACCTGCAGGTCAATCTGGTGGACAAACAGCACCGCAGCGAAAAGAGCCATGCCATCGCGCAACGATTACGCCCCGGCCTGGAGGACATCGGGCGTAAGCACCATGCACGCGTCAAGGTGGTCGAAGTGCCGCCCGGCCCACCCGTCATGTCGCCACTGGTCGCCGAAGTCTATGGTCCCGATGAAAAGGGCCGCCAGCAACTGGCGCTGAAGGTGGCGCAGGCCTTTGGCGCGACGCCAGACATTGTGGGCACCGATACCAGTTTGCGCGAGGACGCGCCGCGCGCCTTCCTCAAAGTACGTCGGCAGCGCGCCGAGTCGCTGGGCATTCCGGTAGCGGCCATCGCACAAACCGTTTCATCGGCCCTGTCGGGTACCGATGCCGCCTTTTTGCACGACGAGCAGTCCAAGTACCCGGTGCCCGTGCGCGTTCAGTTGCCGCGCGAGAGCCAGGTCGGGCTCGATGCCCTTTTGGCGCTGCCACTGCGGGCGTCCAACGGCCAGTTGGTGCCGCTCTCTGGCCTGGTCCAGGTGGAATATGGCGTGATCGACAAGCCGCTGTACACCAAAGACCTCAAGGGCGTGAGTTATGTGATGGGCGACATGGCGGGCAAACTCGACTCGCCGCTGTACGGCCTGTTTGCGATTCGCAAGCAACTGGCAGAGCAGGCCAAAGGCCAAGATGATGCGCTGGGCGAATACTGGATTCACCAGCCGGCAGACCCCTACCGGCAATATGCCATCAAGTGGGATGGCGAATGGCAAATCACCTATGACACCTTCCGTGATATGGGTGCGGCCTATGGTGTGGGACTGATCCTGATCTATCTGCTGGTGGTTGCCCAGTTCAAGAGTTATCTCACGCCGCTGGTCATCATGGCCCCGATTCCGCTGACTATCATCGGTGTCATGCCAGGCCATGCGCTCATGGGTGCGCAATTTACGGCCACCAGCATGATAGGCATGATTGCCTTGGCCGGCATCATTGTGCGCAACTCGATCTTGCTGGTGGACTTTATCGAACTACAGGTGTCGCAGGGCATGGAATTCAAGACAGCAGTGGTGCAATCGGCAGCGGTGCGTGCCCAACCGATTGCGCTGACGGGTGCCGCCGCCATGATTGGTGCCTTCTTCATCCTTGACGACCCGATTTTCAACGGCCTGGCCGTTTCCCTGATTTTTGGTATTTTGGTGTCCACCCTGCTCACGCTGGTGGTCATCCCGGTGCTTTATTACGCGCTGTACCGGCGGCGCATGGAATCGCGCGTAGACGCGAATCTTGGTTCTGGTTCCCCCTAAATCATCTACTTAACGAGAGAGACACACATCATGGCCCACATCGTCATCGTCGGCGCTGGAATTGGTGGCTTGCCAGCTGCCTATGAGATTCGCGAGCTTCTGCCCAAAGAGCATCGCGTCACGGTCGTCAATTCGACAGACTACTTTCAGTTTGTACCCAGCAACCCCTGGCTGGCGGTCGGCTGGCGCCAGCGCGAGGAAATCACCCTGCCGATTGCTCCCTATCTGCAGCGCAAGGGGATCGCCTTCATTGCCAAGGCAGTCACTGCAATCGATGCGCCCGCCAACAAATTGACACTGCAGGGCGGCGACACAGTGGATTACGACTACCTGGTCATTACCACCGGACCCAAACTTTCATTCAGTGAAGTACCTGGTGCCGGGCCGGTCTCAGGCGGTGGCGGCGGCTTCACCCATTCGATTTGCAGCGTCGACCATGCGCAGGAGTTTTTTCAGGATTATGAAAAGTTTCTGCAAAACCCCGGTCCGCTGGCGATTGGTGCCATGCCGGGCGCCAGCTGCTTTGGCCCGGCCTACGAGTTCGCCTTTATCCTCGACACCGATTTGCGCAAACGCAAATTACGCCACAAGGTGCCCATCACCTTTGTGACGAGCGAGCCTTATATTGGTCACCTGGGCCTCGGGGGTGTCGGTGACAGCAAATCGATGCTGGAGTCCGAAATGCGCAACCGCGACATGAAGTGGATCACCAATGCCAAGACCACACGCGTCGAAGAGGGCAAATTGTTCGTGACCCAGCACGATGATCAGGGCAAGGACTATAAAGAGCACGAAGTGCCCTTCAAGCTGTCGATGATGTTGCCGGCCTTCAAGGGTGCCGATGCGGTGGCGGCGGTGCCCAACCTCTGCAACCCCCGGGGTTTTGTGTCAATTGATGAGTTTCAGCGCAGCAAGGCCTACCGCAACATCTTCTCGGCCGGCGTGTGCGTTGCGATTCCCCC
>JAIPCE010000061.1 GCA_021738345.1 Rhodoferax sp. | reverse complement strand
CGCTTGGTGTCCATCCAGTATTTACGGACAATTGACCGGGCGCTCTCTACCTCGTCCTTCTCTATGAGCGCGTTGGCTTGTGCCTCCGAGTCGAGGTAGCCATATTTGAGCATGGCAGCATTGACCCCTTGTTGCGTCGACTGCGACCACAGGTAGTCGCGCGAGTAGCTGCTGATAATCAAAATCCGCTTTTTTGCCTGGCCCTGGGATGCAAACGCGCTCAGTGGCGTCAATACGGTCGAACCTGCCAGCGCGATCCAGCTGCGGCGCTGCATCAGAGGTGCCTGCATGCTTTCTGGAAAGGAGGTGTGCGGCACTCCAGCGAAATTACACCTTGCCGAGCTTTTGCCATTTTTCATAGATCGCTAGCACCTGGCCACTGTACAAGTCAAGGGACGCCTCGGCACTCAGTTTGCCAGAGGCCGTATCGGCAAACATGCGGGGGACCAACCAGTTGGAGAAAATTTCGTCACTGGCCGCGTTTGCATAGCCCGGATAGCCCACATTCACCGTCCATTTCGCGGCATCATGCATGATGCGGTACTTGTCTTTGGGGGTGGCTTTCGGATCGTTTGCAATCAGGCTGGCGAGGTCGGGAACCAATTGCGGGAACGTCGGGAAATTGTAGAATTTACTGGCCAGAAAGGCGTTGCGCGATTGCGCTGCCAAATCAACCAGAAACCGCTGGGCGCCACTGATATTCTTGGAAAATTTCCAGATCACGTAAGCGTTCATGAGGTGCATGGTGCCCAGGCTGTTTGCAGGCCCCTTGGCCGGAGGCAACAGATGGATGCGGTCTGCAATCGAAATTTTTTCGTTTTCCCCGGTCCGAGTGACCGAGATCGCGTTCAGCGTCAGCGACCCTTTGCCTGCCAGCATCTGGCGGTTGTTTGACGAAGCATCCCAGGTAAAGATTTCATCCGTCATAGAGTCCTGGAACAGGGCTTTAGCGTATTTGAGTGCCTCCAGCGCCTGCCGGGTCTTCAGGTTAGGCCGCCCTTCAGCCGTCTGCAAAGAGGCGCCGAAAGCGGTCATGATCGACCGCATGGCCATATTGCTGTCAAGCTCATTGGCCATACCAATGCCCACCGGGATGCCGTGTTTTTGCTTGATGCGCTTGCCTCCTTCGCGGATGGCTTCCCAGGAGCTGGGCTCGATGCCCACATCGTCCCACAGATCCTTGCGATAATTTACCGGGTCCGGTACGTAAGCATCGGAGAAGCCGTAATATTTTTTGGTGACCGGGTTGAACGTGCTCTTGACTGCGATATCCAGGGGTTTGCCAAAACGCCGTTCGCACTCGGCATAAATCTCCTTGTGGTCGATGACATGGTCTTCGTACGAGGCGGGAGGACTGAGAAACATGCAAATGTCATGTCCCTGGCCCTTCTTGATCTCAGCCGCTGCCCGTGCCTCAACCGAAGTCATGGCCACATTTGTCACGATGACTTCGGTGTCGTTGCGCGCACCCCACTCCTTGACAAAAGTGTTGTTGAACCAGTCGTCAAACGCCGGCACAAAATGGTTCCACTGCATGATGCGCAGCACCTTGGAAGCAACCCGTTCCTGGCTCTGGGCGGTGCCCAATGCAGATCCCAGCACTAGCCCACCGGCGGCGCGCAACGCCCGGCGGCGGGAAAAAGCGGTTTCTGCAGGCAATCGACTCATTCTTTACTCCATTTATAACTTCGCGCAAACCAACCTTGTGCCGGCTCCGAACAACGGCGCCACGACGCGCGCCATCACGACCGGGATGTCAGATTACTATAGCGCAGCCGATCTGCAAAACCACTGCAGCGGGGGCCGTGATTGTGATCAAAGTGTGTCGTTACGGTGTTGGTTGGTACGCACAATTGAAGTGCTCAAACACTCGGGCACGTCCAACTAAGGCAAATAAAATCGCTGAAGTCGTCGAAGGTACA
This sequence comes from Rhodoferax sp., assembly GCA_021738345.1. Classification (GTDB taxonomy): domain Bacteria; phylum Pseudomonadota; class Gammaproteobacteria; order Burkholderiales; family Burkholderiaceae_C; genus Allorhodoferax. The sequence goes on along the minus strand of JAIPCE010000061.1, from coordinate 20,357 downwards.
GGCGGTACATTTTCTCTGTAAGGCCCGAGGGCAAGGCCTTTCACACGCGGTCGCGGGTGTTTGCGGCGGCAGAAATGGAGGCGTTTTTTGGCGCTTAGGCGGAGCTCAGAAGTGCGTGCGTGGGATTGAGCACCTTGCGCTGAGGTGGGCAGTTCGACCTGGCCTGTGCTCAGGCAAGCCGTGCCACACAATATCCCAGTGCAAAGCCCAGGCCGCAGGCAAACACGACCAGCCAGGCGGGTACCGGCGCAGCCAAAGAGCTTAGCAAACCAAGGTTCGACGGGGCTTTTGCGGGCTGCTGAGCGGCGACGGTCGTCGGAATGGCCTCTGTGGCGGCTTGCGTTTGATCCTCGGGTCCGCGCATATGGCGCGCGAAGGCGGCAAAAAAGTCATCGGCATTCTTCTTTGCCACAGTCTGTACCAGGCGGCTGCCCACATTGGCCAGTTTGCCCCCGATCTCGGCATTGGCGACGTACCGCAGTACGGTGTCGCTTTCATCTTCCGTCAAGCTGACTTGCGCTTGCATTCTGGCAAAGCCGGCGGCACCGCCCTGCCCCTGACCGGTCAAGGTGTAGCCATGGGGTGCATTGACTTCGCTCAGCACCAGAGTGCCCTTGAATGTGGTGGATATCGGTCCGACCGCTGCCACCACCGTTGCGAGCATTTCAGTGTCCGATATCTTCTCCAGACGGCTGCAGCCGGCGATGCATGCCTGTAGCACCGCAGGGTTGTTCAAGGCATCCCACACTTGCTGTTGCCGTGCCGCAATGCGGTACTCACCGAGAAACTCCAAGGCCATGACTTTATGCCTCGTAGTGTTTGAACAAGGCCTGCGTCCCCAGTCGACCATGTCCCTGCTGCGCAAGTTCGATGTACAACTTGCGCGCCAAAGCCAGCGCCGGCAAGTCAAGCTGCATGCGTTGGGCTTCAGCCAAGGCAATACCCAGGTCCTTGATGAAGTGCTCCACATAGAAGCCCGGCGCAAAGTCCTGGTTGATGATTTTTTGACCCATCACGCTGAGTTGGAAGCCAGACGCGGCACCGCTGCCAATCGATTTGAGCATGGTTTGCAAATCCAGCCCGGCAGCCCGGGCGTAGGTCAGGCCCTCGCACACCCCCATGATGGTGGCGGCAATCACGATCTGGTTGCACATCTTGGTGTGTTGACCGGCCCCGGCGTCGCCCTGCAGCACGATGTTCTGCCCCAGAAGTTGCAGGACTGGAAGTGCCGCATCAAACGCAGCCTGCTGGCCGCCCACCATGATCGAAAGCCGGGCTTCGCGTGCTCCGATGTCGCCACCGGAGACCGGCGCATCAAGCGCACGGCAGCCTTGCTGCGCGGCCGCTTGCGCGATGCGTCGGGCCAGTTCCGGGCTCGACGTTGTCATGTCGATCAGCAGTGCGTCGCGGGCATGCGCCACGATGCCCTGGCCGCCTAGATAGACCTCTTCCACATCACTCGGGTAACCGACAATCGTGATGATGACATCGCAATCGGCTGCCAGCTCGCCCGGTCTATCGCACCAGACGGCACCACGCGCCAGCAAGTCGTCCGCCTTGCCGCGCGTACGGTTATATACAAGGAGTGGGTAACCCGCGTTCAGGATGTGGCCGGCCATGCTCTGGCCCATATTGCCCAGTCCGATGAAACCGACACGGAGCTTTGTAGTGTTCGTCGTCATTTCTCATGCCTTGTTGATGAATGGAGATTTGTCGCGCAACAGCGCGCGCAGATACATGGGCGTAAGGGGCTGCTGGTTTGCCACCACACCAAACGGAGCGAGCGCATCATTCACCGCGTTGGTCAGTGCCCCGATGGCACCCATCACGCCACCTTCGGCCATGCCCTTGATGCCCGCCGGTGTGGCCCGATTGGGCGTGTGCATCGCGATAAGCTCGAACTTGGGCAACTCATGGGCGGTTGCCATCAAATAGTCAGCCAGCGTCCCTGAAAGATTCTGTCCGGTTTCGTCGTACTGAACGTGTTCATACAAGGCTCCGGACAAACCCATGGCTATCGCCCCATGTTGCTGCCCTTGCACGACCACCGGACTCAGCACGGTGCCGCAGTCTTCTGCGACAAGGTAGCGCACAAAGCGGATGGCACCGGTTTCAATATCCACTTCCACCTCACAGGCATGCGTGGAATTGGAGTAGGTCATGGGCGGAGGCTCATACGTCTTGTGAAACTCCAGACCGGGGGCCATCCCAGCGGGGAGGGCCAGCGGATTGAGATAGGCAGTGCGCGCAATGTCGGCGAGTTGCAGTTCGGTGGGGGTCCATTTGCCATCGTGTCGTTGCTCAACCCGTCCATCCAGCAAGCGCAACGCAACGCTGTCGCTCAGTCCCAGCAGTTCGGCGGCAATCGCCAGCACTTTGTCGCGTGCTTCCTGGGCGCACAAAAAGAGCGTGCCGCCCCCTGCCGTGCCGCCACGGGCACCCCGGCTGCCCATGCCGTAGGGTGCAATGTCGGTATGCCCGATGTGAAGATGCACCTGTTGCGAAACAACGCCCAAACCCTCGGCTACGGCCAGCGCAAGTGAGGTTTCATACCCCTGGCCGCTTGCACCCAAGCCGACGGAGGCATTTACGGCACCCGAGGGTTCGATGCGCAGCCAGGCCGCTTCGTGCCCCGAACCGGCGATGCCAGCGGCCTTGTAAAAGCGCGACCCGTAGGTGGTGGACTCGACCACCGTGCAGAGACCCAAACCACGGTACACGCCTTGCATTCGACCCTGCTGTTGGCGCTGTCGAAACTGCGCATAGTCCACGGCAGCCAGCGCGCCTTCGAGGGTTTCTAGCGGTGTGATATCCGCCAGCACTTCACCCGTGGCCATGGTGTAGGGGTACTCGTGCGGCTGCAGCATGTTGAGCCTGCGCACGGCGACCGGATCAAGGTTCAGCGCGCGCGCAATGGCATCGATGGTGCCATCCATCACCCAGCTTGTGATGGCCATGGGTGCACGCATGGGTCCGTTTCCCACCTTGTTGCTCAGCACCACCTTGACGTCGTAGCTGTAGTCCTGCACCCTGTATGGCCCCGTCAGGATCATGGCCACCACGCGCGCCAGGTAGTTACCCGGGTAAAAACTGTAGGCGCCAAAGTCCTCGACGATCTCCAGCTCCAGGCCCAGCAGTCGACCCTCCGCGCTGACCGCAGCCCGGGTGCGGCAAAAGTCCTCGCGCGCCTGCGAGGAGGCCAACAGGTTCTCCAGCCGGTCCTCACGCCAGCGCACAGCACGCTGCAGGTGCCGGGCCACTGCGGCCACGGTAAGTTCCTCGCGGTAGACGGCTATCTTCTGGCCAAATCCGCCGCCGACATCCTGAGAAATCACGGTGACCTGCGACTCGGACAAACGCAAACGGCTGGCCAATGTGGTGCGGTAAGGGTGTGGGACCTGGGTCCCCACATGGAAGGTCAAATGCGCGCGACCGGCGTCCCACAGTGCAATGCAGCCACGGGTTTCAATCGGCAAATGCGTCTGGCGGTGCTGCGAAAAACTGCTTTCAACTACCCGGTGCGCTTCGCGCTTGCGTGCTGTCACGTCGCCATGGTCTGCATGCTGGTGCGACAAGAGGTTGGAGCTCAAACTCTCATCCACACGGGGCGTATCGGGTTGCAGCGCCTGCCACATGCTAGTCACTGCCGGCAGCACCTCGTAGGTCACGTTCACCTGCTCGGCTGCATCTTCGGCCACATAGCGGTCGGTCGCAACCACGCACGCAACCGGATCGCCCTGGAATCGGACCGTGGCCGTTGGTAACGTGTCCATCTCCATGGGCTGCAGCCCCTCGATGGGTGGGGCCATGCGCTGCCGGGTCGTCCATAGAGCAAGTTCCTGACCGGTGACTATCGCCACTACACCGGGCATCCGGATCGCCGCTTCCCGGTCTATGGAAACAATCCGGGCATGGGCGTGGGGCGAGCGCACAAAGCAAGCATGCAGCGCACCTGGGACTTCAATGTCGTCGACAAAACGCCCCTGACCGGTCAGCAGCCTGTAATCTTCCTTGCGCGGCAGGTGCTGTCCGATATGGCGAAACTCAGGGTCTGGCATGGTCGGGATTCCTTCGCATGCGCTGTGCCGCCTTCTGGACCGCCTGCACAATATTCTGATACCCGGTACAACGACAAAGATTGCCCGACAGCACATCGCGAATCTCCTCCTCGGTGGGGTCAGGGGTGTGCTTGAGAAAGGCCTCGAATGTCATCACGATGCCGGGTGTGCAAAACCCACACTGCAGGCCGTGCTGCTCGTGCAGTGCTTGCTGCAGTGGCGACAATACACCACCAACAGCGACCGACTCGATGGTGGACACCGCATGCCCCTCCATCTGAATTGCGTAAATGAGGCAGGACCGTACCGGCTTGTCATCCACCAATACCGTACAGGCACCGCACACGCCATGTTCGCAACCGATGTGGGTACCGGTCAGCCGGCAGTCTTCGCGCAGGGCATCTGCGAGCAACTTGCGCGGTTCGGCCAGAATCTCGTGATTTTGACCATTGACAGTCAGCGTGATCGAGCGCCTTTCGAGATTGCTCATAAATTCATCCTTTGGCCCGATCTAACGCGTGCAACAGCGCCTGTTCGACCAGCTTCTTTGTCAGTTCCTTGCGGTACAGCGCAGGCATGCGTGCATCGTCTTCAGGCGCCACGGCGGCGCCTACGGCCGTCGCCAGGTCGGCTGCCCAGGCTGCACTGCCGACGGCCCCCAAGTAAGGGCGCACCATGGCGTCACAGACGGCAGGGGTGCTGTCTACGCCGCTCAGACCCAGGCGCACGCGCAGGACGCGCCCCTGGTCCAGCAGCACGGTGGTGGCGACCGCAACAATCGCATAGTCGCCATGTCGGCGGCTAAAAGATTGGAATGCACTGCCTTCATTGGCGTGGGCCGTGGGAAAGTGCACGCAATGGATGATTTCGTCGGCGGCGAGCGCGGTGGACATGACGGACAGGAAAAATTCTGATGCGGGCAGACGGCGCGATCCACGCGGGTTTGCCATCTCGATTTCGGCACCCAGCGTCATAGCGATCAGCGGCAACTGCGCGGCCGGGTCGGCATGTGCCAGACTTCCGCCCAGGGTTCCACGCTGGCGAATGGCGTAGTGGCCGATGGTTTTTGCGGCCTGCGCCAACAGTGGGCAACGGGCCTGCACCAGCCATGATTCGGCGATCTGCTCGTGGCGGGTCAAGGCACCAATGCTTAAAGACGCGCCGCGGTCGCGGATGTAGGCGTGCTCGGTCAAGTCGTTGAGATCAATCAACGCGCTAGGCATGGCCAGCCGCATGTTCAACATCGGCCCCAAGCTCTGGCCACCTGCAATCACCTTGGCACCCGCACCGCATGCAGCAAGCTGCAGCAACGCTTGCTCCAGCGAGCTGGGTCGAAAATAGTCAAACGCAGCGGGTTTCACGGTGGATTCCTACCAAAGGAGACTCTGGCTGTCCTCTTTGTTGAACATGTGCAGACGATTCAGGTTGAGTTTCACGGTCACGTGGTCTCCTTCCCTGTGCTGGCCTTCCTTGCCGAAACGGAAGAACATGGGTGTGCCCTCGACTTCAATTTCAAGAAACTTGTCAGACCCGACCGGGAGGACTGCGAGGATGCGGCCTTGCACACACGCACTGTCCAAGGCACCACTGTGTGCGCTGACATCTTCGGCGCGGATGCCCAGCACCACTGCACGTTCGACCTGGCTGGCGAGCCGCTCGGCCACAGGCGTGGGCAAGCGCAAAGTCGTTTGTCCGCGTTTGAAAGACAAATGACCCGCTTCCAGTGACAACGCTCCCTCCAGGAAGTTGATCGGAGGATTGCCCAGAAACGCGGCCACAAACATGTTGCACGGACGCTCGTAAATGTCATCTGGCTTGCCAATCTGCTGCACCACACCGTTTCGCATCACCACGATACGGTCGGCCAGCGTCAGTGCCTCGGCCTGATCGTGCGTGACATAGACGAACGTGGTCTGCATGGCATGGTGCAATTGTTTGATCTCGGCACGCATCGAAATGCGCAGCGTCGCGTCAAGATTGGACAGTGGCTCGTCCATGAGAAACACCGCGGGCTGGCGCACCATGGCGCGCCCCAGCGCCACCCGCTGGCGCTGGCCGCCCGAGAGCTGATCAGGTCGGCGCTGCAACAAGGCTTCAATTTCAAGCTTGCGAGCGGCATCGCGCACGCGCCGATCGATTTCGTCTGCCGGGTGCTTACGCATGCGCAGACCGAAGGCGATGTTCTCGTACACAGTCTTGTTGGGATACAGCGCGTAGCTCTGGAACACCATGGCCACATCGCGTCGATGCGGTGGCACGGTATTCATCACCTCGTTGTCAAAAAACAGCTTGCCCTCCGTCACATCCTCGAGCCCGGCAATCATGTTCAGGGTGGTGGATTTGCCGCAGCCCGATGGTCCGAGCAACACAAGGAACTCCTTGTCAGCGATGTCGAGGTTGAGGTTCTCTAGTGCGACGAAGCCATTTGGGTAATGTTTACCGACACCTTCAAATTTGATCCGGGCCACGTAGCTACTCCTTTAACCTTTGACTGCACCGGCGGTCAGGCCGGAGACGATATAGCGCTCAAACAGGATGGCCACCACCACCGGCGGAACGATCGCCAAAACGCCGGCCGCATTGATGAACGAGAAGCTGATATTGAAATCCGAGGTGAACGACGCCACGACGATGGGCATGGTTTGCGAGGCCAGGGTTTGCGTGAACATCAGGGCCAGCAGAAACTCATTCCAACTGGTGAGGAAGGTAAAGAGAACCACTGCCACCAGCGAAGGCAAAGCCAAAGGCAGGTACACCAGCAGCAGGGTTTGCAGCCGCGAACAACCGTCGACGCGCGCCGCCTTGTCGAGATCGTCCGGCAAGGACTCAAAGTAACCCGTCAGGATAAAGGTGCTGAAAGGGACTGTAATGGCCAGGTAGGTGATGGTGAGCGACAACTTGCTGTCGAGCAGCCCAAGTTGCTGCACAAACAGGAAGAAGGGCACCACCAGCGCAATGTCCGGAATCACACGCGTCGTGAGCATGAAATAGATCGAGCCATCCCGTCCAATGAAGCGGATTTTGGCCAGCGCGTAGGCCGCTGGTATGCTGACCAGCAGATTGAGGAGGACCACAGACACCGCGACAACCAGGCTGTTCCACATCGACGGCAGCAGATTCTTGGCGGTCGATGGGATGAATCCGCCGGTGGCTGTATCGCCTTCTTTCCGGTTTTCGTAGGTGACGACCTTGTCCTCGGCGGTGAAGATCGCAGCGAAGTTCTCCCAAGTGGGCTGGTCTGGTATCCAGTGCGGCGGCACCGAGGTGATCTCGGCTTCAGACTGGAACGACGAGGAGACCAGCCAGACGATTGGCGCCAAAACATACACGGCGAACAGCAGCGACGCAAAAAATAGCAGGGCGCGTCTGCCCAAGTGTGGGATTCTCATGGCTTGGATGCGGATTACTAAAGCTTGCGGCTCGTGCTACGGATGATGAAGAAGGCTAGAGTGAAAGTAACAATGGCCATGATGTAGGCCAATGCTGCGCCAGTGCCAAACGCCAGCTTGCGAAAAGTTTCGACATAGACCTGCCATGCAACCACATGCGAGGCGTCGGCCGGACCGCCTTCGGTCAGAATGAAGAAGAGGTCAAAGTGGCGGATCGCCATCATGGTTTCGTAGATCATCACCAGCGCAAACCCGGGTGTGAGTGCGGGCAGGGTGATGTGCACGAAGCGCTGCCAGACGTTGGCGCCGTCCACCTTGGCGGCACTGTACAAATCGGCGCGAATCGATTTGAGTGTCACCAACAGCAAAATGGTCGCAAGCGGAACCTCTTTCCAGACAAAGGAGTTGGTGATGAGCAACATGGTCTTTTGCACATCTCCCAGCATCACCATGTATTTGTCAATCAGGCCAAGTTGCAGCAGCAGGCCGTTGAGGGCACCGTAGCCGGAGTCGTAAATCCACTTCCACATGAGACCGTTGGCCACATAGGGAATAGCCCATGGAATCAGCAGAATAGCCGACAGGATGCGGCGGCCGCGAAACTCCTCGTTGAGCAACAGGGCCATCAGCATGGCAATGAACATAATGGCCGATACCGACATCAGGGTAAACGAGGTGGTACGCCCCACCGACTCCCAAAACATCTGGTCCTGAAAAATTTTGACATAGTTGTCGAACCAGACAAAGGGCACGCGGTGCGGGCGCGTCAGCTTGAGATCAAAGAGGCTGATCCAGAACGAGTAGAGGATGGGAAAGACCGCCACGGCAGTCAGAATGACCATCATGGGTGCAAGAAACAGCATGGCGCTTTTCTGGTCATACGCACTTATCGGGCGACCCATCAGGCGCCGCAGCACCGGGGACCTGTTACTCATGAATTCACCTCCTCATAGCGTGTCAGCAGGGGCTTGTGGGGGGGCCGTGTGCCGGTTTCAGCCTTGCTTGCGCAGATCGTTCCAGGCCTGGGCAGATTTCTTCAAGGCATCAGCCACGCTGCTTTTACCGATGACTGCGGACTGCCAGGCCGACCCATTGACTTCATCCCACTCCCCGAACCAGCGCGTGATGACGTCTTTTTTGCGAGCGAGCTGCTGCTGCTTTTCGAACATGGCCAAATCGGCGTACTTCGCGTAGGAGGCCTGGACCTCCGGATCCTTGAACAACTCTTTCACCGCGAAGCCGCTTCCGATATCGTTGAACAACAGCTTCTGGAATCGGTATTGGCCCTCGGCCTTGCCGCCATACCACTCGATCAGTTTTGCCGCGTTGGCGGCGCGCGCCTTGTCGGCAGCCGCCTGCGCCGTCATGCCATGAAATCGCATCCAGCCCACGGTGGCATGTGAGCCGCCTGCGCCCGCAGGCATGAGGGCTTGCTTGACACGTCCAGCGATCTGAGACTGCTTTGGATCGTTCAGGGTCCGGATGCGGTAGCGACTCAGCAGGGCAAACGCATGATTGCCGGAACTGAAGGACTTGAGTCCATTGAGTTCGCCGGTTTCCACGCAGGCGGGAGAAATGATCTTGTGCTTGTTGACCGCATCCACGATCCATTGCAGTGCCTGCACCGCACCTTTCTTGGGATCACTCATGACGGAGGCTCCGCTCGCGTCCGTGAAACCACCGCCATTGGAGTAGACCATGGCGGTCAGGAACTCAATTAGCCAGCTCTCACGCGCCATGGACAACATCATGGGGAAATCTGAAATGCCGGCCGCTTTGATCTTGAGAGACTGCGCAATCAATTCGTCCCATGTCGATGGCGGCTCCTTGATGCCCGCCTTTTTCAGCTTTTCTTCGTCATAGAAGAACGCCATGTAGTCGGTGTAATAGCTCAAACCGTATTGCTTGCCCTTGTATTGCATGGACTGGGTGCTGAACTCGTCTGCCTCGGCGTTGTACTTCATCAACTCAGGAAAGCCGTTGATCGGGGCCAGCCAGCCGGACTCGGCCCATTCAGGCAGCCAACTGTCAGACACCCACAAAACATCCAGCGGTGCCTTGCCCACAAACTTCGTCACCATCGTGTCGCGGTATTGGGCCCAGGGTGCGTTGTTGTAGTTGACCTTGATGCCGGTCTTGGCCTCGAAGGCTCCGAGGTGGCTCTTGACGGTGTCTACTGCAGCCGACCAGGTATAAAAGTTAAGGGGTGCGGCCTGCGCGCTCGCAGGCAATGCCAGCAAACCCGAACCAGCCACACCGGCGGTCGCCGCCATTTTTAAAAAATCACGGCGACTCGAATCCTCTGTCCAACCATTGCTCATACTTCACTCTCCTGTGTTGATCATTGCAGCAGCCCATGCGGCTGTGCGTTACCGATCGGCTTGACGCCCACCGCCAGACCGAATACTTCCCATTGTTTCTCCAAATTCTCTTATCGTCAACTGACGATAACCCTGACGGTCCAGGGCTGGGTCTGGAAAAAACCACCATGCATTTTGCGTGCCAGGCCTGACCCGTCACCCCCGGCACAGGCGACGCCCAGGCGCCGTTTACTGGATCGGTGAGAAATCCACCGGGTTCAGGAATACGCTCTCCTGGTGCACCAGGTAGGGCAGGATCGAGGGTACGAATGCAGCCCACTCGGCGTCTTGCGACAGCTTCGAGCGCTGGGCGCTGCGGTGTCCGAAGTCGTCATAGGCCCAAAGGAATACGACAGAATTCAGCACACCGGACTCCTTGGTCCAGCAACCGATCAATTTGGCATAGCGCGTAATGATGTGCAAGCCATTGGTCTTGTAGATTTTCAGAAACTCGGGGGCTTTGCCCGCCTGGATCTGGTACGTCCGCATTTCTAGAATCATGGTTTCCCCGCTAGGTGAATGGTTGAGTGCGTCCTGCGACACCGCATCAAACGGCCCCGTATGTTACATCGTCAGTTGACGACTTAATTTCCATTACAGTAGCGCCTTTATCCAACCGAGCCAAGGCATGCGCGCCAAATCCGACTACCTCGCTCGCACGCGTGAACAGACCGCCAGCACGACCCCCAAGGACAAGGGGCGACGCGTGACCGTGCGTATGCCAGCGCTTGAACGCCGCGAGCAAATACTGAAGAAAGCCTTTGAATTCTTTTCAGAATTCGGGCTTACCGCGCAAACGCGGGCCTTGGCAGACGCTTGCGGTATCTCGCAACGCCTGCTCTACAGCGTCTTTCCCAACAAGTCGGCGCTTATCAGTGCGGTCTACGAGACCCGCATTGCGGGCGTCTTCAAGGCGGTGTGGTTTGTCCAGTTGCGTGACCGCAGCAAGTCCATGGAACAGCGCCTCAATGATTTTTACCGCGCCTACTACGACGCTGTGCTGACCCGGAGCTGGATGCGTCTTTTTCTGTACGCTTCACTGGCCGAGGTCGAAATGGCACCGACCTATATCGCCTCCATCATCAAGCATCTGCTCGACACCGTGATGGACGAGGCGCTTGTCGAGGCTGGACTTGAAATGCCAAGTGATCGGGCCGAAGCCCAGGAAATTTGCTGGTTTTTGCACGGTGCCGTCTCGCACCTGGCGATACGAAGGCACATTTACCGGGACCAGACGGCTATGGAGACCGACAAGGTGATTTCCCTGCAAGTCAGACTCTTTTTGGGTGGCCTCAAAAGCCTGTTGCCCGCCCGGTCGACCGAAAATCCTGCAAACCTGAGCCGCACACACCATGGCACTTAGCGTATTTGACCTGTTCAAGATTGGCATCGGCCCATCGTCCTCGCACACCGTTGGCCCCATGAAGGCGGCTGCGATGTTTGCCGCACGCCTGCACAACGAGGGCGTGCTCGACCGCGTGGCGCGCGTCGCAGTCAGCCTGTACGGCTCGCTGGGTGCGACCGGCAAGGGCCACGGCACCGACAAAGCGGTGATGCTCGGCCTGGAGGGTCTGCTGCCCGACAGCATCGACCCCGACACCATTGAGCCACGCCTCAAGCAGATGCGCAAGGAAAGCCGGCTGATGCTCTGCAGCAGGCACCCGATTACGTTCAGTGAAAAGACCGACCTGTCCTTTTTGCGCCGCGAGGCACTGCCCTACCACTCCAATGGACTCAAGTTCAGCGCTCTCGATGCCGCGGCCAAAACGCTGTCAGAGCGGCGCTATTTCTCGGTGGGCGGCGGTTTTGTGGTGTCGCAGGAAGAGGCCGACTCGCCCATGGATGGACCAGCGATCGTGTCCGACCCGACCAAGGTGCGCTACCGTTTCAGCACCGGGGCCGACCTGCTGGGGATTTGTGCTGGCACCGGGCTCTCGATTGCGCAGGTGGTGCGTGCCAACGAACACGCCTGGCGCAGCGACGCCGACGTGGACGCCGGCCTGGACCGCATCTGGGACACCATGCAAGCCTGTGTCGAACGGGGCATTCGCACTGAAGGCCACCTGCCGGGCAACCTGCTGGTCAAGCGCCGCGCCGCCGAGGTGCACCGCTCGCTGCGCGAGCGCCCCGAAGAAGCGTTGCGCGACCAGCTCACCATTCTGGACTTCGTGAATGTCTACGCCATGGCGGTCAACGAGGAGAACGCCGCCGGTGGCCGCGTCGTCACTGCGCCGACCAATGGCGCGGCCGGCATCATCCCGGCCGTCATGCACTACTACCACCGCTTCATCAGCGGCGCCAACGCCAGGGGCATCCGCGATTTTTTGCTGACCGCCGGTGCCGTGGGCCAGCTCTACAAGGAAAACGCCTCGATCAGTGGCGCCGAAGTCGGCTGTCAGGGCGAAGTGGGCGTGGCCTGCTCCATGGCTGCCGCCGGCCTGGCGGCGGTGATGGGTGGCACACCGGCCCAGGTAGAAAACGCCGCCGAGATCGGCATGGAGCACAACCTGGGCCTGACCTGCGACCCGGTGGGTGGACGGGTGCAGATTCCATGCATCGAGCGCAACGCCATGGGCTCGGTCAAAGCGCTTAATGCGGCGCGCATGGCGCTGCGTGGCGACGGCACGCACTTCGTGTCGCTTGACCAGGTCATCAAGACCATGCGCGATACCGGGCGCGACATGATGACCAAATACAAGGAAACCAGCCGCGGCGGCCTGGCTGTGAACGTGATTGAATGCTGAGAGCAGACCGGTTCAGGTCTGATTCGTCGACGCCACAACTCCAGACCGGTGGGTACATTTGGGAAACGTCCATCGCATGGGAGTCTGTCTCATTTTTCGTTTTCTAGCATGACAGTGCTCACTCCGTCAACGCCTTCAGCAACGCGTCCCGCGCATCCAGATAGTAGTGAATGGTTATTTTGGCAGCCAGTTCATCGGGCAGGTCATTCAATTGACGTCGGCTGCCAATGGGCATCAGGATGCTGGCTGCGCCCTTTTCGATAGCGGTTTCAACCACTGCCACGGGATTGAAAATGGTCTCAAGTGACCCACCCAGGTTCAACCCACCTGAAACAGCCAGGCCGCCCTTGATGCTTTTTTGCAGCAACGACGAACATAGCGCCAGCAGCACACCAACGCCGACCGCCGAGCCGCTTTTGGCACTGTCAAAAGCGCGCAGTTGCACTGAGAACTCATGCTGGCGTGGCTCCCTGTCGCCAACCAGCTCCTTTGCCTTCGCATAAAGGTTTTGCTCGGCGCAGCGCACGCTTTCCCGAAATGGCGGCGGTGCCGGCTGGTTCAGAATCCTGACACCACTGCCAGGCCCCTCGGTGATGTCCACCTGGTACAGGCCAGGATTTTCGTCTCCACCGCCTGAAGAAATCACCCAGACCTGCCCTGGCGGCAGCGGGTCGCTTGAAATACTGTTCTCGCTGTAAAGCTCGGGGGTGGCGACAAACTTTTCCACGCCGTCTTCGCCCATCGCGTAGCTGAACTGGGTGTTGCGAAACTCGGCAGAGCCAATGCGTTTTTGCTGTTCCTTGACGCGCCGGCGGCACTCCAGCGCCAGGCGCAGCGCCCATTCCAGTACCTCGTCGGAAACCGGAATCTCGGGGTTCGGCGACACCAGCTTGACCAAACCGCTGACCGTCTTCTGCACACCCGTCGTATCGCGCCCGCTCAGGGCACCGCCCAGGTGAATGCGTCCCTGGAAAATGTTTTGCCGGCTCTGGCGCCGCAACTGGTTCCAGCACTCTGACAAGAAATCACTGACCAAACCAAAATGGTTGGTCAACAGGTCGCGGCTCACTTTAGGCAAGTCCCAGCCGGGCAGGTAGGCGTGGATGCGGTCCATGAACGCCGTGTCGTCTCGCATTTCGGGCGGCAGCGGGCCAAACAAATGGCCCACACGCTGCTGGTGCTGCACGTCCACGTCAAAGTTGCCCACCATCACGACGCCGCCATCGGCGCGGATGCTTTCCTTGCCACGGCTGAACTCGCCCGACTCCATGTAGCCTTTCATGATGTTCACGCCGTCTTTCTGGTCAAAAGACACCCCCGAAATTTCATCAAAGCAAACCACGTCGTACTGGCACACCAGCCCGCGCTGGCCATTGGCATTGTTGACAAACATGCGCGCCACCGTCGCCTTGCCACCCGAGATCAGGTGCGCATAGGGCGAAACCTGCTGAAACAGATGGCTCTTGCCGGTGCCGCGTGGCCCCAACTCCACCAGGTTGTAGTTGCGCTCCACAAAGGGCACCATGCGCAGCAGCATTATGTCGCGGGCACGCGGGCTGAGCTGCTCTGGCTCCATACCGATGCTGCGGATCAAAAAGTCTTTCCACTCCTCGGTGGCAAATGCTTCACGGCCTTGGTACAGCGCAGGCAACACCTCGCGCTTGGACAGTTGAATCTCGCGCATGGACTCAATGCCAAACGGGCGGCCATTCTTTTCCTGGGCGATGGTCGGATCGTAGGCGAGCTCCACCTCGGCATAAAAGCCACCCGTGAGCATGCGCTCATTGCCGTGCACCATCGCTTCGCTGATGCGCACGTCCTTGAGTTGCAGGCTCGGCAAGGTGGCCAAAAACGAATCTGACGCAGCGTCGAGCCTGGCCGTGATGATGTCGATCAGCTTCACATGGCCTTTTTCCTTGGCGCGCGCCTTGAACAACTCGTGTTCGCCCGCGCGGATTGTTTTTTCGCCAAGCTGGCGTTCGACAATTTTCAGCCCTTCTGCAATTTCGTCGTCGTCCACCGAAGCGCAATAGCGCCCCAGCAAAAATTCGGCCACATACGTTGGAATGGGATATTGGCCCTTGAATTTGCGCACCAGGTCCTTGCGCACCACATAGCCTTCAAAGGCTTTAGTGGCAATCGCATCGACGGGGTCCAGTGCTTGAGTGAAGGCTTGGCTCATGAACTTATTGTCCCAATGTGGTGGTCAGGCAGTGAATCACCTGCCCGGAAGAATCCAGCAAAACAATCTCGGCTGGTTTGCCAATATCGGCATCGTTTTCCAAAAAGATCGTTACCCGGCCGTCGGCCGTGGTGTCGCGCGCCTGCTTGTCCGCCAACAGCGATGTTGCCGGGTCCGTCTGGCTGGTGCGCACATCGACCCGCACGCCAGCACTCGGCCCAGCCACCAGCACCCGGCATTTGGCACCAAGCCATTTGGCTTCCACCAAGCGTGCCGCACCACCGCCCGGCAATACCGACGTAATACGAATCACGGGCGTCACCATTTCTTGCAGCGACACGCCGCCATGGGAATACTCAATGCCAGCGCGGTAGCTACCCGCGCCGGGCGGGCTGGCCATCATCACACTGGGGTTCCAGTGCCATTTGAACGTATGGACATCCGTCTGCGCGTCGGCCTTCAGGGCAGCGCATCGGCTCCAGCGCGTCTCGGTCAAAAATGCCTTCAGCTCCACCTTGGGCAAGCCCCCAGGCATCAGCAGCCAGCCGTGGTCTGTTACCACCACAAGCTCGGTCCAGCCCGCAGTGAGCAGTGCCGTGATCCGGCTAACCATATCGCGCACTTCGGTGTCAACGCTGCGCGCCAGCTTCCAGCCCTCGGTGTGCCCGCGTTTGTCCAGCGCACCGGCTTCGGTCCAGGCGGATCCGCTCGGGTCGCCGGTGTCGTCTGCACCCAGAAACTGCCACCTGCGCTCTTTCAGTGTCGCCACAAAACGATCCTGCGTCAGGAGTTGTTCTGAGGCAATCAGTCGGGTGGCGAACTCGTCAGCGCCAGCACCACCAGTGACCAGATCGGCCATTGGCGAGGTCGCCGGCTTGGCGGTCGCGGTCACCGACGGAATGGCCGACCATTCCCAGTCCTGCGTGGTTTCAATACCAATTGCCGCCAGCCTCTCAGCCAACTGCTGGGCCACATCCATCCGCAATCCATCGGCAAACACCACCATCCGCCCTGGTGCCGGTTCGATGGCTTGCGTGCGCCTTGACACCGTCTGGCCATCCGCGTGAATGAGTTGTTGCAGGTGGCGGGCAGTATGTTCCAGCCACGGCAAATAGACAGCCCGCAGCGTGCCCAGCACCGCGCCGTGTTGCTCTGGCGAACCACAAGCCGCCATGGTGGCCAGCGCGGCGGCATCCACGCGCCAACCAATGCTGGCATAGGCGGCGGCATACACATCAGGGGTTGGCGCGCCGGGTGCTGTCTGGCACAGCTCGGCCAATTGCGCCAGGGGTTGCAGGGCCGTCGCCAGTGGGCTCAAGCTCAGCTTTTGCCAGGGGTAAGCGCGCCGCTCAGCGTGCCGTTCTTCCAGCGCTGCAACGCCGCGAATCACCTCGTCCTGCGGCCGATCCACCAGCAACTCCAGCGCGCTCTGCAAGGCCCGTTCTTCGCTCTCGTTGATGCTCGGCCAAACCTCGGCTGTGTCAAACATGCCGGGGGCCTTGGGGGCCGCCCGCTTGAGCCATTCCACAACGCCTGGGTAGTTGGCCGGTGCCTCGGCAAAGCGCTGCCACACCTTGCCCCAGTGATTCAAGCGCGTGGCCAGCAAGCCCGCTGCCTTGAACGGGCCGTCCTTGACCGGGTCAAATCCGGCATCACTTTTGCACTGCTGGCAAAAAGCCTTCCATTCAGTGGCAGAACGACTCTTTTTGAAAGCTTCCGGATCAGCCAGCCAGCGCAGCAACAGACCAGTGGCATCGGGGGCCACCAGTCCATTAAAAAACTCCGAATCCAGATGGCGGCCTTGCAACTGGGCAATTGGCGCACCCAGCAAGGCGGGCAAGGCACCCGCCAGCGCGTCCAACGTGGCCTGGTCCTTGGCCACATCAAGCTCCAGCCCACCGTATCTGGAAACCAGAAAGGCGTAGGGCGTCCACTCTTTTCCGTTCACATGCAGCCACATCGCACCGCGATACTGCAACTCCACCAGCGCGGCCAGCTCGGGCGGGCTGTCTTCAGCGGCACGCAATTGCTCGCGGCTGGTACCGGGCAGGTAAAACAGCGGCGTTGTGTCGTGCGGGGGCGCGCCATCCACCAGACGTGCCTCGATGCAGCGTAACCACAGCGCCGGGCCGCTGCGCTGTGCAGGCGCGTAGGACCCCAGCACAAACAGCTCTGGCAGCACCGCCTGCAAAGCCGGCATTACATCCAACCACAAGCGCTCGGGGTCGGTCCACAGCACGGCACAGGGTGCCACTTGGTCACCGGCAGCGTAAGACTGCGCGGTAGTGCGCAGAGCAGCGACAAGACGCTGGGAGGGGGTTTCAGTCATGGCGATTCTTCAAGGCTTGCCCCCTTCGAGGCGTGCTTGCGCAAGTTTTACAGCATCATGCAGTCGCTGCTCCAGCACCTTCTTTGGCGGCAATTCAGTCAGGTATTCGCTTACGCGAATGCCGCGTGCAGCCAGTTCAAACAATTCGATGCGTTCGTCTGATTTCTCCGCGCACAGGATCAAGCCCAGCGGCTCGTCCTCACCCGGCAGCATTTCATACTTCTTCAGCCAGCGCAGGTAAAACTCCAGTTGGCCCACATCGGACGGGGCAAACCTGCCCAGCTTCAACTCAATCGCCACCAACCGGCGCAGTCGGCGGTGAAAAAACAGCAGATCGAGGTAGAAATCTTCACCGTCCACCACCATGCGTTTCTGCCGAGCCACAAAAGCAAAGTCACTGCCCAGTTCGATCAGAAACGCCTCAAGGTCGCGCAGGATCGCTGTCTCCAAATCCTTCTCTGAGTACGCACCCGTCAAACCGAGGAAGTCGAGAAAATAAGGATCACGGAACACCAGATCAGGTGTCAGCGTGTCTTCTGCCCGCAGTTCTTGCAGCTCCATGGCTGCAAGTTTTTCTGGCTTTTTTGACAGCGCCGTGCGCTCGTAAAGCATGCCGTCAATTTTCTGCCGCAGCATGCGCACGCTCCAGCGCTCAATGCGGCACATCTCGGCATAGAAGTCCCGTTGCAAGGGTTTCTTCAGCGGCAGCAGTTCGACGAAATGTGACCAGCCCAATTCTCTCGACAGTGTCACCACAATTTGCTGCTCTGGAAACGCTTCGGCCAAAGCCATCATCCGTGACAGATTAGGCCAGGAAAAGCCACGCCCAAACTCCGCTACCAATTCTTTCGACACTGTCGAAAGAATCTCCTTGCCGTATTCCGCACGTTCTACTTTCAAGACTTCAGTACGCAACCGCTCGCCGACATTCCAGTAGAGCAGCACCAGCGCGGAATTGACACCACGCGCAACGGTTTGGCGGGCCGACAAGATCAGCTCCCGCAGGTCCGCCGATAAGACCTCGGGATTTGGCTGGGCAGTCGCCATCGCACTCTTGGTGGTTCGTTTAGGTTTCATATTGATCGCCCTTCCAGATTTTGCAGACACGTCTGCAAAATGTTTCACTGGTGCGCCCCCAGCGGGCATCTTTGGTGGCTTCATTGCTTCGCCGCCTGTTTGACGGCGTTGCTGTAATGGCAGTCATTCCAACGGTTACCGTCGGGCTCTTTGCCGACGCCGGCAAAATCTTTCGTGGCGCCGTCCCAGCCCCAGAACCACGGGAACTCGGCCTTGGCGCGCACGGGTTCCTTGCCGCGGTCTTTTTCCCACTTGATGTTGGGCTTGCTGCGTAGGATGCCGGCGCCTTTTTTGCCGCCGGGAATGTCCTGCGCCATGAAGGGCCGAATGTTCATTCGCACGCCGTCGTTGAGGTCGGGCTGCCAGCCGATGGCTTGGCTGCTGAGCGGTTTCCAGCGCACAAAAATATCAAACGGTGGCTCGCCTTCGAGTATCAGTTTGAGGCGGGTCTGCAAGGTCTTGGCTGAGGCCAGGCGGGCGTCGCTGCCCGCCTCGCCTGCATCGACAGCGGCTTGCTGGCGGCGAATCCAGTCGCCGAGGTAGGCGTAGGTGAGTTTTTCCAGGTTGGCGTGGTCGAGCTTGTGGTAGTTGACCAGCGCGCTGAAGCCGCTCTTGTGGCCGTCCCAGATGTGCCAGATGAAGGGGCGATGGTGGAACAGCGCGCAGTGCTGTTCAAAGAACTCGTCACGCAGCCAGTCGTCCAGTGTCTCGGCTTTGCTTTTGCTTTTGCCGCTTGGATCGGCGCTGGCCAGCAAGGCGGCCAGGTCGAAACTGCCCAAAGCCTGCACCAGCAGCAAGCGCAACCGCTCGGCGGCGGGCGCTTCGCCCTTGGTGGCGGAAAGGCAAACGATGCCGTCGGCATCGGCCAGTGCTTCGAGACCATCGGGCGGCAGCGCCGGGCAATCGGGAAAACTCGACCCAGTCTGGCGCGGCCACTGGTAGCCAAGCAAGCGCGCCACGGCGACATGAAGGGGAGCGAAGGGAGCCAAGGGAGCGCGGGCGTCCCGCCCTAAGGGAGCGTGGGCGTCCCGCCCGCGTTGAATGGCGGGCAGGATGCCCGCCCTCCCGTTGGGGTGGCCGCTGAATAGCCATTGCGTCGGGTCGCTGGAAAAGGGCGTGGGCAGACCGTCAGGGTATTTCTCCGCTGCGACGGCTTGCCAGTGGGCTAGGTCGAAGGGGACTTTCGCAAGAGTGTCAGTCGTAACTGCGATGTTTTGTTCAATTTCACGAACTGCCTTGTTGTACTCTGTGGAAGAACAAAAAGCCCAGATCGCCGTCAGATGTTTGGGGTTCAGAGGAATCAATGGTGTCGCAAGGCTGTAATGCAAATCGCCGCTGTAAAGCGTCACTGAAATTTCACGCATTGCGCTTGCCACGACGCCAATCTTACCGACGACCACGCTATCTGACCGTGGGCGAACCATGCCTTCACCTGAAGTAACCCAATTTATGATCCACGACCTCGCCGCGTAGAGTTTACTGATCTCTGACGAGGTTTGATAGCCACGCCAGTGGGAACCCAGCGGAGACACCTCCCAGAAGCAACGTACCCAAAATGGATCATCGCCTGTCTTGATGCCTTGGGCAGTAAGAACAAACTCGTTCAAAAGACGTCCACTATTCGGACGTTCCAGCGAAAGTCGAGCATCCGGATTTGACAGTTGTGATTTCTGAGCGACTTCCTTGATTCTTCCTACTCTAAGCTCTGCAGCCTTTTCGTTGGGAGGTCGAGGCTCAGACGCATCAATAACTCGAATGACGGACGAGTCGTTTGGATTAACGCAGGAAATTATGCTCAATGCTGCGAACGCACCCGCGGCCTGGCTACTCTCAAACGCACCTTCACCAAGGCGAGCAATTAGCTCAATAGATTCATTTTTGAGCAAGCTGGTTCGATGGTTTCGATAGCGAAACTGATAAAACCAGTTTTGCGGTGTTACGACAGCCATGGTTGTGTTGTTGAGCCAATGCGAAATTCTGGCGCAGAAAACGGTCGCGAGGTCCTCCTTCGCATCTGAATACATTGTCGTAACAAAATTTTTTAAAGTCTCGCACTGTTTGCGGATACCAAGATAAGGCACATTAGTCGCCACCAGCGAAAACTCCCCCGCAAGAATCTCCGCCGCCTTGGCCAAGCCCTGCGCCGTCACCGCCATTTCACGCCCGCCATCGTCCGTGCTCTCCCGTGCCAGCGCCTGTTCCAGCAGTGGCTGGAGTT